>JBHEMR010000028.1:0-4515 GCA_046262495.1 Pseudonocardiaceae bacterium | reverse complement strand
GAGCTGCAGTCCAGCACCTCGGCGAGCCAGGATGGCGGGCCGGTGGCCGCGCGGGCCGGCTCGGACACCGCGGCCCAAGTGCTGGATGCCGGTACTGGCGCGGTCCTGTCGGGTTCCGCGGCGCTGGGTGGCCGAGCGCTGCTCACCCCGGCCGAGCTCGCTGCCAGTGCAGCAGGCGAGTTCCGCGTGGACCGAGGCACCGTCGCGGGGCTGCCCGGCCCGGTCCGCATTCTCGCCGGACCGATCCGCGGCGGCACCACGTTGGCCGTGGTGGCCACGAGCCTCACCGGCCGCGACGCCGCGGTGGTCGACCTGCGCGGCGAACTCGCCCTCGCCTTACCCCTGGTCCTGCTCGCCGCCGCCGCCGGTGCGTACCTGCTCACCGCGGGCGCGCTGCGACCAGTCGAGCGGATGCGGGCCCGCGCCGCCGCCATCACCCCCGCCGATCCCGACCCTGCGCTTCCAGTTTCCCCGGCCGATGACGAGATCGCCCGACTTGGCACCACCCTCAACGCCCTGCTGGGCCGCCTGCACACTGCGCTGGCCCGCGAGCGGCAATTCACCGCCGACGCCAGCCACGAACTGCGCACCCCGCTGAGCACGCTCACCACCGAACTCGAACTCGCTCTGCACCGGCCCCGCGAACCCGCCGAGCTCACCGCCGCACTGCGCTCAGCACTGGAGGAAACCGACCGGCTCTCCCGCCTGGCCCAAGACCTACTGCTGCTCGCCGCCACCGATCGACCCGAGCCCCCCGACCAACGCACCACGCCCCGCCCTGCCATACCGCTACACCCGGTGTTGGAGTCCACGCTCGACCGCTACCCCGCCACGACCGACCAGGACACCGCTCTGCTGCTGGACTGCCCCGAGGACCTCACCGCCCACGTCGACACCGACGACCTCACCCGCGCGGTCGCGAACCTGGTCGACAACGCGCTACGCCACGGCGCCGACCCGGTCACCCTCACGGTCCGGCCGGGCCGCGCAGCCGGCGACCACCGAGTGCACATCGAGGTCCGCGACCACGGACCCGGCATCGCCCCCGACTTCCTGCCCCGCGCCCTGGAACGCTTCACCCGCGCCGACCCCGCCCGCACCGGCGACGGCGCCGGCCTCGGCCTGGCCATCACCGCCGCGCTCGCCCGCCGCAACCGCGGAACCCTCACCGCCGCCAACCACCCCGACGGCGGCGCCCTACTCACCCTCACCCTGCCCGCACCGACACCCACCTTGCCGCCCTCGCCCGCAGCCCGCGCACCGACCAAGCACTCTCCGAAGGACCGATAACCACACTGAGCTGTGGTGGCATCGCCTACGGGGCCTCGAACTTGCATGAGTAACCAGCACGGTCGGACATGCACGCGTGTGGCCGACGCATCGAGCCACCTGTTCGTGGCACCGTGGCGGTGTGATAGGTGCGCCGCTGACTGAGGGTGACTTGGACCGGGGACGGCCACCGGAGTTGACCAGCCCGCGCTGGAGGTGCGGCGTGGTCGATCCGGAAGCCACAGGTGCCGTACGTACGTGGCGACTACACCGCGAGGACGTCGAATACATAGGTCACACAGCCGTGCAAGGCACCGGCCGGTCGAGCGAGGTGGTGAACTGGTCCGGGGACAGTGAACGGGCGATGGCCATCGATTCCCTTGGGGTCACTCGGGGCGCCCCGCGGAGATCCGCAGCTCAGTGGCCGATTCCGGCGCCGATCCAGGCACGACAGGTGTCGGGCACGGCTGATTTCGCTCGCTGACGCAGTCTCAATGAATCTGACGCATCCGGCGCGATGTCTCGCAGATTTGGCACGACGAATTGCGGATCAGCCCGGCGGCCGCAGGCCAGTCAGGGTGACCGTGATGAGGCGACGGACCGCAGCCTCGGACGGCAGGCTGGCGGCGGCACTGAGGGCGTGGAGGCAGTAGCTGGCCAGCTCGTCAGGCGCGACATCGTCGCGCAGGTTGCCGGTCTCGGCGACCTCGGTCAACAGGTCTTGGATCAAGACGATGAGCTGCTGTTGCGCGCGGGCTACATCTTCACCTCGATGTAGGAGTAACCCGATTTCGTCGCCGTGGCGCTCGCGGCGGTGTGTGATGAGGGCGTAGGCCTCGAGCACCGCTTCGAGCCGCTGGCCGGCGTCGCCGGGCTGGGCGCGGAGCTGAGCGAGATGTTCGAGGTGCCCGGTTATGTGGTGGTGGTGCCAGGCACCGAGGATCGCCTCGACGTCGGGGAAATAGCGGTACAGCGTGGCACGCGCGATGCCGGTTTGGTCGGCGATCTGGGACATGGTGACAGCTCGTAGGCCGCGTTCGCTCACCAGCGCCCATGTAGTGGTCAGGATCGCGTCGTGCACCTCGCGGCGGTGTGCCTCGATCGTCTCGTTCCACAGTCTCGGCACCTGAGCAGTATACGAGACGTACCTCGTCATGAGGTTACACGCTGCCTCGACACGGACAGAATGTCTCGATAACGTGTGTGGCGTCATCGCGGATACCGCCGCGAGCAGAGGAGATGCAGATGGCTGATCCGCCCGGCAACCCCGCCACCGACGATCTGGGCGCACCCGGACGGCGTGATCGTGGGTCGAGCAGCGGTACCCCGCGTTGGGTGACGGTGTCCGGGGCCATCGCGATCGTCGTGGTGCTGCTCGTGGTCGCCTTGATGGTCTTCGGCGGTGGTCGCCATGGTCCCGGTCGCCACCTACCCTCGGGTGGCCTCGGGGGTCGCCCGCCAGCTCACAGCGTGGTCGCGGAAGGTGCGCACGGATGACCATGACACCTGCCCTGCGCAGGTTCGCTCTGACCACCCATGTTGTTTCGTCGGTGGGCTGGCTCGGCGCGATCGTTGCCTACCTCGCCGTCGCCGTCGCGGCTGTGACCAGCCAAAACGTGGCGCTGGTGCGCGCGGCCTATCTGGTGATGCAGTTCTCGGTCTGGTACGTCATCGTCCCGTTGGCCTTTGCGTCGCTGCTCACCGGGCTGATCCAGTCATGGGGCACTCCGTGGGGTCTGTTTCGGCACTACTGGGTCATCGCCAAGCTCCTGCTCAATCTCATGGCCAACCTGGTGTTGCTGGGCTACACCCAGGAGATTGGCCCCTTCGCGGACGTGGCGGCCAAGACGACGTTCACTGGCGTCGATCTCGCCGTGTTGCGTAATCCCAGCCACGTGGTCCACTCCGGCGCCGCGCTGCTGGTGGTGCTGCTGGCCACGATCCTGGCGGTCTACAAGCCACGAGGCATGACCCGCCGGTCGCCGAAGGCTAGGTTTGACCGGGTCAGCGGCGGTAACCCGGCGCGCTGACAGCGGGTGAAACAGCGACAGGGTTACGCGCAGGGGAACACATGTGCCGCGGCGTCGGCGTGGGCGCGGTGTTCGATAACGCGGCGCCGGACCTCGATAATCGCCTCGCGCGGCGGGACAGGTCGCGGGCAGCTGATCGGCGGCCCTCGGCACTGACGGGGTGCCAGTACACCCCGTCGGCGGTGACGGGTGACTTCGGGAATCAGGGACTTGGCGGTCAGTTCCAGCCCGGTCTGGGCCGCGCCACGGTGGGCGAGTGCGCGGATGCGCTGGTCGTCGCGGTCGATGTGCAGCGAGTCGAGGACGGCGCGGAACCCTCCGAGCTGGTTGATTTGATCAGGTGGCAGCGTGGCCGCGACCGTGACCCGGAACCCGGCGGACTGGGCGAATACGGATTCCGTCACGGCCTGAGCCCAGGAGCCGGCACCCTGATGCCGGTCGTGCACGGGTTGGGGTCGGCGAGTCCAGCCTGATTTGCAGGACCAGCCTGGTGCGGTCCATCCGTTGGAGCCGGTGTCCGCGCGACAGCATCCCGTTGGTCAGCAACGTGGTCGGGAGTGTGGCGGTGCAGGCCGCCACCAACTCGTCCAGGTCGGGCAGCAGGAACGGTTCACTTCCCCGGTCAGCAGGAGTTCCCGCACCCCGGCGTCAGGGGCTTCGGTTGCCAGCCTGCGCACGTGATCGACGCCCAGCGCCCGGCGAGCGGTCTGTGGCGAGGACCGCACACACCACTAGTCGCAGGCGAGGTTGTAGTCGAAGTTGGTGTAGATCCACAGCCGGTCCCGGGCACCCGGTCGGCTGCCAGCCCGGCGCGGGGGATCTGGGTTGCGCCCGCGGCGGATGGTGGCCACGCCACCGCGAACCTCGACGAGGTCATTCTCGGTCCGCGTGCACCACCTCGGACACCAGCTCAGTGCCGCGGTCCAGGTCGTCGGCATCGAGTCGAACGGTGATCGTGGTGCCGCGGGCGACCGTGCCGGTCTGCTCGACGAGGTCTAGCACCAGCGCCTGGTTCACCACCGCAGCGGGATTTTCTGTTCCTTGACCGCTTCGAACAGCGACTGGTAGCCCTCCGGCTGCGGGGGCACCCACCGGCGCAGGCCCTCCATTTCCAGGATCGGCCGGTGCGCTGGGTTGTCGTAGTCCATGGCGAGCAGCTGATCGACCCACGGCACCGCGCGATGGGCCGGCAGCGTCGGCAGTGCGGTGAAGTTGC
>JBHEMR010000027.1:0-23247 GCA_046262495.1 Pseudonocardiaceae bacterium | reverse complement strand
GGATCACCGGCTGGGGGAACTCGAGCGACTCCAGGATGATGGGCGCGTCGGGGTCGCACAGCGTGTCGCCGGTGGTGGTCTGCTTGAGGCCGACGGTGGCCACGATGTCGCCGGCGAAGACGGCCTGCTTGTCCTCGCGGTGGTTGGCGTGCATCTGCAGGAGCCGTCCGATCCGCTCCTTGCGGTCCTTGGTGGAGTTGAGGACGGCGTCGCCCTTCCTGATCGTCCCCGAGTACACCCGGAAGTAGGTGAGCTTGCCCACGTGGGGGTCGCTCATGATCTTGAAGGCCAGGGCAGAGAACGGGACGCTGTCGTCGGCCGGGCGCTCGAGCTCCTCGATGCGCTTGAGGTCGAGGCCGACCACCGGAGGAAGGTCGGTGGGGCTGGGCAGGAAGTCGACGATGGCGTCGAGCAGGGGCTGGACGCCCTTGTTCTTGAAGGCCGAGCCGCACAGGACGGGCACCACCTGGTTGGCGATGGTGGCCGACCGCAGCGCCTTGCGCGCAGAGCGTGTCACCAGTGGTCGTCTGCTTGAGGCCGACCAGGGCCACGATGTCACCGGCGAAGGCGGCGTCGCGATCTTCTCGGTGGTTGGCGTGCATCTGCAGGATCCGCCCGATGCGCTCCTTGCGGTCCTTGCTGGAGTTCATTACCGCGTCGCCCTTCTTCACCGTGCCCGAGTACACGCGGAAGTAGGTGAGCTTGCCCACGTGGGGGTCGCTCATGATCTTGAAGGCAAGAGCGGAGAAGGGGGCGCTGTCGTCGGCCGGGCGGTCGAGCTCCTCGATGCCCTTCAGGTCGAGCCCGGTGACCGGCGGCAGGTCGATGGGGCTGGGCAGGAAGTCGACGATGGCGTCGAGCAGCGGCTGCACACCCTTGTTCTTGAACGCCGAGCCGCACAGCACGGGCACGATCATGTTGGCGATGGTGGCCGACCGGAGGCCCTTGCGGAGGTCGTCGGCGGTGATGGGCTCGTCGGCGACGTACTTCTCCATGATGTTGTCGTCGTGGTTCGACAGGACGTCGATGAGCTGGCTGTGCCAGTGCTCGGCCTGCTCGGCCATCTCGGCCGGGATCTCGTCGACCCGCCAGCTCTCGCCCATGCCCTCGGACCACACCAGGGCCTTCATGCCGATCAGGTCGATCATGCCCCGGAAGCCGCCCTCGGCCCCGATGGGGATCTGCACTACCGCCGGCGACCCGTCGAGACGGCCGCGTATCTGGTCGACGGCCTGGAAGAAATCGGCGCCGATGCGGTCCATCTTGTTGATGAAGCAGATGCGGGGGACCTTGTACTTGTCGGCCTGGCGCCACACCGTCTCGGTCTGGGGCTCTACGCCGGCGACGGCATCGAACACGGCCACCGCGCCGTCGAGCACGCGCAGGGAGCGCTCCACCTCCACCGTGAAGTCGACGTGGCCGGGGGTGTCGATGATGTTGATCTGGTGATCGGCCCAGAAGGTGGTGGTCGCGGCGGAGGTGATGGTGATGCCCCGCTTCTGCTCCTCCTCCATCCAGTCCATCGTTGCGGCGCCGTCGTGCACCTCACCGATCTTGTAGTTGATCCCGGTGTAGAACAGGACCCGTTCGGTAGTGGTGGTTTTGCCGGCGTCGATATGCGCCATGATCCCAATGTTGCGGACCCTGGCGAGGTCAGTCAGCACTTCACGTGCCACGAGAATTCATCCCTAGCTTGTCTTGACTGTGTCGGTCTTAACCGTGGTCGTCACCAGCGGTAGTGCGCGAAGGCCTTGTTCGATTCGGCCATCTTGTGAGTGTCCTCGCGGCGCTTCACACTCGCCCCGAGGCCGTTGCTGGCATCGAGAAGTTCGTTCATCAAGCGATCCACCATGGTCTTCTCCCGCCGCTGCCGGGAGAATGTGATCAACCAGCGAAGCGCGAGCGTGGTGGAGCGCACCGGCCGTACTTCGATGGGAACCTGGTAGGTAGCGCCACCGACGCGGCGGCTCTTCACCTCAATCGCGGGCTTGACGTTGTCCAGCGCGCGCTTAAGCGTCACCACCGGGTCAGTGCCGGTCTTGTCGCGGCAACCCTCCAGTGCCTGGTACACAATCTTTTCGGCCACCGAGCGCTTGCCTCGGACGAGGACCTTGTTGACAAGCTGCGTGACGATCGGCGCTCCGTAGACCGGGTCGGAGTGCAGTGGTCGCTTCGGGGCGGGACCTTTGCGAGGCATCAGCCCTTCTCCTTCTTCGCGCCGTAGCGACTACGGGCCTGCTTGCGGCCCTTCACACCTTGAGTATCCAGCGACCCGCGAATGATTTTGTAGCGGACACCGGGAAGATCCTTCACCCGACCACCGCGGACCAGGACGATGGAGTGTTCCTGGAGGTTGTGGCCCTCACCCGGAATGTAAGCCGTAACCTCGACCTGGCTGGTCAGGCGTACGCGGGCGACCTTGCGCAGCGCCGAGTTCGGCTTCTTCGGGGTCGTCGTGTAAACCCGGGTGCACACTCCCCGCCGCTGCGGGCTCCCCTTCAGCGCCGCAGTCTTGGTCTTCGCGAGCTTGTCCTCGCGGCCTTTGCGGACCAGCTGCTGGATGGTAGGCATGGACCAGCTTTCGTCGTCTTCCGGCTTGCTCTCTGTCATGTGGTGCTGCGTTACTGCGTCATCTGCGTTACAGGGTCATCTGGCGCTGCGCTACCGGCCGGTCACGACGTGCTCCGCAGCCGGTAACTCCGTATCCCGAGGTCGGGCGTGTCGCTGTGAGCCCAGCCGCTCGGTCGGGTACAAAACCCGACGGGAGCTGGGCGGCACCGGCGCCAGATCCGGAGGCGGGAGTCTTTCGACCCACACCACCAGCGGTGCACCACCAACAGGCATACAGAGCGGCCCGACCGGAGTCGGGACCGATGGCAAGGATACCTGGGCGACTTACCAAGGGTCAAAACGGGGTCAAGAACATTGGACCAAACTGCCGGTAGTTACCTCAACGCCTACCCTGGTTCACGCATTCCACGGCGTCGGCGGCCGTTGATGACCAGCGGAACGAGGAGGCAGCCATGCCGGGTCCGCTGGTCGGGCTGCGCGTAATTGAGCTGGCCGGGATCGGCCCAGCTCCTCATGCGACGATGCTGCTAGCGGATCTGGGAGCCGACGTGATACGGGTCGAACGACCCTTCGAAGGCAAGCAGCTCCTGCAGCTGACCCCCACCGTCGGCGATCAGATGCTCCGCGGCCGGCGGTCGGTAATGCTCGACCTGAAGAACCCCGCCGGGCGAGAAACCATGCTGCGGCTGGTGGAGCGGGCCGACGTGCTGATCGAGGGTCTGCGTCCCGGTGTCACCGAGCGGCTGGGCGTCGGTCCCACCGACTGCCACGCCCGCAACCCTCGGCTGGTGTACGCCCGAATGACGGGATGGGGGCAGGACGGCCCGCTGGCCGAGCGGGCCGGCCACGACATCACATACATTGCGCTCACCGGGGCGTTGCACGCCATCGGGACTGCAGGGGGCAAGCCGGTGCCGCCGCTGAACCTCGTCGGGGATTTCGGCGGTGGCTCGATGTTCCTGGTCGTCGGCGTGTTGGCCGCGCTGTGGGAGCGAGACCGCTCCGGTGCCGGTCAGGTCATCGACGCCGCCATGGTGGACGGGGTCAGCGTGCTGGCCCAGATGTTCTGGTCGTTGCGCGCGTGCGGATTGTGGAGCGATGAGCGGGGCAGCAACCTGCTCGACTCGGGCACTCCGTTTTATGACACCTACGCCTGCGCCGACGGTCGATACGTCGCTGTCGGAGCGCTGGAACCACACTTCTATGCGGTGCTGCTGGACGGCCTAGGGCTGATCGGCGAGGATTTGCCGGCGCAGCTCGACCCGGCCGGTTGGCCAGTGTTGCGCCAGCGGTTCACCGACGTGTTCGCCACCCGTAGCCGTGATGAGTGGGTGGCAGTGTTCGACGGCACCGACGCCTGCGTGGCACCGGTACTGTCGTTCGCCGAGGTGCCAGCGCACCCGCACATCGCGGCTCGCGGCACCGTCATCACTGTCGATGGGGTGCCTCAGGCGGCCCCCGCGCCACGGTTCTCCCGCACCCGTCCCGACCGGCCGACGCCGCCACCGAAGTCCGATGCCGACACCACCGACGTATTCGCCGACTGGGACGTCACACCTACCGATCCGCATTGAGAGGGCTCAGCGGGGCTATTCGATACTCTGATAACCCCGCTGAGCCCGCTAAATGTCGATATGCGTCAGCGGTAGTCGCGTCCGAAGTCGTAGTCGTCCAAGGGGACGGCTGCGCCGGTTCCGGTACCGAACACGTCAGGCGAGTAGTAGCCGTCGTCGTAGGACGGGATCGCGTACGCCGCGGCCCGGGCCTCCTCGGTCGGCTGCACCTCGATGTTGCGGTATCGGTTGATCCCGGTGCCGGCCGGAATCAGCTTGCCGATGATCACATTCTCCTTCAAGCCCAGCAGCTTGTCGCTCTTGCCTTGGATCGCCGCGTCGGTGAGGATCTTGGTCGTCTCCTGGAACGATGCCGCGGACAACCACGACTCGGTCGCCAGCGACGCCTTGGTGATCCCCATCAGGACCGGACGGCCAGAGGCCGGCTCGCTGCCCTCGGCGACCACCCGGCGGTTCTCCGACTCGAACTCACCACGCTCAGCCAGCCCACCGGGCAGGAACTCGGTAGCGCCCGAATCAATGATCGTCACCCGGCGCAGCATCTGCCGGACGATGACCTCGATGTGCTTGTCGTGAATGTCCACACCCTGCGACCGGTACACCTGCTGGACCTCGCGAACCAGGTGCAGCTGTACCTCCCGCGGTCCCATCACCCGCAGCACCTCGTGGGGGTCGACAACACCCTCGAGCAGCTTCTGCCCGACGGTGACGTGGTCGTCATCGGCCAGTGGCCGCTCGGTGCCGTCGACACTGATCACTGCGAGTCGCTGCCGCTTGGACAGTTTCTCGTAGACGATCTCCTCACTGCCGTCGTCCGGAATAATGGTGATCTTCCAGAACTTCTCGCCGTCCTCGACGCGCACCCGACCGTCGGCATCCGCGATCGGTGCCATCCCCTTGGGCACCCGGGCCTCGAACAACTCCTGAACCCGAGGTAGACCGGTGGTGATGTCCTCGCCGGCGATCCCGCCCTGGTGGAACGTACGCATCGTCAGCTGTGTGCCGGGCTCACCGATGGACTGGGCAGCCACGATGCCAACCGCCTCACCTACGTCGACGAGCTTGCCGGTCGCCATCGACCGGCCGTAGCACATCGCGCATACGCCGTCGGCGGACTCGCACGTGAGCACCGAGCGCACCTTGACTCGCCGCACACCGGCAGCCAACAGCGTGTCGATTGCGGGATCGCCGAGGTCGGCTCCGCGAGGCATGACGACCGAGCCGGAGCCATCCAGCACGTCCTCCGCGGCGCAGCGCGCGTACACGCTGGTCTGCACATAGCGATGCCGGATCGCCCGACCATCCGAGCCCGCCTCGGTGACCGGCATCTGGATGCCACGCTCGGTGCCGCAGTCGTGCTCCCGCACGATGACGTCCTGCGAGACGTCCACCAGGCGCCGCGTCAGGTACCCAGAGTCGGCGGTCCGCAACGCGGTGTCAGCCAGTCCCTTGCGGGCGCCGTGCGTGGCGATGAAGTACTCCAGCACGGACAGGCCCTCGCGGAAGTTGTGCTTGATCGGGCGCGGGATGTACTCGCCCTTGGGGTTGGAGACCAGGCCGCGCATCCCGGCCAGGGACCGGACCTGTGTCATGTTCCCGGCCGCCCCGGAGGACACGATCGTGAAGACCGGGTTGTCTTCCGGGAAGTTGGCCTCCATCGCCTTGGCGACCTCGTCGGTGGCCTGCGACCAGATCTTCACCAGCTCGCCGTTGCGCTCATCGTGCGAGAGCACGCCACGCTGGTAGCGCTTCTCGACCTGGTCGGCCTTGGCCTCATACTGGTCGAGGATCTGCTGCTTGGCCGCTGGCACCACCACATCGGAGCTGGACAGCGTCACACCGGAGCGGGTGGCCCAGTGGAAGCCTGCGTCCTTGAGCTTGTCCAGTGTCTGGGCGACGGCGACCATCGGGTACCGCTCGGCGAGATCATTGACGATCGCCGCCTGGCGCTTCTTGGGCAGAATGTCGTTGATGTACGGGTAATCGGCGGGCAATAAATCGTTGAATAGCACCCGACCCACGGTGGTGTCCGCGATCCATGGGCGTCCGGGTTCCCAGCCTTGGCTCTCCCGCAGGTGCGCCTGCTCAGCGACGGGCGGAACCACATTGCGCAGCCGGACTCGAATTTTGGCCTGCAGCGCGATCGTGCCGCGGTCCAGCGCCATCAACGCCTCGGCAGGCGAGGAAAACGAGTGGCCCTCACCCGTGTCTCCATCGCGAAGCTTGGTGAGGTGATACAGCCCGGTCACCATGTCCAGCCGGGGCATGGCCAGCGGGCGACCCGAGGCCGGGGACAGGATGTTGTTGCTGGACAGCATCAGGATCCGCGCCTCGGCCTGCGCTTCGGCCGACAGCGGCAAATGCACCGCCATCTGGTCACCATCGAAGTCCGCGTTGAACGCCTCGCACACCAGTGGATGCAGCTGGATTGCCTTGCCCTCGACCAGTTGCGGCTCGAAGGCCTGGATACCCAGACGGTGCAGGGTAGGCGCCCGGTTCAGCAGCACCGGGTGCTCGGTGATGACCTCTTCAAGCACGTCCCACACCTGCGGACGCTGCCGCTCCACCATCCGCTTGGCCGACTTGATGTTCTGCGCGTGGTTGAGGTCGACCAGGCGCTTCATCACGAATGGCTTGAACAGCTCCAGCGCCATCTGCTTGGGCAGGCCACACTGGTGCAGCTTGAGCTGTGGACCAACCACGATGACCGAGCGGCCGGAGTAGTCGACCCGCTTGCCAAGCAGGTTCTGCCGGAACCGCCCCTGCTTGCCCTTGAGCAAGTCCGACAGCGACTTCAGCGGGCGGTTCCCGGGGCCGGTCACCGGACGGCCGCGACGACCGTTGTCGAACAGCGCGTCAACGGCCTCCTGCAGCATCCGCTTCTCGTTGTTGACGATGATCTCGGGCGCGCCCAGGTCGATGAGCCGCTTGAGCCGATTGTTCCGGTTGATCACCCGGCGGTAGAGATCATTGAGGTCAGAGGTCGCAAACCGGCCACCGTCGAGCTGCACCATGGGGCGCAGGTCCGGCGGAATCACCGGCACGCAGTCCAGCACCATACCCATCGGATTGTTGCGGGTGATCTGGAAAGCCGCGACAACCTTAAGGCGCTTGAGCGCGCGCAGCTTCTTCTGTCCCTTGCCGCTGCGAATGGTCTCGCGCAGATTCTCCGACTCAGCGTCAATGTCGAAGTTCTCCATCAGTTTCTGGATCGCTTCGGCACCCATGGCGCCGGTGAAGTAGTCGCCATAGCGGTCGTAGAGCTCCCGGTAGAGCAGCTCATCAATAATGAGCTGGCCGACGTCGAGCTTCGTGAACGTCTCCCAGATCTCATCGAGCCGGTCGACCTCGCGCTGGGCACGGTCGCGGAGCTGGCGCATCTCACGCTCGCCGCCCTCTTTGACCTTGCGGCGCACATCGCTTTTGGCGCCTTCGGCTTCCAGCTCCGCCAGGTCGGCTTCAAGCTTCTGCGCGCGCGCCTCGATATCCGCGTCGCGGCGGTCCTGAAGTCGCTTGCGCTGGACACCGATCTCGCTCTCCAAAGTGGAGAGATCGTTGTGCCGCTCGTCTTTGTTCACCGCGGTGATGGCATAGGCCGCGAAGTAGATGATTTTCTCAAGATCCTTGGGTGCCAGGTCGAGCAAGTAGCCCAGCCTGCTTGGGACACCCTTGAAGTACCAGATGTGAGTCACCGGCGCGGCCAACTCGATATGGCCCATCCGTTCACGGCGTACCTTGGCTCGAGTTACCTCAACGCCGCAGCGCTCGCAGATGATTCCCTTGAAGCGAACGCGCTTGTATTTGCCGCAGTAGCACTCCCAGTCCCGAGTAGGACCGAAGATTTTTTCGCAGAAAAGCCCGTCCTTCTCCGGCTTGAGCGTGCGATAGTTGATGGTCTCCGGCTTTTTGACCTCGCCGAAGGACCACTGGCGAATGTCTTCTGCGGTCGCAAGACCGATGCGGAGCTCGTCGAAGAAGTTGACGTCAAGCACGTGTCGTTCCTTCTCCCCTGTGTTGTAGAACACACTGGTTATAGAAAACTTGATGTATGGTGCGTCGGCGCGAGGGCGGGCGGGAGGTCCACCCCCGCGCCGGACGCGGTCTGGGAGCCGGTTACTGCACGACGTCGTCTACCGACGGAGACTCATTGCGAGACAGGTTGATGCCGAGATTGGCAGCCGCCCGTTCCAAATCCTCGTCATCGGAATCCCGCATCTCGATCGCCGCCCCGTCGCTGGAGAGCACTTCGACGTTGAGGCACAGTGACTGCAGCTCTTTGAGCAACACTTTGAACGACTCGGGAATTCCAGGCTCGGGGATATTTTCGCCCTTAACAATGGCCTCATACACCTTGACCCGGCCAAGTACATCGTCGGACTTGATTGTCAACAGTTCCTGCAGGGTGTAAGCCGCCCCGTAGGCCTGCATCGCCCAGCACTCCATTTCACCGAAGCGCTGACCACCGAACTGTGCCTTTCCGCCCAGCGGTTGCTGCGTAATCATCGAGTAGGGACCGGTCGAACGAGCGTGAATCTTGTCGTCGACCAGGTGCAACAGCTTGATGATGTACATGTAGCCGACTGCAACCGGGAAGGGATACGGCTCACCGGTACGGCCGTCGTACAGCTGCGCCTTGCCGTCGGGTCCGACCATCTGGTCGCCGTCCCGGTTGGGCAGCGTGGAGCTGAGCAAACCGGTGAGCTCCTCCTCCCTGGCCCCGTCGAACACCGGGGTGGCAACCACGGTGCCAGGCTCGGCCTGGTATAGCTCCTCAGGCAGCCGAGACGCCCACTCCGGCTCACCGTCGATCCGCCACCCACGCTTGGCTATCCAGCCGAGGTGGGTCTCCAGGATCTGCCCGATGTTCATCCGGCGCGGGACACCGTGGGTGTTGAGGATGATGTCCACCGGCGTCCCGTCCGGCAGGAACGGCATGTCCTCCACCGGAAGGATCTTGCCGATGACACCCTTGTTACCGTGCCGACCGGCGAGCTTGTCACCGTCCTGGATCTTGCGTTTCTGCGCGACGTACACCCGGACCAGCTCGTTGACGCCGGGCGACAGCTCGTCGTCGTCCTCGCGGGAAAAGACCCGGATCCCAATGACCTTGCCGGTCTCGCCGTGCGGCACCTTGAGGCTGGTGTCGCGGACCTCGCGAGCCTTCTCCCCAAAGATGGCCCGCAGCAGGCGCTCCTCAGGGGTCAACTCGGTCTCGCCCTTTGGCGTCACCTTTCCGACCAGGATGTCTCCGGCCTGAACCTCGGCGCCGATCCGGATTATGCCGCGTTCGTCGAGGTCGGCCAGCACTTCCTCGGAGACGTTCGGAATGTCTCGGGTGATCTCCTCAGCGCCGAGTTTGGTGTCCCGGGCGTCGATCTCATGCTCGTCGATGTGGATCGAGGTGAGCACGTCATCCTGCACGATGCGCTGACTCAGGATGATCGCGTCTTCGTAGTTGTGGCCCTCCCACGGCATGATCGCCACCAGTAGGTTCTTACCCAGGGCCATCTCACCTTTGTCGGTGCACGGCCCGTCAGCGATCACCTGGCCGACTTCCACCCGATCACCCTCGGCCACGACGGGCCGCTGGTTGTTGCAGGTGCCCTGGTTGGACCGGTGGAACTTGTACATCCGGTACGTCTGTCGGGTGCCGTCATCGGCCATGACGGTGACATAGTCGGCGCACAACTCCTCGACCACGCCGGCCTTCTCGACCACCACGACGTCGCCGGCGTCTACCGCGGCCCGAAGCTCCATGCCGGTTCCCACCAGAGGCGCCTCGCTGCGCAGCAGGGGCACTGCCTGACGCTGCATGTTGGCGCCCATGAGAGCCCGGTTGGCGTCGTCGTGCTCGACGAACGGGATCATCGCGGTGGCTACCGAGACCATCTGCTGAGGCGAGACGTCCATGTAGTCGACCCCCTGCGGGTCGATGTAGTCGACGTCGCCACCCTTGCGTCGGACCAGTACGCGCTCCTCAGCGAAGTAGCCATCTTCCTGCAGCACTGCGTTGGCCTGCGCTTTGACGTACCGGTCCTCTTCGTCGGCGGTCAGGTAGTCGATCTGCTCGGTGACCTGACCGTCGACGACCTTGCGGTAGGGCGTCTCGATGAAGCCGAACGGGTTGACCCGGGCATAGGACGACAACGACCCGATCAGCCCGATGTTCGGGCCCTCTGGAGTCTCGATCGGGCACATCCGGCCGTAGTGCGACGCATGCACGTCGCGGACCTCGAAGCCGGCCCGTTCCCGAGAAAGGCCACCGGGACCCAGCGCGGACAGCCGTCGCTTGTGAGTCAACCCGGCCAGCGGGTTGGTCTGGTCCATGAACTGGGACAGCTGCGAGGTACCGAAGAACTCCTTGATCGCCGCCACCACCGGACGGATATTGATCAAGGTCTGCGGCGTGATCGCCTCGACGTCCTGAGTGGTCATCCGCTCCCGAACGACCCGCTCCATCCGCGATAGTCCGACCCGGATCTGGTTCTGGATCAGCTCACCCACGGTGCGCAACCGGCGGTTGCCGAAGTGGTCGATGTCGTCGGTCTCCACCGGGACCACGTCGCCGGGCACACCGTTGGCGGCCGGCATCGTTGTCTCGCCGGCATGCAGCCGGACGAGGTAGTCGATGGTGGTGACGATGTCGTCCTCGCTGAGCACGCCGTTGCGGTGCGGCAGGGCCAGACCCAGCTTCTTGTTGGCCTTGTAGCGGCCGACCTTGGCCAGGTCGTAACGCTTGACCTTGAAGAAAAGGTTTTCCAGCAGCGCCTGTGCGCTTTCCTTGGTGGGCGGCTCGCCCGGACGCAACTTGCGGTAAATGTCCAGCAGCGCCTCGTCGGGTCCGGCGGTGTGGTCTTTCTCCAGGGTGGCGAGCAGCGTCTCGGAGTGCGCGAAGCGCGCAGCGATCCGCTCGGTCGTCCAGCCCAGGGCCTTGAGCAGCACAGTCACCGGCTGACGGCGCTTGCGGTCGATCCGCACGCCCACGGTGTCGCGCTTGTCGACGTCGAACTCCAGCCAGGCGCCACGGCTGGGGATGATCTTTACGCTGTAGACGTCCTTGTCGGTGGTCTTGTCCACGGCGTGGTCGAAGTACACTCCGGGGGAGCGAACGAGCTGGGACACCACGACCCGCTCGGTCCCGTTGATGATGAAAGTGCCCTTGTTAGTCATCATCGGGAAGTCACCCATGAACACCGTCTGCGACTTGATCTCACCGGTGTTGTTGTTGGTGAATTCGGCCGTGACGAACAGCGGCGCGGCGTAGGTCATGTCCTTGTCCCGGCACTCCTCGACCGAGGCCTTGACTTCATCGAAGCGAGGATCGGAGAAGGACAGGGACATTGAGCCGGAAAAATCCTCGATCGGGGAAATTTCCTCGAGCACCTCGGCGAGACCACCGATGGGTGCGTCGTCACCGGCCTCGATGCGGCGCTGGTACCACTGGTCGGCACCAATCAACCACTCGAACGATTGGAGCTGCAGGTCCAGCAGATCGGGCACCTGGAGCGGCTCGCGGATCTTCGCGAAAGACGGCCGGGCCGGAGCTCCTGGGAGGCGGGATACGGAGTTGTTCGCAGCAGAGGTCTTGGTCGGGCGGGAGACTGCCAAGATTGCGTCCTTCCGAACACTAGCGCTGCCGAGCGCAGGACCTCGTGGTCTCCTCGGACCACACTCCCGGCGCGGTGTTGGTGCAGTTGCTGATGTAGTTGTTAGTGTCGTTTGCGGTTGTTAACCTCAGGTTGTTACCTCAGGGTGATACCTTGGCGCAGCCCGACGTACCCTGCACGCAGGGGAACCCTCTGCCGAGGGCACCCTGTGACCATCGGACACCGTGTCCACTGAACCCCGTGTCCGATGAACCTGGGTCCGCTTGAACGGGATCCGCTTGATAACACTGAGCGCAGTGAAGCGAGGAGAGGGCAGCGCAAAGAAGCAGTCTAGCCGGTAGGACGGCGACTGTCCAGCGCCGGGCAGCAGACGGCGCGAGCGTGGTCCTAGGGTGACCTGCGAGACGCCCCCCGTCAAGAGTGCATCGTCCGATCAGTGGTCGGATGTGCACGATCAGCGGCTATTTAGCTGATCGGTGCGGCCTATCGAGGCGAGCTGACGACGCCTCGGAGAACCTCAGAACGGTTCCGCGTCGACGATTTTCCAGCTGCCATCCACGCGCTGTGCCGTGACAGAGAGCCTGCCCGAGGCGACAAGAGGCTTGGCCTGGCCTCCCTGGTGGGCCTGTTGATCGAGGAACACCACCACGATGGCCCGGTCACCGTCGAGCACCTTGACCGCGAGAGCTGGCACCGTCGCCACCACCACGGCCTGTTGGGCTGGCGCCAGCTCCCGCACCCGAGCGAACTGCTGATGGAAATTTTGGACGTACGGGCCGGTGATGACCTCGGAGGCGGCTCGCTCGTTGTCATCCAACCGGGCGTAGTCATAAGAGTAGACGCGTTGCACCGCTTCGCGCACCTGGGCGGCGACCTGGGCGGTGGCGCCAGCATCCACCAGCGCGGCGTTGCTTGCCGCCGCTGACCCCGTCAGTTGGTTGGCCTCGCCGCGGAACCAGGCGGCGAGACCTAGGGCCATTAGCACCGCCGCGACCAGCGCCACCAGCGTCGCCACCGCGGTCACCCGCCGGGGCGGCTTCGCCACCGTGTTGGTGGGCGCAAGTTGTGCTGCGGTCGGGGTGGTCATGTTGGGGCTTTCTCCCTCTTCCGGAACCTGATAGCTCGGCTGCTCCTCACGTCGGGTCTACTTCGGGGCGGTGCCGGGGGAACATGGCCCAGGCTCCGAGTAAGCGTCGCCGACCGGCGCCAACGTGCTGACCTTCCAGGTACTGCCGGCACGCACCATGTCGAGTCGGACGCGCCGGTGCGCGCAGCTCGGGTCACCCTGTTCCGATTGAGACGTGACGTCCACTCCTAGCAGCACCTCCGCGGTGCCGGCACGCTCGTTGATGGAGGCGACCGCGGCGTCGAGAATCGACGCGGTGGTGACCGCTGCCGAGTCGGTGATGGCACGGGCATAGGCGTCGCGGTTGGCGCGCAGCTGGCTGAGTAGCGCCCCGGTCGTGGACTGCTCCCACAGTGCCAAGCCGTCCTGCACCCGCCGATAGTCGAGCGTGTTGAGGGTGACCATGGCTCGTTGCGCATCCCCCAGCACGGTGTCTCGGTCCGTACCCACGACAAGGGACTTGCCATGCGCGGCCCGGTACCAGGAGACGCCGAACCAACCCGCAGCGGCGAAAGCGATCACGGCGACCACCGCGACCACCATAATTGCGGTCCGCAGTGGACCGCCGAGGAAAGGGCGCTCCAGGGAAGTGTCGGTGGTGGCGATGCTGGTCATGGTCGTCCAGAGTGGAGAGGTAGAAGTGATGGTGACCGCGGACGACTACCGTCGCGCACCCGCCAAGGAGGTGGTTGGTGAGCACCAAACATGAGGAGGGACACCGGAAGAACACGCCCAAACGGTCCACGTACTGGCAAGCGTGGCTGCCCCCGGACCCGGCCCGGGCGGTCGTCATCATCGTGCACGGTGTCCATGAGCACTCGTCGCGCTACGCGCATGTGGGCACCCGACTGGCCGCTGCGGGCTTCGCGGTCTATGCCGCCGACCACTGTGGGCACGGTCGGTCCGGCGGGCGACGAGGCAATATCGAGCGGATGGCCTTGATCGTGGACGACCTGAGCTCCTTTGTGCTGTTCGCCGCACAGCAACATCCCAGTGTGCCGGTGTTCATGTTCGGTCACTCGCTCGGCGGCCTCATCGCGCTGCACTATGCCACCGAACCTCACGCCACTGAACCCCACCCGACTGAACCCCACCCGACCGAACCCGCCACCCAACCGCGCGTCTTGCTGGCTGGGCTGGTTGTGTCGGGGCCGGCGGTGGAGGTGACGGTCGGCTCGGCGCTGCAGCGACGGCTTGCGAGAGTGCTCTCGGTGCTGGTCCCCAACTTGGGGGTCGCGGCCCTCGGTACCGAGCAGATCAGCCGGGACCCGGCGGTAGTGCGGGCTTACCAGGACGATCCGCTGGTGTATCGAGGAAAGATCAAGGCTCGAACCGGAGCCGAGATTCTGGCGACGATGGAAAACCTGCCCGCGCGGCTGCCGCGACTGGCTATGCCACTGCTGTTGCTGCACGGCACCGACGACCGGATATGCGCGCTGACCGGATCGACGATGGTGCACGACGCGGTGTCGTCGGCAGATAAGACTCTGCACCGATACCAAGGCCTGTACCACGAAGTGTTCAACGAGCCCGAGCGCGAGCAGATCCTCACTGACTTGCTCTGCTGGCTAGACCAACACCTGCCCACTAAATCCGCTCCACATTCAGCGGGCGCAGCGGGGCCATCGCGGCCCCGATAGCCCCGCTGCGCCCGCTGAACGCAGTTGCGGGCAGTGTTCAGGTCAGGCTGACCTTGGCGCCGGCTTCCTCCAACTTGGCCTTAGCGGCGTCGGCCTGGTCCTTCGGCACGCCCTCCAGCACGGGCTTCGGAGCGCTCTCGACGAGGTCCTTCGCCTCCTTGAGGCCCAGCCCGGAGACGACCTCTCGAACCACCTTGATGACCTGGATCTTCTTCTCGCCGATCGCCTCGAGGACGACGTTGAACTCGTCTTTTTCCTCCACGGGCGGAGCTTCCGCAGCTCCGCCCGCTGGACCCATCGCCACCGCGACAGGCGCCGCAGCGGTCACATCAAAGGTGTCCTCGAACCTTTTTACGAAATCGCTCAGCTCGAGCAGAGTCATGTCCTTGAATGCATCGAGCAGCTCGTCGGTGCTCATCTTCGCCATGATGGCCTCTCTCCTTCTGTCATCTTGTGTCGTCAATGAAGTTAAGGTCGGTCACTGCGCGTCGATCAGTCCGTGGCGCGCTCGTCGGTTGGCTGCTGGTCTTGCTGCTTGTCGCGCAGGGCAGCGGCCAACCGGGCCACCTGGGAGGCCGGCTCCGCGAACAGTCTTGCCGCCTTGGAGAGATTGGCCTTCATCGCACCAGCCAGCTTGGCCAGCAGCACCTCGCGAGACTCCAGGTCCGCCATCTGGCCAACCTCGGCAACCGTCAACGCGCGGCCGTCCAGGTAGCCACCCTTGATCACCAGAGCGTTGTGCTCTCTGGCGAAGTCACGCAGCGTCTTCGCCGCGAGGACCGGCTCACCATGGACAAACGCGATCGCGGTCGGGCCGATGAATAGCTCATCCAGACCGTCCACACCGGCATCTCGCGCGGCACGCGAAACTAAGGTGTTCTTCGCGACCCGGTAGGTGGTGGAGCTACCGAGGGACCGACGTAGGTTGGTCAGTTGTGTCACGGACAGGCCGCGGTACTCGGTCACGACCGCAGCAGTGGCACTGCGGAATTGATCCGCGATATCGGCAACGGCGTCGACCTTGTCCGGTCTAGCCATGGATCGCCTCCTCGGTTGGACTGCCGGCGGTGGACTCCCAGCAGTGCGGGCATCGGCGTGGTGCATCGGCTGGCTGGGCAAAGCCGGACGGTGTGCCCGTACCCGGGCCCGAAAACGGCGAACGCCCCGACGCAGTAGGCGCGGGGCGTAGCCAGCGGCGCGCAACGGCGCAGCGTGACAGCGTAACCACGTCCTCCTGCGCGGGCCGCCCACAATCGCGGGACCTTCGTCCGCACCAATGGCGCGGAAACCAGCGGTCTACGGTGGAACCAGGTACTACTCTAGGCCAACCACACTACCGTCTCCACACCGCCCCCAGCTCGGTGCCCGCATACTGGCAAAAGGCGCGACTTGGCGATTTTGAGGTTGCCCGAAACTCCGCAATCGGTTCCAGTTGACGGTTCGCTCAGGAGGTCGGTTCGTCGATCAGTAGGTTGCGTGTGCGGTTGGGGTCGACGGGGATGCCGGGGCCCATAGTGGTGGAAAAGTTAATCTTCTTCAGGTAACGGCCCTTCGCGGCCGACGGCTTGCTTCGCAGCACCTCATCCAATGCAGCGGCATAGTTCTCCACCAGCTTATCGGTCTCGAAGGACACCTTGCCGATGATCAGGTGGAGATTGGCCTGCTTGTCCACCCGAAAGTTAATCTTGCCACCCTTGATGTCCGCGATCGCCTTGGCGACGTCGGGGGTGACGGTCCCAGTCTTGGGGTTTGGCATCAGGCCCCGGGGACCGAGAATCCTAGCGATCCGACCGACCTTAGCCATCTGGTCTGGCGCCGCGATCGCGGCATCGAAGTCCAGCCAGCCGCCCTGAATGCGCTCGATGAGATCGTCAGAACCGACCACGTCAGCACCCGCGGCCGCAGCCTCGGCCGCCCGATCTCCCGTGGCGAAGACGATGACGCGGACGGTCTTGCCGGTGCCGTGCGGCAGGTTGACCGTGCCCCGTACCATCTGATCGGCTTTGCGGGGGTCAACGCCCAACTGCATGGCCACCTCAACGGTGGCATCCATCTTGCTTGGGGACGTCTCCTTAGCCAGCGCCGCAGCCTCCAGGGGGCTGTAGAACCGGCTCCGGTCGACCTTCTCGGCCGCTTGGCGGTAGGCCTTGCTGCGCTTCATATCACTGTCCTTCTTCGCTGGATCAGTCGTGGTATGGGGCCAGCGCTGGCCCTCCCACGGGTGCTGAATATTGCCTAAACGGGTCCCACAGATCTGTGAAACGTGGGACCGGCCCTAGAGTTCCCGAACTTAACAGCAGAGCTGTTTATGGCCAACTGAACAGCTCTGCGGTTGAGCTCGGGAGCCTCAGTACGCCAAGGCTAGTCGACTACGGTGATACCCATTGAGCGGGCAGTCCCAGAAATGATCTTGATCGCGGCGTCGATGTCGTTGGCGTTGAGGTCTTCGAGTTTACGCTCGGCGATGGCTCGGACCTGGTCCCGGCCAACTTTGGCGACCTTGGTCTTGTGCGGTTCCGCCGAACCCTTGGCCACTCCCGCAGCCTTGAGCAGCAGTACCGAGGCAGGCGGTGTCTTGAGCACGAAGTCGAAGGAGCGGTCCTCGAATACCGAAATCACTGCGGGTACCACTTCACCACGGTTGTTCTGCGTCGCGGCGTTGTAGGCCTTGCAGAACTCCATGATATTCAGTCCGTGCGGACCCAGCGCCTGCCCGACCGAGGCCGGGTTCGCGGTGCCAGCCTCTAATGCGAGCTTCACGGTGGCCGTGAGCCTCTTTCGCCTCTTGGGGGGCATAATTCCTTCCTCGCACTGAATGTATAGCAACCGGCGCGGTGCCGGTCAGATCTTGGAGACCTGGCTAAACGATAGTTCCACCGGAGTTTCCCGACCGAAGATCGACACCAACACTTTGAGTTTCTGTGCGTCGACGTTGACCTCGTTGATCGTCGCCGGCAAGGTGGCGAATGGGCCGTCCATAACGGTGACCGACTCACCCACCTCGAAGTCCACCTCGATCACGGGCTTACCGCCGCCGAGGCCTGCCGCATGCTTGCCGGCACCGGCCGGCACCTTGGGCTGCGCTACTCGCGGGGCGAGGAACTTCAGCACGTCGTCCAGAGTCAGCGGCGAGGGCCGGGAGGTAGCTCCGACGAATCCGGTGACCCCCGGCGTATTGCGCACGGCGCTCCATGAGGCGTCGTTGAGGTCCATCCGGACCAGGATGTAGCCGGGGAGCACCTTGCGCTGTACCTGCTTGCGCTGGCCGTTCTTGATCTCGGTGACCTCTTCGGTGGGCACTTCCACCTGGAAGATGTAGTCCTCTACATCCAGGGTCTGGATGCGGGTCTCCAGATTTGCCTTCACCTTGTTCTCGTAGCCAGCGTAGGAGTGCACCACGTACCACTCGCCGGGGGCAGTGGCCAGCGCGGATCGGAGCTCGTCTACCGGGTCCGCAGGCTCCGGCGACTCGACCTCAGCCGTCGCTGCGGGTTGATCGGCTTCATCACCGGTCTCGACGACATCGAATGATTCGATCTCGGATGCAGCAGTCTCGGATACACCGGCCTCCAGTGCATCGACCTCGGGCGTATCGGCGTCGGTGGTATCGGCGTTGAACAGCCCGGTCAGCTCCTGCCTGTCGCCCGTGGAAGCCTCGTCGGTGGAAGTCCCTCCGGCGGAGCTCCCTCCTGTGGAAGTCCCTCCGGCGGAGCTCCCTCCTGTGGAAGTCCCTCCGGCGAAGCTCCCTCCTGGGAAAGTCACAGTCGGTCTCGCTTTCTTTGCGTGCGTCATGCCGTGCTGGTCGTCAACCGGCGCCCGGGTCTCCGGCGTCAGCCGAACACGGTCAGCACGGCCCTGCCCAGTCCCATGTCGAGCAACGCAACGAACGCCACCATGAAGCTGACGAAGACCAGCACGACGCCCGTGTAGACCACCAGCTCCCGACGGCTCGGCCAGATGACCTTGCCGAGCTCGGAGACGACCTCGCGCAAGAACCGGATCAGCCGAGCGGGTGCAGCCGCCTTGGCCTCGGTTGCGCCGCGTGCCCTGGTCGGATGATCCTTGTCGGCGATCCCCGACCCTTGCGCCTCGGCGGAGCGCGCCCGGCGCACGGCAGAGCCAGGCTCCGGGACGTTGGGTGACGCCTCGGGCTGCTCCAGCCGGTCCGCCGTCTCGTGGGCGCGATCGTCGCTCACGCTGGTGATCCTCCGCTTCGCCGGGTTGGGTCCTCGCCGGGTTCAGGCCTACGCAGGGGCGACAGGACTTGAACCTGCAACCTGCGGTTTTGGAGACCGCTGCTCTGCCAGTTGAGCTACACCCCTTTACCAGACGTCTGCACAGACGCCGCGTACTACGGGCACCACCATGATAGCCCGGGCCACGGCCATCACCGGGCACGGGAGATCCGCTGGCATCCCCGGCACCAGAGTGTAGGCCACCGAACTCAGTGCGGTTCAACTACCCCGTTGGCCGCGCTGCAGCGCGCCGTCGTTGACCTGCTCGAGGTTCAGGCCAGCGCGACGGTGGCGGTGGCCTGACCGAGTACGGACTGGGCGGCGCAACGTGCGGTGATGGCGACCACGACCGTGCCCTCATCGAGGCGTCGCAGCACCTTGCCAGAGAATTCTACGAGCGCCCCATCAGTATCGTCGGGTACGACGACCGGGCGGGTGAAGCGCACTGAATAGTGCACCACAGCCCCGGGGTCACCGGCCCAGGCCGTCACCAGGCGGCTGGCCAGCGCCATGGTGAGCATTCCATGCGCGATGACGTCAGGTAGTCCGACTTCCCGAGCGGCGCGTTCGTTCCAGTGGATCGGGTTGAAGTCGCTGGAGGCTCCGGCATAGCGGATTAGATCAGCCCGGGTCATCCTGACCTGAAGCCCTGGCAGCTCGTCGCCCTCGGCGACCTCCGCGTAGCGGCGACGGCTCACCGGTGCTCATCCGTGTCCGAAGCACGGATGACCAGCAAGGACCTGGCTGTGGTCACCGGGTCACCGGCACTGTCAGTGATCTCGCAGCGCACCGTGAGCATGTCGTTGCCCCCCATACTTCGGACACCGTCAACATGGAGCGTCGCAACTAGCTCGTCGCCGGCCCGGATCGGGCGGTGGTGCGTGAACGACTGATTACCGTGCACCATCCGCCGGTAGTCCAAGCCGAGTTCGGGGTCGCAGACCAGCGTCTGCTGCGCTCGCAGTGCCAGGATTATCGCAAACGTGGGTGGGGCAATCACATCGCAGTAGCCACGGGCTCGGGCCACGCTGGGATCCCGGTAGATCCCGTCATCGTCCCCGATGGCGTCGGCGAATTCGCGGATCTTCTCGCGGCCCACCTGGTAGGTACCCGCCACGGGGAAGCACCGGCCGACGAAGGACGGATCCAGTGCCATCTGAACAGGCAGCTGGCTCAGCGAGTCTCGCGGTGAGCCCGGTGCTTGTTGCAGTTCGGGCAGTACTTGCGAATCGTGAGACGATCCGGATCGTTGCGCCGGTTCTTCTTGGTGATGTAGTTGCGGTGCTTGCACTCCTCGCACGCCAACGTGATCTTGGGCCGAACATCAGTGGCGGCCACGGGTGCCTCTCTCTCGCCGAGCTGTCATCGAACACCTGCAGTGGGGTCCGCTGCGGCCAGCACCTGGCGCGCCGAACCGATGGTAGCGGTGGCCGGACTCGAACCGGCGACACAGCGATTATGAGCCGCTTGCTCTTCCGACTGAGCTACACCGCCTTCAAGAGCTCCTCCGCCTTCAGCTAACCCTGCCTTCGTCAGGCGAGCTTCCCACGAGCCCCAATACGGAATCGAACCGTAGACCTTCTCCTTACCATGGAGACGCTCTGCCGTCTGAGCTATTGGGGCAACAGTTTCAACCAATACAGTCAACCAGCGCCCGGGTGAACGAGCGACGATAACTCTACACAACGTCAGCAGGCTACCCGACCAGGGTGAGGACAGTCTCCTCCCGCGCTCCGAGGGCGCGGACAGTCCGAGCGGCCAACCAGGCGTCGAAGCGGTCCGCTCGGAGCGGTCGGCAGATCAGGAAACCCTGTGCGACGTCGCAGCCCATCTCCAGCAGCTGGTCGCGGGTGGCGTCCTGCTCAACGCCCTCCGCAACGACGATCAACCCGAGCGAGTGACCGAGATCGACGATGGCGCGGACCACCGCGAGGTCACCCAGGTCACTGGACAGCCCCATGACAAAGCTCTTGTCGATCTTGACCTCGTCGACCGGCAGACGACGCAGGTAGGCCAGCGACGAGTACCCGGTACCGAAGTCATCCACCGCGATGCGCACACCCAGACCGTGGAGCCCGCGCAATACCGGCAATGCCCGCTCCGGATCACTCATCACCGCCGACTCCGTGAGCTCGAAACCCAACAGTGCGGGGGGCACCTGGTGCCGCGTCAGAGCGTCGGTCACCCGGCGCGGAAACTCGGTGTCGGCCAGGTTTCGCACCGAGAGGTTGACCGCGACCGACAGTGACACGCCACGGTCGAGCCAGCTTCGACACTGCGCCAGCGAACGGTCGAGCACATAGTCGGTGAGTGGATCGATCAGACCGGTGGTTTCGACGAGGGTGACGAACTCCCCCGGGTCGACCATCCCGAACTCCGGATGGTGCCAGCGCACCAGCGCCTCCACTCCGATCACCTGGCGGGTGGGCAACGCCAGCTGCGGCTGGAAATGCACGTCGACCTGTCCGGTGTCCAGCGCCTGCCGGAACTGCGTGACCAGCTGGAAACGGCGCAGCAGGACCTGGCCCATACTAGGTAGGTAGGTGCGCACCGTCGCGTCACCACTGCGTGCGGCATGCAACGCCACGTCGGCCCGTTGCAGCAGGGTATCCGCGTCCCGGGTGGGTTCGATCCCGGTGCACGCCATGCCCACCACGGCAGTACATTCCACGGCGAGTTTGTCGACCGGATACGGCGCGCTGAGCGCTGCCTGTACCTGCTCAGCCACCGCCACCGCGTCCGGTGCCCCGACATCGACCAGCAGCGCGGCGAACGTGTCCCGCTCCAGCCGGGCGGTGAGTACCTGCGCGGGCAGGACGCGGCGAAGCCGCTCCCCCGCGCCCAGCACGACTCGGTCGCCCCAGACGTGGCCCAACGCGTCGTTGACCGACGACAGCAACCCAAGTTCGACGACGATCACAGCGCACGGCCTCACATCCCGCTGGAGCACCTCAGCGGCGGCCTCCCGGAAACCGAGCCGATTACGCAGGTTGGTAAGGCTGTCGTGGTAGGCGTCGTGGCGCAGCTGGGCGAGCAGTCGGCAGTTGTCCAGTGCGGTAGCCAGGTGGCTGGCCATCGTTTGAACCAACCGCTCATCGGCAGTGCCGAAGCGACGCAGCCGACTTTGCCGGTCATGTACCTCGATCACGCCGAGCAGCTGGCCGGCACCCCGTAGCGGTGCCACGAGCATCTCCGAGGCTGCCCTCGCGGTCAAGGCTGCGGCGATGGCCGGATCCGCACTGGTGTCGATCAGACGCAGCACTTGCCCGGTCCTGGTCGGTGAATCGGCTTGAAGGACAGCGTTGAGGTCGTGCTGCGATAGCGGACGGGGCAGCGCCAGACCAGCCACCACCGTGTGCAGGCCGCCCTCGACGGGCATCCGATGCAGCACCACGCGGGTGGCGTTGAGCTGCACGCGAGCCAGCTCCATGGCGCTGCTCCAGGCATCCTTATCCAGTTCCGGCTCATCGTCATCGCCACCCCGGCCGACTCCGCCTCGTCCGACCACAGTCACCCGCAAGCTGAGGTCGTTGAGCACCCCAAGGTCGCGGTGGTCGCGAAGCAGCCCATAGTAGGCGCGGTACACCGCGGCCACCGTCACCGTCAGCAGGCCGACCAGTAACGCGCCCCACGGCACCATCCGCACTGTTTCCGCGGCGGTGAGACCGAGTGCGGCGTTGAGCAGCCCGGTGAGGTAGAGGTGCACCACCGGGCGTGCGCTCTCGCCGGGACGTCGGCGGTCCAGCAGCACGATAAAGGCCCAGGTCAACCCGGAAGTGATGGCGTGCGCAATGACAAATCCGGCGAGCACCGCGAACCACCGCGGCAACCAAGGCCAGGCCGGCTCGAAGACCAAGCGGGCCAGCAGATCGGTGATCGCGATCGTGAGGATCGCGTAGGAGGCGTTGAAGAACAGCTTGGACCAGCTATCCCGGCGCAGCAACCGGGCGATGACCACAACACCGACGTAAGCCGCCAGCACGACCGGGCCAGGCAGGTAGAGCAGTCCGAAGACCAGTGGGATCTCCGTGGGTGTGATCCGCGCGGTATCGCGCCGGACGTCTACCTCGATCGCGAAGAATCGTGCGATCCCGAACGCCGCCGCCAACCCGAGGCCGCCGAGCAGCGTGCCGGCACTTGGTTGGACGGGGGCTGTGGCCACCACGGCAGCCCCAGCTACCCCCGCGGTGAGCGTGAGGGTAGCCACGAAGGCACTCGACGCTAAGGCTCGTTCGCCCGATAGTAAGGCGCCCGAGGGACGCCACCTAGCATGCACACGAACCTCCAGCGGTGGTTCAACGGCTGGTGCTTCCCGTCGAGCGTCGATCAACGGGGTACCGTCCGACAACAGGGTGGCCTAGTCGAGCGACGTCAGGTGGCTCCTGGCCGGCAGCGGCCCGACCTGTGCCGGCCGATCTCAACACCGCGGGGAAAGCCGGCGGTGGCGGGCGCGGTGGCGCAAACGGGGGTCATCTTCACCTCCAACCACACTCG
>JBHEMR010000026.1:0-5602 GCA_046262495.1 Pseudonocardiaceae bacterium | reverse complement strand
GCTCGTCGAGCACCGCGGTCACTCCTTGCTGTCGTAGCGGTAGCCCACCCCCCAGACCGTCGCGATCCGGCTCGGCGCCGTGGGGTCCTTCTCCACCTTCTCCCGCAATCGTCGCACGTGGACGGTCACCGTAGAGTGATCTCCGAAGGACCAGTCCCAGACCTGTTCAAGCAGCTCGCTGCGGGTGAAGGCCCGGCCCGGGTTTCGGATGAGAAACGCCAGCAGGTCGAACTCCCGCCCGGTGAGCGCTAATTCCTGCCCGCCCAGCATCGCTCGGCGGCCAGCGACGTCCACCGTCAGCCCGTCGTCGGTGATCGGCGGTAGCTGGATTGCGTTCCGCGGGGATCGGGCCCGGCGCAGCACTGAGGCGACCCGCAGCACGAGTTCCCGGGGGCTGAACGGCTTGGTGATGTAGTCGTCAGCGCCGAGCTCCAGACCGAGGATGCGGTCCTCCTCCTCACCCAGGGCGGTGAGCATGACGACCGGCACCGGGCCCTCCGCCCGCAGCCGCCGGCACACTTCCAGTCCAGGCATACCGGGCAGCATGAGATCGAGCACAACCAGGTCTGGCGGGTTGGCCTGCGCCGCGCGCAGAGCCTGCTCACCGTCCCCGGCGACGGTGACCTGGTAGCCGGCGCGGCCGAGGTAGCGGCCGACGACGTCGCTGACGAGCACATCGTCATCGACAACCAGCACCGCCCCAGGTGCGGTCATGGCTCGACGCGCGGCGCGCTCCGGACCATGGCGGCGCGCACCACCAGGGTGACCGCGGAGATCGCGAAGAGCACCGCGGTGACGGCAAGCCAGCGCGGCAGGAACGGCTGCGCCGAAAGGCCTGATGCCGCGTGGTAGGCGCCGTCGGATACTCGCAGGATCAACGGTGACCACACCAGCAGCAGCAACCCGGAGATCACTGCGGGTACCCGCAGGTAGTTCAGCCACCGCACCCCTGCCACGGTGGCCAACTCGGGGCGGCGGCGCAGCAGCATCACCAGTGCGGCGTCGATCCCCGCGTAGAGCGGGAAGAGCACCAGGTCGTGCACGACGGCACTGCCGACGAACCAGACGCCGGTCCCGACCAGGCTGCCGGTCAGCAACCGGACCCCGGCATAGGCGGCGACGACGAAGCTGGCCAGCAGCGCCAGCAGTTGGACCCCTTCCCGGCGGGTCACGACGGTGTCATCCTTTGGGCCGGGAGGAACGTCATGCGAGTGACCCACTTCGTGTTGTGCACTCCAGGCAGGGCCGGCACCACGACCCGGGCCGGGAAGCCGTGGTCAGCGGTCAGATCCGCGCCGTTGACCCGCAGCGCGAGCAGGGCATCGGTTGCCCGTACCTGCCCCGCGGACAGCGTGGTCGAGCCGAAAGCGCCACCGCGCTGCAGCGATTCAACGAACAGGCTGGTGTCGGGCGCCGCTCCAGCCATGGCGGCGAGATCGGCCAGCCGCACCCCAGTCCAGGTCTGCACACCGGTGGACCAGCCCTCCACGCAGGCGATCGGTAGCCGCGCGGTGCGCTGCGGCAGGGCAAGCAGCTGGGCGCGGGACAGCGACGCGCTGGCCGGCCCTTTGAGCTCGAGCCGCCAGCCATCATCAATCGGACCGATCCCCGCCGTGGCAGCGGTGATGTTGACCTGGAAGTCCGTGGGACCCGTCCCTAGGTTCTGCCCGCGCGGCGCGAGCAGCGCAGTCGACCGGGTCGCCCCGTCGATGACCTCGCCCACGCTGAGTCCGGCCAGGGTCAGCGAGCCGGCCGCGACCATTCCCAGGGCGCCACGGCGCGAGATGGTCGCCGGGGCGGGATTGGCTGACACCAGGTGATCGGGGTCGGGTTCCTCGGCGGTGGTCTGCGACACCGGGGTGCGCAGCTCCACCCGGAGGCTGCGGCCGCGCAGCGCACTGACCATGGTGCGCAACCGGAACGCCACGTGTACGACGAATGCGGCGATGAACACCCACGCCCCGTAGTAGTGCGCCTGGTAGAAACCGAACGGCCAGGCATAGTAGTACTGGATGTTCATGACCCCGGTGACCAGCTCGAAGACCGCCCCACCGACGAGTAGCAGCAGTGAGACCCGTTCCACCAGCTGGGTCACCGAGCGGGCCGGGGGCCACTCGAAAAGCTTGGGCAACACCGACCACAGCTTGGCCAACACAACCGGGATGAGAACCAATCCGAGCGTCACATGCACGCCCTGGTTCACCCAATACAGCCAGGACGGACCGGCCGGCCAGCCCGGCAGCCAGGACCCGAGCAACCCTTTGTCGGGTGTGGTGTCGTTGCCGGGCGCCAGGTTCGGGTTGTACGCGGCGTAGGACGCCAGGCCGGTAAGGAACATCAGCGTGATGCCTGGCAGCAGCGCCACGCTGAGAATTGCGGTGAACCATGGTCCGCGTAGTGGGCTACGCCAGAAGCCAGCTCGAAACGGACCCGGCGGGGCGTGTTCAGCTGCTCGCTTGGCCCACCGGTCCAGCACACTCATGGTCGCAACGGTAGCGTTCCAGCGGGTTATTAAGGCTTACCGTCCGCTGACATAGCGCAACTCGAGGAAGCAGCGGTCGGCGTGGTAGCGGTCCCCGGCTTGAAACCCGGCCAGTGCGGCGAGCGCGACGAGCACCGTCAGCTCGACGACCGCCCACGGAAACCAGGGGCCCGCGGCGCTGCCGATCACCTGGAGCCTCGCAGCCCCCCGCCACAGCCCAGCTCCGGGTTGTCCAGCCTCGACCAGCATGGTGCCGCCGGGCCTGAGCAGGGCGGCGCAGCGGCGCAGCAGGCGCAGTGGGTCCCCACCGATACCGATGTTTCCATCCGCCAGCAACACGTGGTGCCACCGTCCCTCGCCGGGCAGCGTGGCGAAGACATCGCGGTGCAGCACCGCGGCGCCTCGGGAGTGGCATTGCCGGACCGCCACTGGCGAGCAGTCCACTCCCAGCGCCGGGACACCTCGGCCGGCTAGCTCGGTCACCAGCCGGCCGGGACCGCAGCCCACGTCGACTGTCGGCCCGGTGCAGCGGTTCAACAGCCAGACATCCTCGTCGTCAGCCGGGGCCAGCCAGCGCTGCGGGGCAACCGGAAGGATCCGCCCGTCGTCGCCGACGAGCTGGGCGGCCCTCCCGGCCAACGCCGGATCGAAGATTGACGTGGGTTCGGCGATCATCGGCGGCGCTCCAGGGCAGCCGCGGCGGCGGCGACCGCTGCGGCGAAGCGACCGTCAGGCACCTCGGCGGCCACCGCAACCGCGTCCTGCCAGGTATCCACATCGGACAACTCCGGCAGTTCCGCCAGGCGGCATCCGGAGGCACGGAACGCGGCCAGCGTCCGCTGCCCGGTGTCCGGCAGCGACGTCGGAATATCTGCGATCAGAGCGGCCAGCTCGGGGCGCCGTACACCCAGAACCCACCAACCACCATCGGTGGCCATGCCGAGCGCGGCGTCTACACCGTCACCGTCGAGCTGGTCCAGGCAGCAGCTGAGCAGCTTCGCGTCTACCTGTGGGGTATCCATCCCGATCTGCAGCACCGGCCGATCACCGACCGCCGCCGCGCTATCCGCGTACGCGGCGGCGATTCGTTGCCCCAACGTCGTACCACGTTGCGGTAGCACCGTGGTGGCCCGCAGCTGCTCGGTCAGTGCCTCGGCGTCGATCGCCTGAGTGAGATCACCTGCCAGCGCGACCACGGGTGTCACGTCGGGCACCGCGAGCACCGCGTCCACTGTGTCCAAAAAGGCCGCCGCGGCGATCTGGGCGGCCTGAGTCGGGCTGGCAGGCGGGCATAGCCGGGTCTTCACCCTTCCCGGTACCGGCGCCTTGGCCAGCACCAGCAGCGTCGCGCGCGGGGCGGTCAGCGCCGCGCCTCCGTTTCACCCCGCGAGTCCTCGACATCGTCGCGCGAGCGGGGTGAGACATCAACAAGCTGCACGCGACGACCTCCCCTCGCATCAGACGCTGCCGGACATCTTGCCCCATGATCCGTCCCGCAATCCTTACCACCCGGTCACATTCCATCAGCTTCGCCCGCATTCAGCAGGATCAGCGGGTTTCCCACGCCGGGTAACCCCACTCAGCCCGCTGAATGCGGTCTCAGACGGAAGGTTCGGAGGATCTCGTCGGCGAGGTGGTCGGGGGTGGCTTCTAGGTTAAGGGTGATGCCGGGCTCGTCGGCGGCTAGCGGTTCCAGCACGGCGTACTGGGATGCCAGCAGCTGCGGTGGCATGAAATGACCATGGCGGGCGACCAGCCGCCGTGCAACCAGCTCATACGGACCCGCCAGGTGCACCATCCGGACCTCCGGACCCGCGCCGCGCAGCACGTCGCGGTAGGCCCGGGTCAGCGCCGAGCAGCTCACCACGGCGCACTCGCCACCGGCGCCTCGCTCGGTGAGCCAAGCCGCGATGGCCACCAACCACGGCGTCCGCGTCGCGTCATCGAGCGGGCACCCAGCAGCCATCCTGGCGATGCTCGACGCGGCGTGGAAGTCGTCACCCTCGGCCAGTGCGCAGCCGGTTCGGCTGGCGATCAGCGCAGCCACGGTACTCTTGCCGCAACCGGAGACACCCATCACGACAAGCTGCATAGCCCCGGCCAACCATGAGTCGGCGGCTCAGCGCCACCCGCGGCGGGAGCCCTTGCCACCATTTTCGATGCTCGGGTATCGCAGGTGCCAGCCGTGTCTAACGGGGCACGGGAAGGACTCCAGCCGGTGCTTTGACGCCGACACCAGACGGTTGGCCGCGGCCACGGTGAGGATGGCGCGATGCTCGCAGTGAGGGCACCTGGCCGCCATGCTGTAGCGCTGCTCCTTACCCACCTTGGTAGCGTAGCGCAGCGGTACGCTATCAGAAAAGTATCACACCGTTTGTCGGCCCTATTCGACCGCTCGTCACATCACTGAAAGCCCCGGGATTGTCGGGGGTGGGTGCGACAATGGTGACGTGATTGAGACGCAGCTGGATCCGAGGCAGGCGATGGTCGCTTGTCTTGACCAGTGGCGTCAGGCGATCGTCGAATGTGATGACGCAAGGTTGCCGACTCAGGTCCGGGACATTGAAGCGGTGTCGCGGATGGTGTATTCGGTGATGCTGGATACCGTCGCGGAACTGGAATCGCGCAATGTCGCGGTCACCGCCGGGTTCCGTAGTACCAAACAACTCCTCGCCGGGATGCTCAACCTGTCACCCACCGAGGCCGGCACCCAGGGCCCCGGCAAAGTCATGCGAGGCCGAGGAGGGTCAGGGGGTTGGTGAAGTTGTAGCTGGCCCAGCGCAGGCCTTCGGCGATGTTGGAGCGGCGCGCACGGCAGGGCCGCGCGCTGGCCGCCGCGCGGGTGTACCGGCCGATCAGGTCAGCGTGATCGACGACCCGCAGCGGGTCTACGGCGCCGTGCGCGGGGACTTGCTGATCGTCACCGATCCCGACGGCGCCCACCGGTGGCGGCTCGTTCCCGATCTTGGCGCGGCCGAATCCTGGCTGTTGCTCGATGAATGCCCGGCCTGCGAGGCCCTCGTCCCGATCACCCGGGTAGCCACCCTGGCCGACCTCGGCTCCTACCTCGACACCGAGGACCCCTACCACGACCCCAGCGACGGCTGCCCCGAGGAGTTC
>JBHEMR010000025.1:0-3372 GCA_046262495.1 Pseudonocardiaceae bacterium | reverse complement strand
CCCTGCGTGGCTACAACGTCAACACCATCGCGATCCAGGTGCCCAAAAAGGATCTCGCGCTACGCAACGATGACGCGAAAAACCCGGTGATCGGTGTGTGGAGCAGCACCGAACAGCAGAGTCTGCAGCTGCAGTCCGGCGGCGGGGCCAAGCTCACCGGCAAGTACGTGCAGGTTTCCCGGCTGGGTAACCCGCTGGTCAACGAGGTGGTCTCGGCGGCGGGCCAGAAGGACGCCTTCAACGCCTCCAGCCCGGTGCAGGATCACACCAACAAGGCATTCCTGGATCGGGTCACCGACCCCGAGGTGCCCAAGGACGTCGAGTTGCTCTACGGCATCAAGGCACCGCCGACGCCACGCAATGACCTGGTGGAGATCTTCGCAACCGGCGTCTACCAGAATAGTGCCGGTCCGATCAAGGCGGACCTCAACTCGCAGCTGCTCAACAAGGACGTGAACCCCAAGGCGTTCGTCCCGGCCGAGGAAATGCGGTTGAACATGGGCGTCCCGGTCACCCATGATCCGAACCGGCTCGGGGTGCTCGGCGGTGACCTGCAGGGCTTCCCGAACGGTCGCCGGCTCACCGACGATGTCGTCGACATCGAGGTCCAGGCGCTGGAGGGCGCGTTCAACCAGGGTCTGCCGCCACACATCGTCGAAGCGCTGGCCGCGGGTGACAAGGTCGATCACAACGACCGCCGGTTCAGCGACTCGTTCCCCTACGTCGCGCTGCCGCACGACCAGGGCGTCAACACCGCCGGCTCGGGCGAGGAGTCCGACGGCGCCAGGGGCGACAAGAACCACAAGGGCGACAAGTGCGATCACAACTGTGATGGCAACAATCCCTTCGGCTCCGGCAACGGTGGTGGCGACAAGCCGGGTGGCGGATCGGGCATCTTCGGACTGGGCAACCTGCCCGGCCTGGGCACGATGAGCCCGCCGTTCATCGGCGGCCTGTTCGGGATGGTGATGCTCGGCTCAGGGGCGTTCTTGCTCCGCCGTCGTGCTCCGCTAGGTTCTCCCGCGACCAGCTGAGGCTCGCCTGGGGTGCGACCCGGATCAGCAACGATCCGGGTCGCACCCCAGGTCCCTCACCAGAGACTGGAGCACATGCGTTGTCTAACCGGAGTCGGCGGCAGTGGGTCGCCAGCTTGCTGGCCGCCGCCGGCGTTCCGCTCGTTGTCGTCGCTGTCCTGAGCGTGAGTTCCGGGCGTTCCACCGATGAATCCAGTGACCCAGCTCCGCACGTCGCGGCGGTCGGAGATAGCCCAGCAGCGCGGGGTGGAGCGCTGTCGGCGGTGATCCAGGCCTACCAGAAGCGGCTTCGCGACGTTCCCACCGACGGGTTGGCCTGGGCGCAGCTGAGCATCCCCTACATCGAGCAGGCCCGGATCACGGCGGAGCCGAGCTACTACGCCAAGGCCCAGGGTGCCCTGGAGCGCTCGTTTGCGGTCAAGCCGGCCGACAACGCTGAGGCCATGATCGGTATGGGAGCGCTGGCCAATGCCCGCCACGACTTCGCCGCCGGCCGGGACTGGGGCGAGAAGGCACGCGCGATCCGTCCCGAGACCGCCGCGGTCTATGGCGTACTCACCGACTCCTACACCCAGCTCGGGCAGGCCGACGCGGCTAGCGACGCCGCGCAGCACATGCTCGACCTGCAGCCCGGGGTCAGCTCGCTGACCCGAGCCTCCTACGACCTGGAGCTGCACGGCCGGGTGGACGATGCGCGCATCGCGCTGCAACAGGCGCTGGATGACGCAACCACGCCCTCGGACGTTGGCTACTGCCGGTACTACCTCGGCGAGCTGGCCTTCAACTCGGGGCAGCTCGACGAGGCGCAGAAGCAGTACCAGGCCGGTATCACCGCGGGCCAGGGGTCCCCCGCCTTGGAGCAGGGCCTCGCGAAGGTCGCCGCCGCGCGGGGCAACCTTGACGAGGCGCTGTCCGGCTACCAACGGTTGACCGAGCAGCTGCCGCTGCCGCAGTACATCGCCGAGTACGCCGAGCTGCTCACCGTCGCCGGTCGCGGTGACCAGGCCAAGCAACAGCTCGCGCTGCTCGACGCCCAGCGGCGGCTGTTCGCCGCGAATGGCGTCACCGACGATCTCACCGCCGCGACCACCCAGGCCGATCTCGGTGACCCGGAGCAGGCGGTAACGCATGGCCAGGCCGAGTGGAATCACCGGCACATGGTCCTGGTAGCTGATGCGCTGGCATGGGCGCTGCACACCGACGGGCAAGACGCCGCGGCGCTGGGATACGCCGACCAAGCGGCCGTCCTGGGCTACCGCAACGCGCTGTTCGCCTACCACCGAGGCATGATCCTCAAGGGCCTGGGTCGCAACACGGAGGCTGAGCAGGCGCTGTCGTCGGCACTGCAGATCAATCCGTACTTCTCACCGTTGCAGGCCCCCCGGGCCCGCGCAGCGCTGGCACAGCTGCGGGCCGCCGGGTGATCCGCCGGCTGCTCGTGCTCTCCGGGCTCATCGCAGCGATGGTGGTCGGACCGCTGGCCGGGACCGCCCTGGCTCACCCGCTGTCAAACTTCACCGTCAACCACTATGACGGGCTCACCCTGTTGCGCGACCACGTCACCGACCACGCGGTCGTGGATTTCGCAGAGATCCCGACCCTGCAGGACCGACCGCTGGCTGACACTAACGGTGACGGGGTCATCGGCGCCGCCGAGCGCTCCGCCTTCGCGGCCCGCGAGTGCGCGCAGGTGGTGGGCGGGCTGTCCGCGGCGGTGAACGGATCGCCGCTGCGCTGGGTGGTGCACTCTGCGGCGGTGACATACCCGCCGGGCGACGGCGGCCTTCCCACTACCCGGTTGGTCTGCGAGCTGGCCGCGCCTGCTCAGCTCGACCGGGCAGCCGCGCTGTCCTTCTCCGACGGCTACCGCGCCGACCGGGTGGGCTGGCACGAGATCACCGCTGTCGGCAACGGGGTGCGGCTGCTCGATCCGCAGGTGCCGCCCACGAGCGTGAGCGATGAGCTGCGCCGCTACCCCACCGACCTGCTCAGCTCACCTCTGGGCGTTCGCGACACGACACTGCGCACCCAGCCCGGCAGCGGCGTGGCCGGCGGGGCGCTCGGGATCGCGCTGCCTACCGCCGGGGTGCTGGAGCGCTGGAGCGGTGGCGTCACGAGGCTGTTCACCGACCTCGTGGGAGGATCCCTGACCCCGCTGTTCGGTTCGCTGGCGGTGCTGCTGGCACTGGTCGTCGGCGCGGCCCACGCCGCGCTGCCAGGGCATGGCAAGACCGTGATGGCCGCCTACTTGGCCGGTCGGCGCGGCACCCGCCGCGACGCCGTGCTGGTCGGGACCACGGTGACGTTCACGCACACCGCCGGGGTGCTGGTGCTCGGA
>JBHEMR010000024.1:0-3949 GCA_046262495.1 Pseudonocardiaceae bacterium | reverse complement strand
TTGGTGGGGGCACACTGGATTGACGGAAAGGCGGTCGATGAGCGGCAACGACGACAACCCGGGGCTCGTCGTGCTCGCCGTGGACGACGAGCCGGGTCCGCTATCGATGTTGGTCGAAGTACTTGAAGCCGAGCCGCGGATCGGCACCGTGCTGACGGCCACGAACGCCACCGAGGCATTGTCGGTCTTGCGTCCCGACAACCGGACCGCCAACGGAACGTCGCTGCCCCAGATCGATGTCGTGTTCCTCGACATCCGGATGCCCGGGTTGGACGGGCTGGAACTGGCCCGCCTACTTGGCGCGATTCCCAACCCACCGGTGGTCGTGTTCGCCACCGCCTACGATGAGAAGGCTCTCGACGCCTTCGAGATCGGCGCGGCCGATTACCTGATGAAGCCGGTGAGCCGAGAGCGACTGGCGAACACGATGCGACGGATCGTGGCCTCCCGGCGCGACGCGTCCGCCCCCGGACCGGATCCCGGCAGCGAGGACGAGGTCATCCCGGTCGAGCTCGCCGGGACGACCAAGCTGGTGCCGCGCTCGTCGGTACGCTGGGTGGAGGCGCATGGGGACTACGCGCGGCTGCACACCGGTGAGGGCACCAGCCACCTGGTCCGTATTCCGCTTTCCCAGTTGGAAGATCGCTGGTCGGAAGCCGGGTTCGTGCGGATCCACCGTTCCTTCCTGGTCGCTCTGCCGCTGGTCACCGAGCTGCGCATGTCGGCGTCGGGTTACGTGGTGCGGGTGGGCAACGGAGGTGACGCCACCGAGTTACCGGTCAGCCGAAGGCACACTCGAGAGCTGAAGGACCGCTTGGTCCGCGCGGCCAAACAGGGCTGGACCTCCCGAGCAGCTCCGATGAACCCCGATGAGTTGTGATGAGTCCGCCAATGCGTCGGCGATAGAGTCTCGATGAGTCCCCAATGAGTACTGACACGACTGGCCCGGATGACGACCCGTGGGAGGCTCTGACGCGGGCAGCCCAGGACGCGGCGGCCCAAGAAAGGGCACGAGAGGCCAACGGCTACCCGGTTGCCGCCAAGGTCAAGCTTGGCAAGCGGGAACGGATCGTGCTTGCCAAGCGGCGCAGCAGCCGCCGGGTGGTACGAACACTCGCCGAGTTGGAGGATCAGACCAGCGTCGGTGAGGTACTGATCCGCCAGTTGGTGCGGGTGCAACTGATCCTGTCGATCCGGCTGATGCTGCTCACCGTGCTGGTGCTCGCGGGGATCCCGCTGTTGTTCCTGGTGTCATCGCTGGGCACCATCACTATCGTGGGCTTACGGCTGCCGTGGTTACTGCTCGGGTTCGCGGTTTACCCGTTCTTCGTCGCGGTGGCCTGGTCTTACAACCGCAGCGCCGACCGTAACGAGCAGGACTTCGCCGATATGGTCGAGAACTGAAGCCAGCGTGCCCGAGCAGGCTGTCTTCTACGTCACCCTCGGTGCGATGGTCGTGATTGCCGCGGCGACCATGCTCACCGGCCTCTACGGGGGCAAGGTCAGGTCGACGTCGGACTTCCTGGTCGCGTCCCGCACCCTGGGGTCACGCTGGAATGCCGCGGCGATCTCGGGCGAGTACCTGTCCGCGGCCTCCTTCCTAGGGATCGCCGGTCTGGTGCTCAAGGGCGGGGTGGACGCGCTGTGGTACCCGGTCGGGTTCACTGCGGGGTACCTCGCCCTACTGCTTTTCGTGGCAGCACCGCTGCGCAGATCAGGTGCCTACACGCTGCCCGACTTCGCCGAGGCCCGGTTGGGTTCGGCAGGGCTGCGCCGGGTCTGCACCATTTTCGTGATCGTCATCGGCTGGCTTTACCTGGTGCCGCAGATGCAGGGCGCCGGGCTCACCCTTCATGCTGTGGCGGGGGAGCCGCAGTGGGTCGGCGCGGCGGTGGTCATGGTGATCGTGACGTTCAACATCTACACCGGCTGGATGCGCTCGATCACCATCGTGCAGGCCTTCCAATACTGGATAAAGCTGACCGCGCTCGCCATTCCGGTGTTCGTGCTGCTGATTCACAATGCTGGCGAGAAACCGGGAGTGCGGGATTTGCTTGGTACCTCGGCGCTGCCGTATTTCTCCCACTCCGCTGACATCACTCTTGATCACGATGTGGTGCTGGAAGTTACTCAGCCGATGCTGGTCAAAGCAGTGGGAATCGAGGACGGGCAATTCGCGAACGGAACGGTGTACTGGGCACCGGGGGAGCACCGTGTCGCCAAGAACACCAGACTGCACTTCGACGCGGGAAGTCGGGCTCCGGTGATCAGAGGTGCCGCGTTGGACAACGACAAGTGGCTGCGTCCACTGGGCACCGGTGGCCATCCACTGCTGGCCACCTACTCGCTCATCGTGGCGCTGCTGCTGGGCACCATGGGGCTGCCGCACGTGCTGGGTCGGTACTACACCGACCCCGACGGCCGAGCGGCGCGCCGGACCACATTGCTGGTGCTGTCGCTGCTCGGAATTTTCTACCTGTTCCCGATGGTTTCCGGATGGCTCGCTCGGCTTTACGTCCCGGAGCTGCTGGTCAACGGCAACACCGACGCCGCGCTGCTGCTGCTGCCACGCGCCGCGTTGGGCGGATGGCCAGGGCTGCTACTCGGCGGCTTGATCGCGGCCGGGGCGTTCGCCGCCTTTGTCTCCGCCGCCACCGGGCTGGTGGTGAGCATCGCCGGAGTGTTGTCCAGTGACGTGCTGCCCGGTCGGTTGCGGGACTTCCGCGCGGCCACTGCGGCGGCCTGGTCAGTGCCATTGGCGTTCGTTCTCGCCGTGTCATCGTTGGACCTGGCGCAAGGTGTCGGACTGGCTTTCGCGGTGGCCGCCTCGTCGTTCTGCCCGCTGCTCGTGCTGGGCATCTGGTGGCGCGGGCTGACCGACGTCGGCGCGGTGGCCGGCATCCTGGCCGGCGGCGGGCTGGCGTTCGCCGCGGTGCTGCCGGCCGCGGCCGGCGTGCTCCCGCCAGGGTGGCAGGCGATATTGGCGCAGCCCGCTGTGTTCACCGTGCCGCTGGCCTTCCTGACCATGGTGGTGGTCAGCCATCGCACCAGTGATCGCGTCCCGGTCGACGTATCTCGCATCCTGCTGCGACTGCACGCACCGGACCGGTTGGGCTTGTCGGAGGATCGGGACATGGGTCAGCTGGTTCCCCGTGCCGGGATAGTAGCGCTGCCTCGGATGCGCGGTGGCCGGCACCGTCGGTAATCAACCCTGCATACCGAACGGTTCACGATGCGGTGCAGGCTGGTGAAGGTCCGGCTACTAGGGTGTCCCGGTCTTCGCGACGTACGTAACATTGGCATGATCATCACTGCCCTGGAGGTGTCTGCATGAGCACCACCGAGCGCGTCGGAGGTGTGGGCACGCCGCCACCGGTGGACCCTTGGGCCGCCGCCCACACCAGCGCGGAGTTCGCCACCCTGCGACAGCGCTTTCGCGGCTTCGTCTTCCCGATGACCGCATTCTTCCTGGCCTGGTATTTCCTATATGTCCTGCTGGCAGCGTTTGCGCCGCAATACATGGCCATCAAGATAGTCGGCAACGTCAACATCGGATTGATCTTCGGGTTGCTGCAGTTCGCCTCCACCTTCGCCATCACAACGGTTTATGTCCAATTCGCGAGCCGCAATCTCGACCCGGTCAGCAGCCAGATCTGCGAGCGCGTCGAAGGAGGAGCCTGGTGATTGCAGCGTTAGCCCAGCACGCCGTCGGGGCGCCGCTGCTCAACGGCGGGATCTTCGTCTTCTTCGTGCTGGTCACCTTGGTGATCGTGTTCCGGGCCTCACACCGCACCAAGTCCGCCGCTGACTACTACGCGGCGGGCCGGTCGTTCACCGGGCCGCAGAACGGGGTAGCGATCTCCGGCGACTACCTGTCCGCGGCGTCCTTTCTGGGCATCGCCGGTGCCATCGCGGTCTACGGTTACGACGGTTTTCTCTACTCCATCGG
>JBHEMR010000023.1:0-9440 GCA_046262495.1 Pseudonocardiaceae bacterium | reverse complement strand
CGTCCGAGAACACGTCCACGTCTACGTGCCGATTACCTCGATGATCCTGATCTCCGCTGTGATCAGCCTCATCCTATGGCTAAGCAACCGCTGACGAACGTCATCGGGCAAGCGAGACACCCGTCATCCGTAATTATGATCGTGCCGTCTTCATCGCGGTCGGTGCCGGGCTACTGGAGCTGTTCGCCTTCATGTTCCTGGTCTTCGGGCTGCTGCTATCGGGACCGCGATCCAGCTCTGCCGCCACCGCAACGAGGATCCCGAGTGCTGTACTGGGGGCACACGCTGTCCGGCGCGGTACCGCAGATTCCGACCCTGCTGTCGCTGGGCGTCATCGCCGTGATCCTGGCGATGACGACCGCGGCTAGCCTGGCCAAGGTGCGACGCGACCCGGCCGCACGCGCCCATGCTGGCTCAGCGCGTGCGCGTGAGCGCAGAACCGAGCCGCAGCAGACCTGACGGCCAGCGTGCCGCCCGCCCATGCAATCTCCGGGGAACGTAAACGTTTCTGCGCTGTCAGGATGGTGCAATGAGTGCGCAACGACGAGGGCGAAAGTCACCACAGCATGAGTGTTCTGTTGCCGCAGTTCGGCAAGACTGGACCCTTGAGGTAGCGCGGTCCGCGGCCGCGGACGCCGGCGGGGTGGATCTCGAGTTGCTTGGCGACTTTCTGGATCGGCTTGCCGCTCATGGTCAGGAACACGACTGGGACCGCCACACCAACGCCGCCTTTGCGGCCTTGGGGGCGCGTGCGGCGGAGCAGGGCGTGGCGCTACGTGCCCTGGTGGACCTCTACCTATCCGCCGCATGGCGGGCGTGGCCCCAGCTGCCAGCCGTCACCGGTGAGGACACCAACGCCGTTCGTACGGCCGGGCAGCGGGTGCTGCGCGCGTGCGATGACGTCGTTGCTGCGCTAGCTGAGGGTTATACCTCCGCCCGGCGTGCTGTGGTGCGCCGCGAAGAGGCAATGCGCCGCGAGTTCGTCGACGATTTGCTAGCCGGTACCGCCGACCCGGCCGGCCTGCTCGTGCGCGCGCAGTCCTACGGCCTACAGCTGGCTGGGCCGCACATGGTGCTGCTCGCCCGTACCACGGCCCCGTTCCAGGAGGCCAGTCCCCTGCTGGGGCAGGTATCCGCCGCACTCGCGGGCCCCCTCGGCGCCTTCGAAGCATTGATTACGACCCGTGACGGCGAGCTCGTCATTGTTTTACCGGCGCTGTCTCCACAGATCCTGGACGCCGTGCTGGGGGGAGCCCACCGCGCCTTGACTTCCGGCGACCGGCGGACACAGAAGCTGTGGATGGTGCTGGGGCGGCCCCATCCCGGACCGTCGGGGGTGGCCCGCTCGTTCACCGAAGCACGCGAGGCGCTGGCCTTGGCCGGGCGACTGCGGTTGTCCGAGCCGGTCGTGAGGGCCCAGGACCTGCTCGTCTACCAAGTCCTGTTACGTGACCGTGCCGCACTGTGCGACCTCATCGAGACGGTGCTTACCCCGTTACGTCGGGCCCGCGGCGGCGCCGAGCCCCTGCTGGCGACTCTCGAGGCCTACCTCGATAGCGGGGGAAACACCACTCGCACCGCCCAGCTGCTGCACCTGTCGGTGCGCGCCGTCACCTATCGCCTGCACCGCATCGCCACCCTCACCGGCCTGCACGTCGGCAACCCCGCCCACCGCTACACGCTACACACGGCGCTCCTCGGCGCTCGTGCGCTCGGGTGGCCCGACAACACCGAGGGCATTGCCGAGTTCCGGCAATGAAACCACCTATATCTTGGCTGAGAATGGACGAGTGCTGCGGATGTACGGCAGTCATACTGGCTCTGTCAGTTGTAATCGTCACTTGAGGAGGCCGTGCCATGGCGTCGTTGGTCGACCGCATTACCCGGCTCGTGCGTAGTCCGCAGGGGCGACGGCTTGCGGACCGTGCCCAGCAGCTCGCCCGGGATCCCAATACCCGCCACAAGATCGAAGACCTTCGGGCTCGCTTGATGAAAAAGCGTTGATCCCGGAATCGAGGAGGACACTGTGTACAGGGTCGGTAACGGCCTGAAAACCGCTTTGCTGCTGGGTGGATTGTCCGCCCTGATCCTGCTCGTGGGCAGGCACTGGGCGGCATGACGGGGTTACTGATCGCGGGCGTAGCGGCGCTCGGGATCAATGGGGTGGCCTACTTCTACTCCGACCAACTCGCGCTGCGGGCGATGCAAGCCGAGCAGGTCACCGCGGCCCAAGCACCACGGCTGCACGCCATCGTCGCCGAGCTGGCCGCGCAGCGCGGCATGCCAATGCCTCGGGTGTATGTGAGCCCCACCGCAACGCCGAACGCGTTCGCCACCGGACGCAACCCCCGCCACGCTGCGGTCTGCGTCACCAGCGGGATCCTTGAGCTGCTCAATGAGCGTGAGCTGCGTGGGGTGCTGGGTCATGAGATCAGTCATGTCGGCAACCGTGACATCCTCATCGCCTCGGTGGCGGCCGGCCTGGCCAGTATGATCATGATTCTGGTCAACCTCGCCCAGTTCAGCGCCTTGTTCGGCTTCGGCAGCAGTGAGGACGATTCTGGCCCGAATTTCCTCGAAGTTGTCCTTATCGCCCTGTTGGGCCCAGTAGCCGCGGGATTGATCCAGGCCGCGATCAGCCGCTCGCGCGAGTTCGCCGCTGATGCATCCGGGGCTGAAGCCACCGGAGATCCGTTGGCTCTGGCCAGCGCCCTATACAAGATCGAGCAAATCGCTCAGAGGCAGCCCCTGCCACCGGCCGCGGCCACCGGACCGGTTGGCTCACTGATGATCGCTAATCCGTTCTCCGGGCGGTCGGTGATGCGAATGTTTTCTACTCACCCCGACACCGCCGAGCGGATCACCCGACTACGGGCCATGGCCAGGAGTGAGCAACGCTGACACCAACGTGTCGGCGGACGCGACCAACCATCTCTGGCGTTCCGGCCGCCGACCTAGATGGACACCAGAAAAAGGAGGAACACCACGATGGGTCTGCTTGACAAATTTCGTGAAACCTTCGGGTCTCGGATCGGCGAGGGCACCGGCGGCAGTGGTCTGGGTGAGTTCGGTGGCGGCGCCGCCGAACGTCCTACCGCGCCGCCGAACCAGCCAGCGGTGCAGCACCAGGCAGGCGGCTCGGGCCGAGATCCCGATGAGGTGGCCGTGGAGCGTTACCGCTACATGTTGCGCACCGCGCCGCCCGAGACCCTGGAGCAGGCTCACGCGGAGGCCTTCGCGCAGCTGTCTCCCGACCAGCGTCGCAAGGTGCTCGAAGACCTCGGCAACGCGGTCCCCGCTTCCGAGCGCGCTACCTCGGACGATCCGCAATCCTTGGCCCGGATGGCTACCCGCGCCGAGATGCGCGAGCCCGGCACGATGGAACGGGCCCTGGGCGGGGGCCGCGGCGGGATGGGCGGGATGGGCATGGGCGGGATTATCGCCGGTAGCCTGCTCGCCAGCGTGGCAGGAGCGTTCGTCGGCACAGCGATCGCTGACGCCTTCCTCGGCGATGAGATGGGAGGCGACGCGATGGCCAGCAGCGAAGACATGGCCGTCGACGACCCTGGCGTTGATCCGGGTGGCGAGATGATGGGCCAACCGGGCATGGGCGATTTCGGTGGAATGGACGCCTTCGCCATCTGAGTCCTGTCGCGGGCCAACTATCGTTAGGCGGACTCGCGCACGACCCGCCGCGCTATCTCCTCCGCCTGCTCCACGGTCAGCACTGGTTCTGTACCTTCCCGTACGGCGCGCGCCAGAATCCGGGAAGGTGCGGTTGCAACCCATCGTCGGCAGCGCACGACCAGGCAAACGGTGTGGTCCGGTTCACTGCGGCACGCGCATTATTCACCCGCCACGAAGTCGGTGGTGCGCTTCCCAGCTGGCTGGTCCGCAACAACCGCGGCGATCGGTAGTGTTTGGTCGTCGGTGTCGCCGCTCATCGATGAGATAGCACCGCTTAGCGACGCTGACCCTGGCGGCGTGGTGCCTCTTGGTGACTCGCCGCTATATCGTGCGCAGATGAACAGCGCCTTCCCGGCAGATACCGTCGACCTACGGGTGGCCGAGCGCGGTCCCGATGTACGCGTGGTCACCGTAACCGGTGAGGTGGACACGGTCACCGCGCCGGAACTGGCCGAATGTCTGATCGCGCAACTGGCCGTTGCCCAGATCTTGGTGGTGAACCTTGATGGTGTGCGGTTCCTGGCATCGGCTGGCCTGACCGTACTGTTCGAGGCGAATGAGCTCGCCACGCAGAAGGGTCGCGACCTGCGGTTGGTGTGCAACTCCTGGACCGCCAATCGTGCGCTGGAGGCCACCGGATTGCGGAAGCACCTGCCTTTCACCGACGACATGTCGGACGCCCTGACCAACTAAGCCTGACGGGCGCAGCTCCCCACTCCCGATCCGGCATCGCTGCCGGTCTGCCCACTTGGATCAGCCCGACCGCGATGGTTGACCGGCTCTCTGGCTGCCTGGCAGAGCAGTCAACTAGTACCGGCGCCGCCGATTGCCCCGCCCGCGAAATGCGTCCTTGACCTTCTCGCCGGCTTGCCTCAGGTGGCCCATCACCTCATTAGCCGTGCCTTCGGCCTCGAGACGCCTGTTGCCCGTGACCTCGCCGGTGTTGCGCTTGACACGGCCGCGCAACTCCTGAGCCTTGCCCCTGATCTTGTCAGCGAAGCTCACAATACCCTCCTCTGTCTCATCGTCTTTACAGCGTCCGCGCCAGTCGATCCGTCAGTAGGCGTATGAAACGTGACGGATCACTCAGTTCACCACCCTCTGCGAGCAGTGCCATCCCGTACAGAAGCTCGGCTGTTTCCGCCAGCCCGGCGTCGTCCTTGCGCTCACCGCGAGCTTTCTGCAGTCCACTGACCAATGGGTGCGTGGGATTGAGTTCGAGAATGCGCTTGATGCGCGGCACGTCCTGACCCATGGCGCGATACATCTTCTCCAGGGTCGGTGTGACGTCGTACGTATCTCCGACGATACAGGCCGGCGAGGTGGTGAGGCGCGACGACAGTCGTACCTCCTTGACGTCCTCTTGCAACGTAGTCGTCATCCAGGACAGCAGGTCGGCGAAGTCCTTCTTCTGCTGGTCGCGTTCGGCTTCGGCCGTTTGCTTCTCTTCCTCGGTGTCAAGATCGACCTGGCCCTTGGCGATCGACTGGAACCGCTTTCCGTCGAACTCGCGGACCGACTCGACCCACATCTCATCGACCGGATCGGTCAGAAGTAGCACCTCGAAGCCTCTAGCTCGGAGGGCTTCCATATGTGGAGAGCTTTCTATTATCGACCGCGACTCCCCCGTCATGTAATAGATGTCCTGTTGTCCGTCTTTCATACGGTCCAAGTATTGACGTAAGGTGGTCAACTCTTCTGCGTGGTACGTTGACGCGAACGATGCTATTTCGAGGATCGTATCGCGATTTTCGAAGTCGTTGACGAGTCCTTCCTTGACCGCGCGGCCGAACTCCGTCCAGAACGTCTTGTAATGGTCGACGTTGTCGGTCATCATGTCCTTCACCGTGGACAGTACCTTCTTGACCAGGCGTCGACGCATCATCTGGATCTGGCGATCCTGCTGGAGCGTCTCTCGAGATACATTCAGCGATAGGTCCTGCGCATCCACCACACCTTTGATGAAGCGCAGGTACTCTGGCATGAGCGCTTCGCAATCGTCCATGATGAAGACGCGCTTCACGTACAACTGGACGCCTCGCTTGCGATCACGCATGAACAGGTCCAGCGGCGCGCGCGATGGTATAAACAGTAGCGCCTGGTATTCGAACGTCCCTTCCGCTTTCATGCTGATGATCTCTAGCGGATCATTCCAATCGTGGCTCACGTGTTTGTAGAAATCCTTGTATTCGTGCTCTTCGACTTCGTTTTTGGAACGTGCCCATAGCGCCTTCATCGAGTTGATCGTCTCAATTTCGCGCGTGACCTTGCCATCCTTGTCTGTGTGCTCGACTTCCATCTTGATCGGCCATGAGATGAAGTCGGAGTACCTCTTGACGATCTCCTTGATCTTCCAGGCGTCCGTGTAGTCAAAGAGTTGATCGTCCTTGTCCTCGGGTTTGAGGTACAAGGTCACCGCAGTGCCTTGCGGCGCGTCGTCGACTGATTCGATGGTGTAGGTCCCCGCACCGCTAGATTCCCACCTGGTGGCGTGGTTTTCTCCGGCCCGCCGCGTCAGCAGCATGACCTTGTCGGCCACCATGAAGCTGGAGTAGAAGCCAATACCGAACTGCCCGATGAGGTCTTGGGAGGCCGCCGCATCGTTCGACTCCTTCAGCTTTTGCAGAAAGTCGACCGTACCGGACTTCGCGATGGTGCCGATGAGCACCACCACATCATCGCGGGACATGCCAATTCCATTGTCCCGCACAGTGAGGGTGCGCTGCTCTTTGTCGACCTCGATGTCGATGTGCAGATCAGAAGTATCAACCTGCAGGTCCTTGTCGCGAAACGCTTCCAAACGCAATTTGTCCAACGCATCGGAGGCGTTCGAGATGAGCTCTCGCAGGAAGGTGTCCTTGTTCGAGTAGATCGAATGAACCATCAACTGCAAGAGCTGGCGCGCTTCTGCCTCGAACTCGAGCGTTTCGACCTGCGTGTCCACCGGGTTCCTTTCTGGAAGAAGCGTTTCCACGAATGGTACGGGCCGTGCCGTCAAGGCTCAACGCCGCATCGTCGCCGGCGTCGAGTTCATGGGCGTGTCCGCACGCCTGCGCCGCGCATCGTCAGCGCAAGGAGGGCCCCAATGACGAAGCCGAACACGTGGGCAACGTAGGCGACTGACCCCGCCGAGGAGACGGCATACCCGGCGGTGTAGATCCACTGCAACAAGAACCACAGGCCCAGCACGAACCAGGCGGGTAGCCGTAGTGGGATGAAGAACAGCAGCGGCACCAGGCTCCACACTCGGGCTCGCGGGTAGAGAACGATATAGGCACCCAGCACGCCGGCGATCGCTCCGGAGGCCCCGATCAGCACCTCCGTTGCGTCGGCGTGGGTCAGCGCGAAGCCGTAGGTGGCGACCATGCCGCAGGCCAGGTAGAACAACAGATATCGGAGCCGGCCGAACCGGTCCTCGATGTTGTTGCCGAAGATCCACAAGAAGAGCATGTTGCCGAGCAGGTGTAACCAGCTGCCGTGCAGGAACAGCGAAGTCAACGCCGACAACGCCGGGGTTTTGGAGTAGTTCGGGGGGGCAAGGACGCAGCCTGGCCCTCGATCGCCGATTGCGATCAGTCCATCCGGAACCAGCGGCAGCGGCCGGTTGTGCACCAGTTCGACGGGGATCGCCGCGTAGCGGTCGTAGAACGCCTCCTGCTGGCAGGTCTGCGCGAGGCTGGCCGCGCCCGTCACCGTGGTCGCCGAGGCGGGCGTGAGCAGGAAAACGACGATGTTCGCCGCAATCAGCAGGTAGGTAACCCACGGCGTGCGACGAACCGGATTGACATCATGGACCGGGATCACCATCTCGCCAGCTTGCCCGGTCGACGCCGGAAGTCGCGAGCCGGCGACGCCGTTGTACTACGCGGTGCCAGACTTGTCGGGTCCACCGCCCGTGCCGCATTTGGTGTCCAACCACCAACAGTTGTGGCATAGCGGGCACTGGACGTACACGAGGTTGGCGTTTGACTTGAGCAGGTATAGGCCATCGGCGTTCGGGCAGTGTGCACAGCTGCGCCAGACCTTCCGGCCGACGTCAACTAACGGGTCTAGAGCCATCGGAACCACCTTCTCTGCTGAGGTATCAGCGTCCGTATCAGCCAACATACCTGCGAGCCCTGGGAGTGTCGCTGCGGCAGCTCCAGCAACCGCAACCCACGCTCCACATCGGGCGGGACTACCCGACGTTCTCGCAGCACCCAGGCCAGTCCGGCGAGCGCCTCGCCGACCGCGGCCACACTGGCCCAATCGCGAGGTACCGAGCGCAGCAGCGTGCCGGTGCGCCGCAGCGCGCTGGGCAGCGGGCGGCGCAGCCACGCTGTCCACAACGTGTTGCGGATACCCAACTGCCGCCGGCGTCGGGGATCGCGGGAAGTCGACGGCGCGTGCTCGATAACCACGTCAGGTGCCCAGCACATCCACCACCCGCGAGCAGCAAGATCGAGCGCGAGTAGCTCCTCCTCACCGCCTAGCCACAGCCGCGGTGAGAATCCACCCACCTCCTGGAACGCGGCGACGCGAAACATGCTCGCCCCGGCGAGCACTCCGAGCAGGGCCGGTCCGGGCAACCATGCTGGGCCGGGTATCGGTGAGTCCCGCAGCTCGGGAGTGATGGGATCCTCGACCATCGCCGGAGCGACCAAGATCCGGCCGGTCACCGACGCCAGTCCCGGATGCGCGTCGAGCAGGTCAGCAGCGCGGGTCAGCGCCCCGGGCTGCCACCGGGTGTCGTCGTCACAAAACGCCACGTACGGTGTCGATGCCCCGCACTGCCAGGTTGCGGCCCAGCGCACCGAGGTTCTGGTCGCTGCACAGCAGAGTCACCTGGCCGAACCGCTCAGCGACAGCGTGAGCGGTGTGGTCGGTGGAGCCGTTGTCGACGACCACTACGGGGGCGCGGTCGGGAAGTGTCGTCATGTGCGCCAGGGTGCCGAGCAGCTCCGCCTTGCGGTCGCGGGTGATGATCACGACGGTGACCCGGCCAGGCGTCATCGGGCACCCGCTTCCAGCATGCGAACCTGCTCTTCCACGGCGGCGGGCAGTACCGCGCGCCGCCGAAGCGCCACCGGTAGCCGGACCACGGCCTCGCGTAACGCACTGCGGGGGGCCGCGTCACGCACCGACTTCCGCGCGAGCGCGATAGCGGCGGCGAGGGCTACCCGCCGCGGCCGGCGCAGGACGGCGGTAAGCAAGTCGTTGCGCAGCTCCGCCACTCGGCGACGTTCGGGATCGGGCCGGCGCGCGGAAGGATGGTGGTGCGCGACGACGTCGTCGAGGTAGGCGCGTTCCCACCCGGCTGCCGCCAGGTCGTAGCACAACAACCGCTCCTCCCCCACGAAGAACAGCAACCTGCTGAACCCACCAACCTCGCAGAACGCCCGCCGGCACAGCACCGCCGAGCAGGCCAGAAATCCCAGGACCGACGGGCCCGGGGCGTCCGGGCGACGGGGTACTGGGCTTGCTGCCATCAGCGGGTTGACCGGGTCGGGACGCTCGGCGGCACCGACGACGGTACGGGCGGCCACCAAGCCCAAGCGCGGATGGTTGTCCAGGACAGTGGTAGCCCGTTGCAGCGCGCCTGGAGCCCACCAGGAGTCGTCATCGCTCGCCGCTCATCGAACGACCATGGCCGTCAGTACCCGCAGTCCACATGGTGAAAACCCCCGTGCTGAGTTTGGGACCGCTGCGCTGGGGTAGCCACAGCCGTGAACACGAGATTCAGCAGGGCCGTGGTTACTGGCGGGGCTGGATTT
>JBHEMR010000022.1:0-9815 GCA_046262495.1 Pseudonocardiaceae bacterium | reverse complement strand
GGCGCCGACGAGCTGCGCGCGGCGAAGGCCGACCACGTGCTGCAGTCACTGATCGAACCTTTCCCGGGCCTGTGACGGCTTTACTTCTTCCGGCCAGCCCGTCCGTTACTGTGGCTGCTCCACGAGCTTGGGCAGGAGGTTGCGGAGTGGGGCTGCAGGACTATTTGGGCAGGCTTTTCGGGCGCGCGGGCGGCCTGTCAAGCCAGCGCGCCATTCGCGTCAGGCGCGGTGGCTACCAGAGCATGCTCGACCGAGAAGCCACCCCGGATGACCTTGCCGAGCTCCGTGATTTCGTCGCCACCAGGATTGGGGTCGAGTTCTATGTTGAGCCGGAAACGGCGGCGACCGATACGACGGCTGTCGCGGTCGCCTCTGATGGCGAGTGGATCCGCCGCCGGGTGGGCTCCCCCGCGGTCGCCCGCAAGCTGGCGGCCGAACTGAGAATTCCGGCTTATGACGCTGCGATCGTCGGCTATCCCGACGCGATGCGCCGATACCGTCGTCCCGACTCTTCCGATTAGCTCGTTCCAGCGCTGGCTAGCGGGCGTGCATCGCCCACGGTGACGGTGCACTCGTAGTCGCGGATCCGGCAGCTCGTCCAGAGCGCGGCCATCACCACCACCACCGACGCGGCGCCTAGAACGTGCAGCGATACGAGTACCTCGGGAACGCCGGTGAGGTATTGCGCAACACCTAAGGTGCCCTGCGCGATCACCACGCAGACCAGCACCCTGTAGCGCCGCCAGACCCTGGTCGGCACGCCCACCGCGCACAGGGCGAATCCCAGGCCGGCGAGCAGTCCGAGGAAACCGACGAGCAGATCAGCGTGTAGTTGCGCCATCGCCGGCACACCCGCCGCTAACCGGGGGGTAGCAGTGTTTCCCGCGTGCGGTCCCGCCGAGGTCACCAGCGTTCCGGCGATAAGCAGCGCTGCCAGCACCGTGGTGGCGGCGCGCAGCAAGCCGCGCAGCGGGCCGGGGAGGTGCCAGCGCGGTGGGGCGTCGCCCTCGGCGAAGGCGGCGACCAGCAGTACCGCGAGCCACACCAACACCATTGAGACGAGGAAGTGGACGCTGACGGTCCACCAGGCCAGCCCGGTCAGGACGGTGATACCCCCCAGGACGGCCTGCGCGACGACGCCCAGTGGCATCGTCGCGGCCAGCAGAATCAGCCGTCGACGCCGGGGCCGGATCAGCACCGCGATGACCAGGCACGCCAGCGCCACCACGCCAACCAGGCCGGTGAGCAGGCGGTTACCGAACTCGATCCACTGGTGCACCGCGGCGACCTCGGGATGAGGTTGCGGCACCAGGCTGCCCGGGAAGCACTGCGGCCAGGTCGGGCAACCCAGCCCCGACCCGGTGACCCGGACCACCGAGCCGGTCACCGCGATGCCCCCCTGCGTGATCACCGCAGCCATCGCCGTAGCCCGAGACAGGGTCGCTAGCGAGCGCTTAGGGGCAGGAGCGGTAGACACAATACTGATGGTAGGCAGCTGGTGCGCCTACCCACCGGCGGGCACGTCAGCGATGGTGCGGTGGCGGTGGCACCTCCCCGTTCTGCAACAGTCCTCCCCCCGGGATCACGGACAGTGACTGCACGAGGGGTGTCGGCTGTGCATCGGTGCAGGCCGTATTTCAGGACAGTCGCAGGGTGCGGGCGGCCAGCAGGCCGGCGCCGGCAGCCCACGCCAGCAGAACGCCCAGCGCGCCCCAAGGGGTGGGGCCTTGTACCAGCGCGGTGTGCAGGCCCTCGGCCAGCGCGCCGGAGGGCAGCGCAGCGGCGATCGTGGCCAGCGGTCCGGGTAAGGCGTGGACAGACAGCACGATCCCCCCCGCTACGACGAGAAACAGCCAGACCGTGTTCGCTACCGCGAGCACCACCTCGGCCCGAAGCGCGCCTCCGAGCAGCACCCCGAGGGCACCGAAGGCCGCCGTCCCGGCGAGGATCAGCAACGCCGCGGGTGCCAGACCGGTCCGCTGCGGGTGCCAGCCCAATCCAGCGGCCACCGAGCCGAGCACCACCAGCTGCACCGCTACCACCCCAAGCACCGCCAGCATCCGGCCAGCGACCAACGACCAGCGTGGCAGCGCTGTGGCGGCTAACCGTTTGAGCACCCCATACCGGCGGTCGAAGCCCAACGCGATTGCTTGCCCGGTGAACGCAGTGGACATCACGGCCAGCGCCAGAACCCGCGGGGTGATGTTGTCCACTCGCGGGCTGGGCACCGGGACCTCGTTGAGCAGGGTGAACGCAATCAATATGCCCAGCGGGATGAGCAGGGTCAGCAGCACTTGCTCCCCGTTGCGCAGGGTGAGCACAAACTCGGTGCGAGCCTGAGTGATCAGCATCCGCGACAGCCGCCCCCGGCCTGGTGCGGGCGCGAAAGTACCGGGGGAGAACGGGGAGAAGCTGGTCACGACCGCAGCTCCCGTCCGGTGAGCTCGATGAACACGTCTTCCAGGGTGCGTCTGGACACTCTGAGGTCCTCGGCGAACACGCCCTGCTGGGCGCACCACACTGTCACGGTGGCCACCACCTGCGGGTCGATCAAGCCCTCGACGAGGTACCCACCGGGTCGCGGTTCACTGGCCCGGCAGGCTGCGGGCAATGCGGTGCACAGCGCACCGAGATCCAAGCCGGCTCGAGCCCTGAACCGCAGCTGCCGCTGCGTACCATCGGAGGTGAGCTCAGCGGGGCTGCCCTGGGCCACCACCCGGCCATGATCGATGATCACAACCTGGTCGGCGAGTGCCTCGGCCTCCTCCATCAGGTGAGTGGTGAACAGCACGCTGACGCCGTCTGCGCGCAACCTGCTGATGATGTCCCAAACCAGCCGTCGGGCTTGCGGGTCCATGCCGGCGGTGGGCTCGTCGAGGAACACCACCTCGGGCCGTCCTACTAGCGCGCAGGCCAGCGCGAGCCGTTGCTGCTGGCCGCCGGACAGTCGCTTGTAGGGCACCCGTGCGACGCCGGTGAGCCCGAGCACGTCAAGCAGCCAACCGACGTCCAGCGGTCGTGCCGCGCAGACCGCCACCAAACTGAGCATCTCGGCAGCCCGCACGCCCGGATACGCCCCGCCGCCCTGCGGCATCACCCCGACGCGGGGACGCAGCGCGGCACTGTCGGTGATCGGATCCAGACCCAGGATGCGGACCACCCCGGCATCCGGGCGTAGGAACCCTTCACACACCTCGACCGTGGTGGTCTTACCGGCGCCGTTGGGTCCCAGCAGGGCCAGCACCGTAGCTGGCGGCACCCGTAGATCCAGGCCATCTACAGCCCGGACCGAACCGAAACTTCGAACCAGGCCACGGACCTCGACAGCAGCCGATGGCGCGGGCATGGTCACGTTCACAGAGCCTAGGTCGCGATCCGGGATCAAAGCGCACTGGGCCGAAGGGTCGGCGCACCAGCCCACAAGCTCGCGAACAGCGCAGGGGTGCGCCCGCGAACCAGCAGCAGCGGCACTATCAGACTGATCGCCGCCGCCGCGATCGCCGAGGGCACCACCCAAGCCCGGAATAGGAAGTCTGAGCCGGTGGGCGCCACCACCAGGGCGAGCACCGCTGAGGCCGCGGTGGCGGAAAGCCGAAACGCCGGATGAGTGGCCGACGCCGCCAACGGGATCACGGCCCACAGCAGGTACCAGGGGTGCACGACCGGCCCCAGCAATACTACGGCGCCCAGTGCCGCCCCCAGTGCAGTCAGTGGCTCGACCCGTCCCCGCCAGCACCGCCACAGCAACAGCAGGCAGACACCGCCGGCCGTCGCCAGCCCGATGGCGCGGGTGAGCGCGAGCACGGAGGCGGTGTGGTCCCCAAGCCCGAGCACGCTGCCGATCAACCCAGCGAGCAGGCCAAGTTCTGTCACCGCAGACATCCAGCTGCGTACCACGTTGGGTGTGCCCAGCGCAGCGATCCAACCGAAACCCAGGCCGGTGCCCAGCCCTATCACCACCGTGGTCCCCAGCGCTACTCCACCGATCACCGCCGCTGCCCAGCCCAGATCCCGCAGCCGACCGCTCCGGAGGCGGGCGCACCACACCATCACGAAACCGAGCGCCAGGACGGCGGGAACCTTCACCTGTGCTGCGGCCGCGATGAGCGCTGTGCCACCGAGCAGGGCCGGACCCATCGCGGGCTGGCGCAGCGCCAGCTCGAGGCCGACCAACATCAGTCCGATCATCAGCGCCTCGTTGTGCACCCCGCTAACCAGGTGGAACAACACCAACGGGTTAGCCACGCCGAGCCAGAGCGCAAACACCGGCGAGGCGCCCACCCGGCGAGCCAGCCGGGGCAGCGCCCAGACGATCATTACCAGGCCGGCGACCGCGAGGCTGCGGTGCAGCAGCGTGCCGAGTACCACGTCGTCCCCGGCGATCCAGTCGATCGGCCTGCCCAGGGTGAGGAACAACGGGCCGTAGGGCACCGGCGTGTGGCGCCAGATCGTGGGGATTCCCCGCACCAGCGGATGGTCCACGCCCAGGGCGTCGGCAGGACCGAGCACATAGGGGTCCAGCCCACGGTTGACCATCGCGCTCTGCGCCAGGTAGCTGTAAACGTCCCGGCTGAACATCGGCGGGGCGACTAGCAGCGGCGCCACCCACAGCAGCATCGTGCGGTCCAGCTGGGCGCGGGTGATCAGCCGGGTCCGCCCGGGAGCGGCCAGTGCGCCGAGCCACAGCCAGGCCAACACCACCATGGCGATGCCGGTGTAGGCGACCGCCAGCGATGCCGTCGGCATCCGGGTGAACAAGCCCAGCACCGGACGTCCGACGACCGGGTTGTCCAGGACCGGGGCCGTCCCCGCACCGAGTGAACCTAACCCCATCAGTAGCGAGCCAGCAGTGCCGAACCTGCGCACCGTGTCGAGTTGCCGGGTCTCGACCGGATCCAGGCCGGTGCCGTTGTCCCGAGCCGCCAATCGGACGCTGACCGGCACTTCTGGGTCGGGCCGAGGCGCCCAAAAACGGGCCCCGACCGCGCGCACCTTTCCGGCCACCACGCCGCGAAGGGTAGCGGTGCGCGCGTCGGCACCTTCGACCCGAGCAAACGGACGTTTGCACGGGCCGAGGAAATACGTAACATGGACGTTGTGAAAACCGTCGGGACCGATCGTCGCACTCGCGAGTCGGTGGCGCGGACGTTACTGGAGCATGGTCCAGTAACAGCTGGGCAGATTGCCGACGCGCTGGGGCTGGGTCCCGCTGCGGTGCGCCGCCACTTGGATGCCCTGCTCACCGACGGCCAGGCCAGTTACCGCGCGGCACCGCGCCGAGGTCCCCGTGGCCGTGGTCGCCCGGCCAAGTTGTTCCTGCTCACCGCCGCGGGCCGGGCGCAATTCGAGCACACCTACGACGATCTGGCGGTGGCAGCGCTGCGCTTCCTTTCCGAACGCGATGGCGAGCAGGCCGTCCGTTCCTTTGCCGAACGTCGGGTAATCGACCTGGTCGACCGGCACCGGGCCAACGTGGTTGCTGCGGCTGACCCGGTCGCTCGTGCACAGGCACTTGCGATCGCCTTGAGCAGCGCCGGTTACGCGGCGTCAGTCGAGTATGTCGGTGCCGGCGCGCAGTTGTGCCAGCACCACTGCCCGGTCTCGCACGTCGCCGCGGAGTTTCCGCAACTGTGTGAGGCCGAGACCGCCGCCTTCGCCGATCTGCTCGGTGTTCACGTCCAGCGGCTGGCCACTATCGCCCGCGGCGACGCGGTATGCACGACGCATGTTCCCGAAGCTCGGGCACCGCATGGTGCCCAGACAACTGTTCCCACCACTGTGTCCGAACCTGTTGTGTCTGTGTCCGAACCTGTTGTGTCCCAACCTGTGTCCCACCACCAACCTGGCACCACGAAACCGGATGGAGGCGTCTCGGCATGACGACTGCTCCTGAGCAGGAAGTGCGAGCGCAAAACGCCCTGGCTGCACCGCTCACCCAGGAAGAAACCCTGTCTAGCCTGGGTCGTTACGAGTACGGCTGGGCCGACTCCGACCTTGCTGGCTCCAGCGCGCAGCGCGGCCTGTCCGAAGCTGTGGTACGCGATATCTCGGCCAAGAAGAATGAGCCGGAATGGATGCTTGAGACCCGGTTGAAGGCGTTGCGCCTGTTCCACCGCAAGCCCATGCCTCGCTGGGGTGCGGACCTGTCCGGCATTGACTTCGACAACATCAAGTACTTCGTCCGTTCGACGGAGAAGCAGGCCGCCTCCTGGGACGACCTCCCCGAGGACATCAAGGCCACCTACGACCGGCTGGGCATCCCCGAAGCGGAGAAGGCCCGGCTGGTGGGCGGTGTGGCCGCGCAGTACGAGTCAGAGGTCGTCTATCACAAGATCCGCGAGGATCTAGAGGAGCTTGGCGTCCTGTTCCTGGACACCGACACCGCATTGCGCGAGCAGCCGGAAATCTTTCGGCAGTACTTCGCCAGCGTCATCCCGGCTGGTGACAATAAGTTCGCTGCATTGAACACCGCGGTGTGGTCGGGTGGGTCGTTCATCTACGTGCCGCCCGGCGTGCAGGTCGACATCCCGCTGCAGGCCTACTTCCGGATCAACACCGAGAACATGGGCCAGTTCGAGCGAACATTGATCATCGTCGACGAGGGCGCATACGTGCACTACGTCGAGGGCTGCACGGCGCCGATCTACAAGTCCGACTCGCTGCACTCGGCAGTCGTGGAGATCATCGTCAAGAAGGGCGCCCGCTGCCGCTACACCACGATCCAGAACTGGTCGAACAACGTTTACAACCTGGTCACCAAGCGGGCTACCGCCGCCGAGGGCGCGACCATGGAGTGGATCGATGGCAACCTCGGCTCCAAGGTCACCATGAAGTACCCCTCGGTCTGGTTGATCGGTGAGCACGCCAAAGGTGAGGTGCTCTCGGTGGCCTGTGCCGGTGAGGGGCAGCATCAGGACGCCGGAGCGAAAATGGTGCATGCCGCACCCCACACCTCGAGCAAGATCGTGTCGAAGTCAGTGGCTCGAGGCGGCGGCCGCACCTCCTACCGCGGGCTGGTGCAGGTCAACGAGGGTAGCCACCACTCCCGTTCCACGGTGAAGTGCGACGCGCTGCTGGTAGACCAGATCAGCCGCTCGGACACCTACCCCTACGTCGACATCCGCGAGGATGACGTGTCGATGGGTCACGAGGCAACCGTCTCTAAGATCAGCGACGACCAGCTCTTCTACTTGATGAGCCGGGGACTAGCCGAGGACGAGGCGATGGCCATGATCGTGCGTGGGTTCATCGAGCCGATCGCGCGCGAGCTGCCGATGGAGTACGCCTTGGAGCTCAACCGCCTGATTGAACTGCAGATGGAAGGAGCCGTCGGCTGATATGACGGCCACCACTGACCGGCCAGCCGAACGCGGTGTGGCCCGGCACTCGCATGGCGACGTGCCGATGGTGTCCCGGGGCCAGCGGTTCACCTCCTATGACGTCGACGCCTTCGAGGTGCCCACCGGACGGGAGGAGGAATGGCGGTTCACCCCAATGCGGCGGCTGCGCGGGCTGCACCAGGGCGTCGCTGCCACTGGCACCGCGCAAGTCACCGTGCAAGCAGCGGATGAAGTCACCGTCGAGGACGCCGACCCGTCTGACCCTCGTCTCGGTGCGGGGGGTGTCCCCGCCGACCGGGTTGCGGCGCAAGCGTGGAACTCAGCGGTCCGGGCGACGGTGGTGACCATGCCGGCGCAGACCCGAATCGAGGATCCAGTGATGATCACTGTCACCGGACCCGGGGTCGGCCAGCTAGCCTATGGGCATCTGCATCTGAGTCTTGAGGCGTTCGCCGAGGCTGTCCTAGTGCTCGACTACCGGGGTAGCGGCACCTACGCAGAGAACGTCGAGGTGGTCCTCGCTGACGGTGCCCGGCTGACCGTTGTCAGCGTGCAGGACTGGGCCGATGACGCCGTGCATGTCGCCGCGCAACACATCCGGTTGGGCCGCGACGCGGTGCTGCGTGCCACCACGGTGAGTCTGGGCGGTGATCTGGTCCGGCAATCCCCCACGGTGACGTTCACCCAGCCCGGCGGTGATGCCGAGTTGCTCGGGCTGTACTTCGCCGACGCCGGGCAGCATCTCGAGCACCGCTTGCTGGTGGATCACGCAGTCCCACACTGCCGGTCCAACGTCGCATACAAGGGCGCGCTGCAGGGTGATCCGGCGAAGCCGGACGCGCGCACCGTCTGGATCGGTGACGTCCTCATCCAGGCCGCCGCCGAGGGCACCCAGACCTTCGAGGTCAACCGCAACCTGGTGCTCACCGACTGCGCCCGGGCCGACTCGGTGCCCAACCTGGAGATCGAAACCGGGGAAATCGTCGGTGCCGGACACGCCAGCACGACCGGTCGCTTCGACGACGAGCAGCTGTTCTACCTCACTTCACGGGGCATCCCCGTCGAGCAGGCTCGCCGGCTGATTGTCCGCGGTTTCTTCGGCGAGATTCTGCAGAAGATCACCATCACCGAGGTCCGCGAGAGGCTGGCCTTAGCGATCGAGGCTGAGCTGGAAGCGGTGGGGGTATGACCCCGGTCCGGGTATGCAACCTGACCGACCTCAAGGACGACGTGCCGGTCGGCTTCCAGGTCAGCGATGTGCCGGTAGTGCTGATCCGCCAGGGCGAGCAGGTTTACGCGCTGGCCGACGTCTGCTCACACGCCGAGATCGCGTTGTCCGAGGGCGAAGTGACCCGCAAGGGTCTGGAGTGCTGGCTGCACGGCTCGTGCTTCGCCTTGGCCACCGGGGAGCCGTCCTCACCACCAGCATCCGAACCGGTGGATACCTACGCCGTGACCATCGACGGTGACGACGTCTATGTCGACCCGTCGACTCCAACCAACCGCTAGCAGGAGCTGAGAACCGACCGATGAGCACCCTGGAGATTAAGGACCTACACGTCGCGGTGCCCACCGACGACGCAGCGGCTCCCCAGAAAGAGATCCTGCGCGGCGTTGACCTGACCGTCCGGGCGGGGGAAACGCACGCCATAATGGGTCCCAATGGGTCGGGTAAGTCCACCTTGGCCTACTCGATCGCCGGGCACCCGAAGTACCACGTCACTTCGGGACAAATCCTGCTCGACGGTGTCGATGTGTTGTCGATGTCGGTCGACGAACGGGCCCGCGCGGGCCTGTTTCTCGCCATGCAGTACCCGATCGAGGTGCCCGGTGTGTCGATGTCGAACTTCCTGCGCACCGCCGCCACCGCGAGCCGCGGCGCGGCGCCCAAGCTGCGCACCTGGGTCAAGGAGGTCAAGGCGGCGATGTCCGCGCTGGACATCGATCCCGCTTTCGCCGAACGCAGTGTAAATGAGGGCTTCTCCGGCGGGGAGAAGAAGCGCCACGAGATTTTGCAGCTGTCGCTGCTCAAGCCCAAGATTGCGGTGCTGGATGAGACCGACTCGGGCTTGGACGTCGACGCGCTGCGGGTGGTGTCCGAAGGGGTGAACCGTTACCGGGCCAACGGGGACGTCGGCGTGCTACTGATCACCCACTACACCCGGATCCTGCGGCACATCACGCCTGACTACGTGCACGTCTTCGCGGGTGGGCGCATTGTGGAGTCCGGCGGACAGGAACTCGCAGACGAACTGGAGTCCGGCGGCTACGAGAGGTTCACCCGCCGGCAGGAGGTGACCGGGGTGTCGTCATCGTGACCGGACAACTGACTGCCGGTCAGCTCTCGGCCTGTGAGCTGGAGAAGATTCGCGCCGACTTCCCTATCCTGTCCCGGACCGTGCGGGATGGTCGACCGCTGGTCTATCTGGACTCCGGGGCCACCTCGCAACGGCCGCGGCAGGTCCTCGACGCCGA
>JBHEMR010000021.1:0-9702 GCA_046262495.1 Pseudonocardiaceae bacterium | reverse complement strand
AGCTCATTCCGATGACCCGCGAGTGATCAAGGAAGTGCACGTCACCGCGTACCACGTGTTGTGGGAACTGGTTCACGTGTTCTTCCAACATCCCGACCTGCTAGAGCCGAGGGCAGTCGCATGACCGCTCCGGAATGCCATGGCGAGGTGTGCATCACGTGCTCGGATCAGGCCGTCGCGGTGCGCGTCGTCGAGTTGCTCCCCGACGATCTGGCTGTGGTGGACACCGGATTCGGCGTGGAAGAAGTGAGTGTCGCGTTGGTGTCGGCCGGGATCGGAGACGAGATCCTCGTCCACGCCAAGGAAGCGATCGCGGTCTTGGGGCGCCCAGAAAAAGGCACCGACAAAGCCACGGAACGAGTCCCAGAATGAGCCCCGGAAGCAACGGCCACGGTGACACTGGTCCGGCCACCCGAGCGGCCGCCCAGTCCCGGTCCGATGCCCAGTCCCGGTCCGATGATCTGGCATCCCTGTACCCATTCTTGTATGCACACCCTGAAAACGTCGGCCCTGACAGCCCCGGAGCTGGAGATCTCGAGGCGGTTTTGGCCGAGGTGCGTCGGTCCACAGTGGACAAGGCGCACCAGATCGTGGCGCTGCGGCGGGAGGTCCTGGCTCGCGATAGTCAGCGGCTGGCCGCATGCGCCTCGGCAATGGCGGCGTCGTTCGCTTCCGGTGGGCGACTGTTCGCAATCGGCAACGGGGGCAGCTGCACCGACGCAGCCGACCTCGCTAGCCTGTTCCTGCACCCGGGTCCGGGACGGCGGGCATTGCCCGCTTTCGCGCTCACCGGGGACATCGCGGTGCTGACGGCGCTGTCGAACGACGTCTCATTTGACGTCGTCTTCGCCCGCCAGATCGCGGCTTTTGGGCGGCGTGGTGACGTCGTCGTCGGGCTATCCACTTCGGGTAATTCCACCAACCTTGTACGCGCTTTCGAGGAGGCGAGCAGGCGCGGCCTGCTCACCGTCGGTCTCGCGGGCTACGAGGGTGGTGCAATGGCCGAATTGGGCAGCATCGACCATCTGTTCGTGGTTCCTTCTGACTCCGTGCACCGGATCCAGGAGGCACAGACCACGATTTACCACACGCTGTGGGAGCTCACGCTTGATGAGCTCATCAGCACAAGGCGACATCCGGAACGAGAGAGCGACCGGAGGTCGCTCGTGGAGTAGGGGATCATGACAAATCCAACTGCACAAGCCACTCCCACCAAGGAAGAGGAAGCCCCGATCCATGTTCTGTGGATCAACTGTGGGCTGTCGTGCGATGGAGACTCGGTGTCTCTGACCGCGGCGACCCAGCCCAGCATCGAGGAAATCGCGCTGGGCGCTCTTCCGGGACTACCCAAGATCGCAGTGCACTGGCCGTTGATCGACTTCGAATGCGGTCCGGAGCAGGGTGGGGACAACTTTATCGAGTGGTTCTGGAAGGCTGATCGGGGCGAGCTGGAACCGTTCGTCCTCGTCATTGAGGGCTCCATCCCGAACGAGGCAATCAACGGTGATGGTTACTTCAGTGGCTTCGGGAGGCACCCCGACACCAACCAGCCGGTCACCGTCAACGAGTGGCTGGACAAGCTGGCACCCAAGGCGACGATCGTGCTCGCGGTCGGTACCTGTGCCACCTACGGTGGCATCCACGGCATGGCAGGGAACCCGACCGGTGCCATGGGTGTGCCGGACTACCTGGGCTGGGACTGGAAGTCCAAGGCCGGGATCCCGATCGTCTGCGTACCTGGCTGCCCGGTCCACCCGGACAACCTTTCCGAGACGATTCTGTACCTGCTCTACCAAGCCGCCGGCGCCGCGCCGATGATTCCGTTGGACGAGCACCTGCGGCCGCAGTGGCTGTACGGCAAGACCGTTCACGAGGGTTGTGACCGGGCGGGCTACTACGAGCAGGGTGAGTTTGCCAAGACATACGACTCACCTAAGTGCTTGGTGAAGCTCGGCTGCTGGGGCCCGGTTGTGAAGTGCAACGTGCCCAAGCGAGGTTGGATCAATGGTGTCGGCGGCTGCCCCAACGTCGGCGGCATCTGCATCGGCTGCACGATGCCCGGTTTCCCGGACAAGTTCATGCCCTTCATGGACGCGCCTCCGGGCTCCCTGGTGTCGGGGACCGCAAGTATGGCCTACGGCTCGGTCATCCGGTCGCTGCGCAATATCACGCTCAAGAAGACCGACAGCGAGCCCAAGTGGCGTAAGAAGGGCAATCAGCTTCTGACCGGCTACAAGCCGTCCTGGTGATCGCCGACCGGCTGGAGAAAGGCATCTAGACGATGACAACCACCGCACCAAGACATGGCAGCGCAGGCGCTGCAAGGGGACAACTCACCGAGATGGTGTGGGATCCGGTAACCCGGATCGTCGGCAGCCTCGGTATCTACACGAAGATCGACTTCGCGGCACGCACAGTTGCCGAGTGCCACAGCTCCTCATCGGTCTTCCGCGGGTACTCCATTTTCATGAAGGGCAAGGACCCGCGCGACGCCCACTTCATCACCAGTCGTATCTGTGGGATCTGCGGGGATAACCACGCCACCTGTTCGGTCTACAACCAGAACATGGCATACGGAGTGGCCCCGCCGCACCTCGGCGAATGGTGCATCAACCTCGGCGAGTGTGCCGAGTACATGTTCGACCACAACATTTTCCAGGAGAACCTGGTCGGCGTCGACTACTGCGAGAAGATGGTCGCCGAGACGAACCCCGGGGTGCTGGACCTGGCTAACCGGACTCCGTGCCCAAACGCCGATGCGCACGGGTACCAATACATCGGTGACATCATGCGGGCGCTCAACCCACTCGCGGGCGAGTTCTACCGCGAGGCCCTGCAGGTGTCCCGGTACACGCGGGAAATGTTCTGCCTGATGGAGGGTCGCCACGTGCACCCCTCCACGTTGTACCCCGGTGGCATCGGCTGCATCGCCACCGTGCAGCTGTTCACCGACTACTACACCCGCCTGATGCGGTATGTGGAGTTCATGAAGCGGGTCGTGCCGCTGCATGAGGACCTGTTCACGTTCTGGTACGACGCACTACCTGGTTACGAAGAGGTCGGCAGGCGCCGGGTGCTGCTCGGTTGCTGGGGCGCCCTCAACGACCCGGAGCACTGCGACTTCAGCTACCAGAACATGACCAACTGGGGCCGCAAGATGTTCGTCACGCCCGGTGTGGTGGTGGACGGCAAGCTGGTCACCAACGACCTGGTGAAGATCAACCTCGGATTGCGGATCCTGCTCGGCTCCTCCTTCTACGAGGATTGGGCAGGTCAGGAGGTCTTCGTCGACAAGGACCCGCTGGGTAACCCGGTCGACGTGCGGCACCCGTGGAACCAGCACACCATCCCGCGGCCGGCCAAGCGGGACTTCGCCGGTGCCTACAGCTGGACCATGTCGCCTCGGTGGTTCGATGGCAAGGACCACCTTGCCCTGGACACCGGTGGCGGTCCGATCGCTCGGCTGTGGGCGACGGCACTGGCGGGGCTGGTGGACACCGGCACCGTCAAGGCCACCGGCCACAGCGTGCAGATCAACCTGCCGCGGACGATGACGAAGCCTGAGGCCTCGTTCGAGTGGAAGATCCCGTACGACAAGGCTGGCAAGCCGCTGTCCAACGCGATCGAGCGCAACCGGGCCCGGACCTACTTCCAGGCCTACTCCGCTGGTATCGCGCTGCACTGTATAGAAAAGGCTCTGGCGGAGGTGCGCGCAGGCCGCACCAAGACCTGGGAGCCCTTCAAGGTGCCGAAGGAAGCGGTCAGCTGCGGATGGACTGAGGCAGTCCGTGGCGTGCTGTCTCACCACATGGTGATTCAGGACGGGAAGATCGCCAACTACCACCCGTACCCACCCACCCCGTGGAACGGCAGCGTCCGCGATGTCTACGGAACGCCTGGCCCCTACGAGGACGCCGTGCAGAACACGCCGATCTTTGAAGAGAACCCCCCGGCGACCTTCAAGGGCATCGATATTATGCGTGCGGTGCGCAGCTTTGACCCGTGCCTGCCTTGTGGCGTGCACATGTATCTGGGACAGGGACAGGAATTGCAGCGTCTGCACACACCACACGCATTCACCACGACTGGCGGCTGAGTCGTGCCCACTAGTAACACATCGGATATCCAGGCGGTCGGGACACAGGTCGAGGCGCTCCTCGCGGGGTTTGCCTCGACCTCCGATCCCGCAATCGCCGGGCGGGCCGAGGAGCTGGTCGGTCTGCTCGTTGAGTTCTACGGTGCGGGCCTGGCCCGCATCGTGGAATTGCTCGACGAGCAGGCCGTCGCTCCACTGCTCGCTGACAAGCTGGTGGCGGGGCTGCTGGTGCTGCATGATCTGCACCCGCAGAGCACCGAGGAGCGTGTCCTGGCTGCGCTGGAGCGGGTCCGGCCATACCTCGGCTCGCATGCCGGTGACGTCGAGTACCTCGGGCTGGACCCCGACGGCACAGTGCGCTTGCGGTTGGCGGGCAGTTGTGATGGCTGCCCATCCTCCGCACTCACTGTGAAGATGGCCATCGAGAAGGGGATTGAGGACGTCGCTCCCGAGGTCACCAAGGTGGAGGTGGAGGGGGTGGCGCCCGATCCAGCTTCACCGCTCACTGCGGGAGCGGTCCCCGATGGGGCTACGTTGCTTCCGCTCCAGCAGGTGAGCCGGCAGCCCGAATCACCGGCGTCGACCTGGGTCCAGGTCGACGGCATCGAGGGTCTCGCTCAGGGCCAGGTAGTTCCTATGCTGGTCGCCGACACCGCTGCGGTGGTGTGCAACGTGGCAGGGAGCCTCTATGCCTACGCCGACCGTTGCCCGGTCTGTGGCTCCGGTCTGACCGGTGCGGAGCTGGAGGGAGCCTTGCTGGCCTGCCCCGGTTGCGCGCAGCGTTACGACGTAGTCCGGGCAGGTCGTTCAATGAGTGGGAGCGATGGGGCAGCCGCAGCCGGACGGCACCTCGATCCGCTGCCGTTGTTGAGTGAGAATGGTGGGGTCCGGATCGCGGTCCCCGCTCAGGCGGTGTCATGAAGGCGGGGTTGCGGCGCTTCGTTGGAAGCGCCGCTTCCCCACCGCCGCCGACCGAACAGATCGAGCGTTGCGAGATGTGCGCCGAGCCCATCGGTGAGTGGCATGGCCACGTAGTCGACATCGAGGGCCGCGGTTTGATGTGCACCTGCCGCCCCTGCGCGCTGCTGTTCACCAAGGAGGGCGCCGGTAGTGGACGGTACCGGGCAGTTCCCGAACGCTACCGGTATGCCGCTGATGTGCCGCTTGCTGAGGCGACATGGGACGCGATCGGAATTCCGGTGGCGATGGCGTTCTTCTTCACCAACAGCGAACTTGGCCACACCGTCGCTTTCTACCCGAGCCCGGCGGGCGCTACCGAGTCGCTGTTGTCCCTGGAGGCTTGGACAGATCTCACTGCCGCAATGCCGGCGCTGGCCGACCTGAAGCCCGACGTCGAGGCGTTGCTGGTACACAAGTCAGAAAGCGGTTTCGAGTGCTTCGCGGTTCCGATCGATGCCTGCTACCAGCTGGTCGGTCTGGTCCGCATGCACTGGCAGGGTTTCGAGGGCGGGGAGCAGGCGTGGGCGGCGATCCACGAGTTCTTCGCCGGTCTGCGCGAGCGTAGCGAGCAGGTGGCGGCCGCCGATGGCTGAGCTGTCCTTCACTTGCATTGATGTCCAGCCAGAGCGCTACGCCGTCGCGCCGACGCTGCTGTTCCGGCTGCGGGTCGGCGCGGCCGCAGCGCAGCGCGTGAAAGCCATCGCGCTGCGCTGCCAGATTCGGATCGAGCCTGCTCGCCGTAAGTACGGTGAGAAGGAGGGTGAGCGGCTGAGCGAGCTGTTCGGCGAGCGCGAACGCTGGAGTGAAACACTGAAACCATTCCAGTTCGCTAACTCGTCGACGGTCGTCGCCAGTTTCACCGACAGCATCGAGGTCGACGTGGCGGTACCGTGCAGCTACGACATGGAGGTCGCTGCAGGTCGATATTTCCACGCACTTGAGGACGGGGAGATCCCGTTTATATTGTTGTTCAGTGGGACGGTATTCGGTGATGGCGAGAAGAGTTTGTGGGTCGAGCAGGTACCGTGGCATGCCGAGAGTCAATACCGCATGCCGGTAGCGGTGTGGCGCGAAATGATGGACATCCACTTCCCTAATAGTGGATGGCTGCGGCTGCGCCGTGACACGATCGATGCTCTGGCCGACTTCCGGGCCAGCCGCGCCCTGCCAAGTTGGGACGACACTGTTATCGCCGTGCTGGACGCGGCCCGTGAACGCTCTGCGGAGGGCGGACCATGACTGCCCCTATGGACATCGCCCGGGAGGTGGCCGACGCCGTCCTCTACGAGGGTTACCTGCTGTACCCGTACCGAGCGTCGGCACGCAAGAATCAAATCCGCTGGCAGTGGGGGGTACTCGTACCTCCCACCTACGCCGCCGCTGGACACGGTGAGCACGCCAGCTCGCACACGGAGTGCCTGCTCGAGCCCGGAGCGGAACCTACACTGCATATCCGGTTGCGCTTTCTGCAGTTACTGCACCGCAGTGGTGGTGACGGGTCGGTGCCCGAATTCGACGAGGCGGTGGAGCAGGAGATCGACTCTGTAGTGTCGGTGTCGGAGTTACTGGGTACCGGGAAGGTTGTTCCGGTCAGTGTCCCCGGCGGTACCGAGACCACAGACGACGGCATCCTCCGGCAACGCTGGCCACTGGAGGGCGAGATCCGGCTGTCTGCGCAGGAGCTGGAGGGCCCGTATGGCGTGCTGAAGCTGACCATTGAGGTGGTCAATACGGCGCAGTGGGCGGATGCGGAGGCCGGTCGACATCTGGCGCTGCGACACTCGTTGATCGCGGCGCATACCATCGTGGCAGCCCATGATGGGGAATTCATCTCCCTGATCGACCCACCGCGGTGGGCCAAGCCCGCCGTGGAAAGCTGCAGAAACGAACGCACCTGGCCGGTAATGGTCGGTGAAGCGGGGCGCCGCGACGTGATCCTGATCTCACCGATCATCCTCTACGACTACCCGGTGATTGCGTCGGAGAGTCCTGGCGACCTATTCGATGGCACCGAGATCGACGAGATTCTCACGCTCCGCACGATGACCCTTACCGATGAGGAGAAGGCTGAGGTGCGGGTCACTGACGAACGAGCCCGAAAGCTGATGGATCGCGTCGACTCGATGCCTCCGGAGATGCTCGATAAGCTACACGGTGCAATTCGGTATCTCGGCGAGACTCCCCGTACCCGCAGTGAGCCTGACGAAGTCGAGACCTTCACCACCCCCGGGGCGCCGTGGTGGGATCCCGGCGCGGATAGCTCGGTAAACCCGGACACTGACAGTGTCCTCATCGCTGGAGTGGAGGTGTCCAAGGGCAGCCGGGTGGTCCTCAACCCGGGCTTTCGCCGGACGGACGCCCAAGACATGTTCCTTGCTGGGCTCACCGCCACGGTGGCCGCGGTATTGCTCGACGTCGACGGCAACACTCACGTCGCGGTCACCTTGGACGATGATCCAGGCGCCGAGATTTCGGCCGCGCAAGGCCGGTTCAGGTACTTCGCTCCTGAGGAGCTCGCCCCGCTCGCGGTCCAATCAGGACCCGCCCAGTCAGGACCACCCTCGTGACTACGATGGTGGCCGGAATCGGCAATATTTTTCTCGGCGACGATGCGTTCGGCGTCGAGTTGGCCCGTCGGCTCTCCGCCGAAGAGTTGCCCGATGATGTGCGCCTGGGGGATTATGGGATCCGTGGGATGCACCTTGCCTACGATCTCCTCGAAATGAAGCCAGACACGACGATCTTGCTTGACGCCGTTTCACGCGGTGGTGAGCCTGGAACGATATACGTGCTCGAGATCGGTCCCGGCGATGTGCCGGGTATCGAGCCTTCGGCTGTCGACGCGCACGGGATGGCTCCGGACGCGGTGCTCGCGCTGCTGGAAAACCTCGGCGGCAGCGCGGGGCGGACCCTGCTGGTCGGCTGTGAGCCTGCCAGTACCGAGGAAGTTATGGAGTTGTCCACGACAGTCGCGGCAGCCGTCGACAGGGCTGTCAAGGTAGTCCTGGATCTGCTCACCGACAAGGAAGGAAGTGAAGCTAATGTTCCGTCTGGTGCGTCGGCTGCTGTTCTGGGGGTCAGCGATCGGCCTGGTAACCGTAGCGGTACAGGTGTCTAAGGACGTGGCTCGCTACAAGCAGATAAGCGACATGTAATCCAACTCCCACCACGGAGGTAAAAGCCCATGTGCCTCGGCATCCCGGGCGAGGTGATCGAGATCCTGCCCGAGCACCCCGATCTGGCAAGGGTCGACGTCAGCGGGGTCAAGCGCGCCATCAATATCGGCCTGTTGACCGATGACCCGCCTGTTCCCGGAGACTGGATTCTGATTCACGTCGGTTTCGCGCTATCGAAAATCGACGAGCAGGAGGCCAAGGCCGCAATGGACTTCTTGGTAGGCATCGGGCAGGCCTATGAGGACGAGATCGCCGCCTTGCTCGAGTCACGGATTGACGAAAGGCAGTGAGCGGCGGTATGCGATTCGTCGATGAGTACCGGGATGCCGAGAAAGCTCGTGCGCTGGCCGCCAAGATTGCGGCGCTGTGCGAGCCGGGGCGACACTACAAATTCATGGAAGTCTGCGGCGGACATACGCACACCATCTACAAGCACGGGCTGGAGGACTACCTTCCGGAGTCCGTCAGCCTGGTGCACGGGCCAGGCTGCCCGGTGTGCGTGCTCCCGATGGGTCGGGTGGACGATGCGATCGCGCTGGCCGAGCAGCCGGATGTGATCATGACGTCCTTTGGCGACATGATGCGGGTGCCCGGCGGGCGCGGGTCGTTCTTCGACTCCTCGGCCGCCGGCACCGACATCCGGATGGTCTACTCGCCGCTCGACGCGCTGAAGATTGCCCGGCAGAATCCGGACAAGCACGTAATCTTCATGGCGATCGGGATGGAGACCACCACGCCGTCTACCGCGATGACCGTGCTGAGGGCGGCGGCGGAGGGCATTGAGAATTTCTCGATCTTCTGCAACCACGTCATGATCGTCCCGGCGATCAAGGCCATCCTGGACTCCCCCGACCTGCGATTGGACGGGTTTATCGGCCCCGGCCATGTCTCCACCGTCATCGGCTGCCGGCCGTATGAGTACATCCCAGCGGAGTACGGCAAGCCGATCGTGACGGCGGGGTTCGAGCCGCTGGATATCCTGCAGTCGGTGTACATGCTGTTGCAGCAGCTGGCCGAGGGTCGCTGCGAGGTGGAAAACCAGTACTCCCGGGTGGTGCCGTGGGACGGCAACACGGTGGCGTTGCGGGCGGTGAGCGAGGTGATGGAGCTGCGTCCCTACTTCGAGTGGCGTGGGCTCGGCTTCATTTCGCACTCTGCGCTGCAGGTCCGGGAGCGCTATGCGGCCTTCGACGCGGAGCGGCTCTTCACGCTGCCCAGCGTCCGGGTCGCCGACCCGAAGGCCTGCCAATGCGGCGAGGTGCTCAAGGGTGTGCTCAAGCCATGGGAATGCAAGGTGTTCGGCACCGCCTGTACGCCTGAGATGCCGATCGGCACCTGCATGGTCTCCTCCGAGGGGGCCTGTGCGGCGTACTACAACTTCGGCCGGTTCAGCCGTCAGCGGGTTCGTGAAGTCACCATCGAGGCGAGCAGGGCATGACGCATCAAGACACCACCCAGCAGCACCGGGCT
>JBHEMR010000020.1:0-6484 GCA_046262495.1 Pseudonocardiaceae bacterium | reverse complement strand
GCAGCAATTCCGTGCCTTGCTCACCCGCACGATCGTGCTCTACCGGCAGCTGGTCACGGAGTGGAGTGTGACGGCGCAACGCTACCGCGACGCGGTACCAGAGCTCACCTCTGTCGACTCCTGGGAGCAAATGTTCAAGGGCAGCGGACTGTGACGATGGCGCCGACCTCGCTCGCCGCCGAGCGCCCAAATCCCAGAGGCACGCGCATCTCGGCTCTTCCCGCTTGGGGACCGTCAGCGGCCTTGGGTGCGGTGGGTGGGGCACTCGTGTTCCTGGCTGTGCACCGGGCGCTGATCGACGACGCCTACATTACGATCGACTACGCGCGTACCCTCGCCCAACACGGGCAGTGGGCCTTGGAGCCGGGGCACCAGTCGAACACAGCCACGTCACCGCTGAACGTGCTGTTGCTGGCAGGGCTTATCGTGCTGTCCGGGGCACCGGTGGTCTCAGTAGGGTTACTGCTCATCGCCTCCCTCGCTGTGGCAGGTGCCGGCTTATCGATGAGCTGCGCGCGGCTGGGGTACAGCCAGTGGATCGCGGCGGTGACAGTCAGCCTGCTAGTGGTAAACCCGCTTCTCATCTCCACGATCGGACTGGAGACATACCTGGGGCTGGCGCTAATCGCCGTCCTGGGCTCTGCTGTGGTTGCTCGGCGTCCGGTGGCCACCGGGGTAGTGTGCGGACTGCTAGTGCTCACTCGTGCCGATCTCGCTGTGTTCGCGATAGCCGCACTCGTCGCCGTGACCGGAAGTTCGCCTGCTCGGACTCGGACACGATGTGTCGCACAAGTGGTCGGGGTCGCCAGTGCTGTCGTTCTGCCGTGGTTTGCGGCGTCGTGGTGGTGGCTCGGTTCTGCGGTTCCAGATACGCTTCTGCTCAAGGTCAACGAAGTGTGGGTCGACAGGTCATTCGCCACCGGTCTGTGGTATTTCTGGCTCGGTTATCCGTTTGCCGTTTCGCTGTCGATGCTACCCGCCGTGTTTGGTCTTTTCGCCCTGGCGGTGTGGAGCGTCGTCGGGGCGCGCCGCTTGGGCGGGCCGGGTGCAGTGCTGGCCGTTGTTTGGGGGATCGGCGCGGTCCTGCACATCACGGTTTATCTGCTGCTGAAGGTCCCGCCGTACCAGTGGTATTACGGACCGGCGATCGGCGCGCTGAGTATGCTCGCTGTCCTGAGCGTAGGAGGGCTGTCCCGCCGACTGCAGTTTGCTGGGTCGTCGATCGGCGTGCTACTGATCGCGGCGACGGCGGTGTTCCTCGCCGCGCGGCCCTGGACGCTGACCACTATTTCGGGCAACTGGGCTTCCGCTTCCGAGTACGCCGCTCTCGCCGCGAGAGTGCCGCCCGGTACAACCGTGGAGTCATTCGGTGAGGTCGGCACGGTCGCCTACTTTTGCGACTGCACCGTCGTCGACCGGTTTTCCGACCGTGCCCAGGTCGCCGATCTCCTGCGGGCCAAGCGAGCGGCGGCAGGCCCGCTTGTGCGAACCCTGTTCGACTGGAATTATTATCGATTCAAGGTCGGTCCGCCCATTCACCCTGTCTACAAGTTCGCGTTCGCCGAAGACCCGACCGGGGTCCATGTGACGTCATGGCGTCCATACGCCGGACAGATGGTGGTCCGACCGGCCGGTTAGTATCCGCGTCCCGGCCCGCCTCCGGTAGCGCATGCTCGGCGGCTACCATCCCACCCGTGAGCCCGATGCCCGTGAGTAGGCCCAAGGTCGACCTGGTCGTGGTGGGTTCCGGTTTCTTCGGTCTGACCGTTGCTGAGCGGGTCGCCAGCCAGCTGGATCGGCGGGTCTTGGTCCTGGACCGCCGGCACCACATCGGGGGTAACGCCTACTCCGAGGCCGAGCCTGAGACCGGTATCGAGGTGCACCGTTACGGCGCGCACCTGTTCCACACCTCAAACAAGCGGGTCTGGGACTACGTCAACCAGTTCACCGATTTCACCGGCTACCAGCACCGAGTGTTCACCAGCTATCAGGGCCGGGTTTATCCGATGCCGGTGAATCTGGGCACGATCTGCGAGTATTTCGGCAAGCACCTGACTCCGGACCAGGCCAGAGCACTGGTCGCCGAGCAGGCAGCCGAGATTCAGGGCAAGGACGCCGCCAATCTGGAAGAAAAGGCGATCTCGCTGATCGGCCGGCCGCTTTATGAAGCGTTCGTGCGAGGTTACACCGCCAAGCAGTGGCAGACCGACCCCACCGAGTTGCCGCCGGGCATCATCTCCCGGCTGCCGGTGCGGTACACGTTCAACAACCGGTACTTCAACGACACCTACGAGGGCCTGCCGGTCGACGGATACACTGCGTGGCTGAACCGGATGGCTGAGCACCCGAATATCGACGTCCGGCTGGACACCGACTGGTTCGACGCGCGCAGCGATGTTCCGGCCGATGTGCCCGTCGTCTACACCGGGCCGCTGGACCGCTATTTCGACCACGCCGAGGGCGAGTTGGGTTGGCGCACCCTGGACTTCGAGCAAGAAGTGCTCGACACCGGTGACTTCCAAGGCACGCCGGTGATGAACTACGCCGATCTGGACGTGCCCTACACCCGGATCCACGAGTTCCGGCATTTCCACCCCGAGCGCGATTACCGCACGGACAAGACGGTGATTTTCCGCGAGTACTCGAGGTTCGCTCAGCGCGGCGACGAGCCCTATTACCCCATCAACACCGCCGAGGATCGGGCGAAGCTGGAACGCTACCGTGAGCTGGCCCGCAAGGAGACCGCCAACCGCAATGTGCTCTTCGGTGGCCGGCTCGGTACGTACAAATACCTGGACATGCACATGGCGATCGGCTCCGCGCTGTCGATGTACGATAACAAGATCGCCCCGTATTTCACTGAGAACCAGTCCCTGGACGACACGCCGACGAGCCAGCAAGACGGTTGGTGACCTGTGGGTACACCATGGAGGGGGTAGCCGGCTGGCTCGGGGTCGCTGCCGAGGACTACCCTCTGGCGACGCAACGCCGAGCCCGCTATCTCGCCACGACTGGGGAGTTCATGCCGAGCAGCACTGTTCGCAGCCCGGACGCAGTGAGCGCCAGCACGCCCGTCGAGCCGTTCTCGACACTGCTGCAGCGCGTGATCCTGCCCCGCCGGGCCGACCCCATGGCTGTCCGTGCGCTCTATGTCGATGAGCAGTCGGTCGCTGCCCGGCGGGTGTGGCCACCAGCGGGGAGCACCGGCAAGCAGGATCCGCGTGACGTCGACATCGAAGTCACCTTGGCCAACCCGAACGCTCGGCTGGTGCGCGCGCTGTCCCGCACCAGCGTGGCGGTGCCCGAGCAGACCGAGGTGTCCTTCGCGGCCTACTTCAACGCCTTCCCGGCCAGCTACTGGCGGCGCTGGACCGCGCTGCGCACTGTGCGGCTGCGCCTGGACGTCGAGGGTGCCGGTCGGGTCGACGTCTACCGATCTAAGGCCGACGGCACAGCCATCCACACCCACGGCGAGTTGATCGAGGGGCGGCGCCAGCTGGATATCGAGCTGGACCTGACACCGTTCGAGGACGGCGGCTGGTACTGGTTCGACCTCAGCACCGAGGACTCGGAGCTGATCGTGCACTCCGGCGGCTGGCATGCTCCAGTCGAGGCACCGGGGCGCGCCGCGGTGACCATCGGGATGCCCACCTTCAATCGCCCCACCGACTGCGTTGCCACCCTGCGAGCGATTGGCGAGGACGAGCTGGTCCGCTCGATCGTCACCGCGGTGGTGATCCCCGACCAGGGCGTCAATAAGGTTCGTGACCAGGATGGTTTCGCGGCGGCGCAAGCCGTGCTCGGGGATCGCCTGCGGATCATCGACCAGCCCAACATTGGCGGCTCCGGCGGTTACGCGCGGGTGATGTACGAGGCGCTGGAGACCACCGACTGCGAACAGATCCTCTACATGGACGACGACATCGTCCTGGAGCCCGACTCGATCCTGCGCGCCGTGGCGTTCTCCCGGTTCGCGCGCCGCCCGATGCTGGTCGGCGGGCAGATGCTGCAGGCTCAAGCCCGTTCCCGGCTCCATGCCTGGGGTGAGATCGTCGACCGGCAGCGGATGCGGTGGAACAAGGCGCCGGGCACCGAGTACGACCACGACTTCGCCCAGCATTCGCTGCGCCAGACCGCTTGGATGCACCGGCGCACCGACGTCGACTACAACGCCTGGTGGATGTGCCTGATCCCGCGCACCATCGCCGAGGACATCGGGTTGCCGCTGCCGCTGTTCATCAAGTGGGACGACGTCGAGTACGGCCTGCGGGCCCGCGCCGCGGGTTATCCCACCGCGACCGTACCCGGTGTGGCGATCTGGCACATGTCGTTTGCCGATAAGGATGACGCCACCGACTGGCAGGCTTATTTCCACCTGCGCAACAGACTGGTCGGCGCTGCGCTGCACGGCACCGAAGAGCGACCTACGGCGATGCTTGCCGACAGCCTCAAACACGCCCTGAAGCACGCCCTGGCGATGGAGTACTCGACGCTGGCGCTGCAGGAGATGGCGATCCGGGACTTCCTGGCCGGGCCGGAGGCGCTGTTCGACAAGCTACCCACGGCGCTGGGAGAGGTCCGGGCCCGCTGCGCGGAGTTCCCCGACGGGCAGGTGATGGACTCCCAAGAGCTGCCGTTGCCGGCTGGCGGGCAGCTCGCGGTGCAGCGCATGCTCAAACCGCCCACCAACCCGGTCACCATCGGGGCGACCCTGCTCAAGCGCCTGGCGCATCAGCTGCGTCCGGTCGATGCTCAGACTCAGCGCCGCCCGCAGCTCTCGTTGGCCCGCAAGGATGCCCGGTGGTTCGTGCTCTCCGGGCTGGACGGGGTGACCGTCTCCACGGCGGACGGCCGGGGCGTCACCTACCGCAAGCGTGACCCCCGCGCTTTCCGCTCGATGCTCGCCCGCTCGGTGGCGCTGCACCGGGAACTCGCCCGGGAATTCCCCCAGCTGCGCAAGCGCTACCGCGACGCCGCACCCGGGCTTACTGATCGGACCGGCTGGAAAAGGGTATTCGACGCGTGATGCTGCAACGACGATTCAGTAGGGACGATCAGGAGATCGCACTGCTGTCAGCTGTGCAGGACAGGATCGGGATACCTCCGGTCGTGGCCGCCGCCCGCGGGCTGTCGCACTTCGGTGAACACGCCCTGGGCTGGTTGGCGCTGGGTGCGCTGGGTGCGCTGGTCGACCGGCGGCGCCGGCGGGACTGGCTGGTCTCCGCGGCCACGGTGGCCGCGGCGCATGGCACGTCGATCGCTGTCAAGCGCGTGGTACGCCGGCAACGCCCTGTCGATCCGTCCGTTGCGGTGCTGGCCGGCACGCCGAGTCAGCTGTCCTTCCCGTCCTCGCACGCGGCCTCGACCACCGCAGCAGCGGTGCTCTATGGCGGCCTGATGCGCCGCCGGCTGACCCCGGTGATGGTGGCACCGATGCTGATCAGCAGACTGGTGCTGGGCGTGCACTATCCGAGCGACGTGCTGGTGGGCTCCGCGCTGGGCGCGGCCATCGGCGCCGGGATGCGACGACGGTTGCGTGGCACCACCTCGAGAGGACGCCGATGACGACCACCGCGCCGCGGATTCCCACCCGGGCAGACGCCGCGCTGCTCGGGCTGGTCCGCACCATGCGGCCCCGGCAGTGGGTGAAGAACGTCCTGGTGCTGGCCGCACCGTTCGCTGGCGGCACCATCTTCCACCTGCCCGTGCTAGCCGCGGTCGGGATCGCGTTTCTCGCGTTCTCACTCGCCGCGTCCGGCGTGTACCTGGTCAACGACGTCCAAGACGTCGAGGCCGACCGCGCGCACCCGACCAAGCGCAACCGGCCGATCGCAGCGGGCCTGGTGCCGCCGCGGCTGGCGTTGGGTGTCGCGGCCGCACTGTTCCTGGCCGCCATCGCGGTGTCTTTCCTGGCGTCGACCGACCTGGTCCTGGTCACCGTGGTCTACATCGCGGTGCAGCTGTCCTACTGCTTGTGGCTCAAACACCAGCCGGTAGTCGACATCTCCATCGTCGCGTCCGGCTTTCTGTTGCGGGCCATCGCGGGCGGCGCCGCCGCGGGGATCGCGCTGTCCCAGTGGTTTTTGCTCACCACCGCGTTCGGGTCACTGTTCATGGTGGCCGGTAAGCGCTACGCCGAGATCCGGCTCGCCGAGCGCACCGGCGCCAAGATCCGCAAGTCGCTGGAGCGCTACACCGCTTCCTACCTACGCTTCGTCTGGACGCTCTCCGCTACTGGCGTGATCATGACTTACGGTCTGTGGGCGTTTCAGCTCAGCCAGACCCACCACTCACGCTGGCCCGTGATCTCCCTGGTGCCCTTCGTGGTAGCCATCCTCCGCTACGCCGTGGACGTCGACGGCGGCAACGGCGGCGAGCCCGAAGAGATCGCCCTAGGCGACCGCACCCTCCAAGTCCTCGCCGGCGCCCTCATCGTCACCCTCATCGCCGCCGTCTACCTCTAACCTCTCGCCGCCCGGACCCC
>JBHEMR010000019.1:0-6335 GCA_046262495.1 Pseudonocardiaceae bacterium | reverse complement strand
CGGCAACATTGCGAGGTCGCGCGGGCGGTGGTTGAGCCGAGTGACGCCGCTGCCATTGACCACCACGATGTCCTCGATACGGGCACCCCATCGGCCGGGGAGGTAGATGCCGGGCTCGATGCTGAAGGCCATCCCGGCTTCAAGCACCAAGTCGTTGCCGGCGACGATGTAGGGCTGCTCGTGCACGTCAAGACCGATGCCGTGCCCGGTCCGGTGGATGAACCGTTCGCCGAAACCGGCATCGGTGATCGGCACTCGAGCGGCAGCGTCGACCTGTTCCGCGGTCACGCCTGGCGCGACCGCCGCCACTGCGGCGTCCTGAGCCGCCTGGAGCACCGCATAGCATGCGGCGACGTCGGCGCTGGCCGGTTCGCCGAGGCTGTAGGTGCGGGTGCAGTCGGAGAAGTAGCCGTCCGGGGTCGGGCCGCCGATGTCTACCACCACCACGTCCCCGGGCGCCAGCATCCGGGCGGAGACATCGTGGTGCGGGCTTGCCCCATTCGGACCGGAGCCGACGATGACGAACGCTGCCGCGGTGTGGCCCTCTTCGACGATCGCGGCGGCCACATCGGCGCCGACCTGTGCCTCGGTGCGCCCAACCCGAAGCCACTCCCCCATCCTGGCGTGTACCCGATCGATGGCCTTACCCGCGACGGTCAGCGCGGCAACTTCGGCGCTGTCCTTGCGCATCCGCAGCTGCGCCAGCACCGTCGACGCAAGCTTCTGCTCGCAGGCCGGCAGCGCGTCGCGCAGCGCCAGCACATGCGCCGCGGGCATCGCGTCCCCCACCCCGGCCCGGGTCACCGGCGACCCGGACCTGCACAGCGCAGCGGCGACTAAGGCATACGGGTCTTGCCCGTCGGTCCACTCGGCGATCTCTAGACCGAGCTGGGGCACTGGCGTGCCGTCCAGCCCCGGCCGTTCCAGCGCCGGCACCACCAGCACTGGGTCGCCGTCAGCGGGCAAGACCAAGCAGGTCAGCCGCTCGTGGGACTCACCGCCGACCCCCAGCAGGTAGCGCAGGTCCGGGCCGGGAGTGATCAGCAGGGCGTCCAAGCCGGCCCCCCGGGTGGCGTCACAGGTGCGGGTCAGGCGGGCGGTGAGGGTGTCGAGTTGGGCGGGCACACCTCAAGCCTAGGACCGGCTGGGGTCGGGAGCTGGCAGGCTCTGCCCTCATGGCCACACCCCTGCTGCTCATCGATGCCGCAAGCCTGTACTTCCGGGCCTACTACGGAGTCCCGGAGTCGATCAGTGCTCCGGACGGTACCCCCGTGAACGCCGTGCGAGGGTTCACCGACATGGTCGCCCGGCTGATCGAGCAGCGCCGGCCATCCCGGCTGGTCGCCTGCCTGGACTTGGACTGGCGACCGGCCTTCCGGGTCGCTGCGCTCCCCTCTTACAAGGCGCACCGGGTCGCCGAGCAGACCGGGCCCGGCGCTCCCGACGTCGAGGAGGTGCCAGACACCCTGAGCCCACAGGTCCCGCTGATCCTCGAAGTGCTGGCCGCTGCGGGCCTGGCCACCGCGGGCGCGGGCGGGTACGAGGCCGATGACGTGATCGGCACGCTGGTCGCGGTCGAGCGCCGCCACCCCGTCGAGGTCGTCAGCGGCGACCGGGACCTGTTTCAGGTGGTACGCAGCGAGCCGACTCCGGTGCAGGTGATCTACGTCGGGCGGGGGCTGGCCAAAGCCGAGGTGATTGGCCCGGCTGAGCTCGCAAGCCGCTACGGGTTGCCGGAAACCGGCGCCGGGCCCGGCTATGCGGATCTGGCCACGCTGCGCGGTGACCCGTCCGATGGCCTGCCCGGGGTACCCGGAATCGGCGAGAAGACCGCCGCCACGCTGATCAGCCGATTCGGCTCGGTGGAAGGACTGCTTGCGGCGCTGGATGATCCCCAATCGGCGCTCGCGGCAGGGATCCGGGCTAAGCTGCGGACGTCCCGGGACTACCTGGAGTTGGCCCCCAGCGTCGTGCGGGTGGCGACCGACGCCCCGGTGCGGCGGGATCGTGACGACACGCTGCCCGCAGAGCCCGCCAACCCAGCCGCGCTCACCGCGCTGCAACAGAGATGGGGTCTGGGCACCGCGGTGGACCGCCTCGTCGCAGCGCTTGCCGCTCAGCGCTGACCCGTGTCCCACGCGACCAGGTCACCGGCCTTCTCCCCGATCATCATGATGGTGATGTTCGGGTTGACCGCTGGCAGGAACGGCATGACGGACGCGTCGGCGACGCGCAGCCCGGCCACACCCCTGACTCGCAGCCGCGCATCGAGCACGGCCGCCGGATCGTCGGCGGCACCCATCCTGGCCGTGCCCGCGGGATGATAGACCGTGTTGTGGGTCTTACCGATGTAGTCGATCAGCTCGTCGTCGGTGACCGCGTCTGGCCCGGGTGCCAGTTCCCGTTCGATCCAGTTTCGCAACGCTGGCTGCGCAGCGATCCTGCGGGCGAGCGTGATCCCGGCGAGCATCACGGCGAGGTCGTGGCCCTGCGGATCGGTGAAGTAACGGGGGTCCACCTTCGGCCGGTCCCGAAAGTCACGTGACCGTAGCCGGACCGTCCCCCGGGACCGGCCGCGGGTGACGTTCGGTGTCAGGCAGAAGCCGTTGGACGTGGTCGGGTAGCCCCAGCGCACGGTGTTCAGGTCGAAGGGCACGCAGCCGTAGTGCATCATCAGGTCGGGACGGTCAAGGCCCGGTTCGGTCCGGGTGAACAGCCCGATCTCCCACCACTGCGTGGAGCGGGTGACCATCGGGCGCGACGCCTCCCACATCACCAGGCCCTCGACGTGGTCGTCGAGGTTGGACCCGACGCCAGGGCTGTCGACCAGCACGTCGATGCCGACGCCACGCAGGTGCTCGGCCGGGCCGATGCCGGACAGCATGAGCAACCTGGGAGTATCGATCGCCCCGGCGGACAGGATCACCTCCCGGCGGGCCTGCACGGTGGCATACCGGCCCGATTCGAGATACTCGACGCCGGTCGCCCGCTTGTGGGCGTCGAAGAGCACCCGCTTGACCCAGGCGTCGGTACGCACGACCAGATTGCGCCGCCGACCAATGATCGGGTGCAGGTACCCACGTGAGGATGAGACGCGGATGTTGCGGGCGTCGGCGTTGATCTGGAAGAAGCCGGCTCCCTCGGTGACCGTGGCGCCTTCGTTGAAGCGCACGGTGGGCAACCCGATCGCGGCCGCGGCGGCCAGCACCGCGACACCGCACGGGTCATGCGGCGGGATCTGCCGCAGCATCACGGGGCCGGCGCGGCCGTGATGATCGCCCGGGCCGTCGTTGTTCTCCAACCGCGCGATCAGCGGCCAACAGTCGTCGGCGCTCCAGCCCGTGCACCCCATCGCGGCCCACTCGTCGAGGTCCTCGCGTGGCGTCCAGAACGCGATGCACGAATTGTGCGACGAGCAGCCCCCGAGCATCCTGGCCCGAGAATGCCGCACGAAGCTGTTGCCGTGAGCTTGCGGCTCGATCGGATAATCCCAGTCATAGCCGGAACCGAGCAGCTGCGGTCACCGCTCCAGCGCCAGGATCTTTGGGTCGTCGACGTCCGACGGGCCGGCCTCAAGCAAGCACACCGTGACCGACGGATTCTCCGACAGCCGGGCCGCCAGCACGCACCCCGCTGAACCACCGCCGACGACGACGTAGTCGAACTGCTCGAATCCCGTCATGCCGCAATCCTCGCGGCGACCGCTACTCAGATGGCTTGCGCCTCAGGGCGAGCGTCGGGCCATGGCAACCAGCAACGCTGCGGCGAGGATCAGCAGGATGCCCTCGACGAGGAGGCTGACAACCCCGAGGGGTTCGGCCCAGTTGCCGATGTCATCGGTGTAGTCAGGCATCCCTGGTCCGCGGGAGAGCACATAGCACACGATGGGGCCGGCTGCCACTCCCAGCGAGAGCAACCACCCCGCTCGTGCGTGCTTGGTCAGCAGCAGCACCGCCACCAAGACGGCAGCGACTTCCAACGCGTAGTACAAGATCTGGACATATTCCGGGCCCTTCGAGCCGGGCACGCCACCTTGGTCGATGACGTGAATAGCGGCAACTGCCAGGCACCCCAGTACGCCGACCATCCGGGCAACCAGGCTATTTCCTGCGGCACGACCGGAGTGGGCGGCTGACTGTGGCATCCCCGTAGGGGGTTGGTTTCCTACCGACGGGTCACTTGGGCGACTCGTCGAGGACCGCGTTCGCGGGCGGCCGGCCGCACCAGTTTGAGAGCGGTTCATGGCCTCAGCATGCCCCGGGATTTTTAGAGCTGCCTTGGAAAATTCTGGGAAGTCCGACAATGCGCGCTTCCGCTGTACCCGGATCCCAGCGGGGACGAAGATGGCCGCTGTGGACTCGACCCCGCCACCCACCACCGGCGGTTTTCCGCTGCTCCTCGTCGAGGATCAACCTGAGTTCAGCGCCATCCTCGCCGCGCTGTTCACTGACGAGGGCTACCACGTCGACGTCGCCGGCGACGGGCAGCGGGGTCTGCACCTGGGGCTCACGCGCAGCTACGACGTGATCGTGTTGGACCGGGGGTTACCGGCCATCGAGGGCCTGGACCTGATGAGACAGTGGCGCCGCCACGGGGTCACCACCCCGGTGCTGGTCCTGTCCGCGCGCGGCACCGCCGCAGACCGGGTCACCGGGCTCGACGCTGGCGCCGAGGACTACTTGGCTAAACCCTTCGATGTTGATGAACTGCTCGCCCGGCTGCGGGCGCTGCGTCGGCGCCACCTCGACGTCGCCCGGATGCTGCCGGTCGGCGGATACCGACTCGACCTCGATACCCGCGAGGTCTCCGCCGCCGGGGACCACGCGGGCGCCGGCGCCGAACCGGTGCAGCTTTCAGAACGGGAGTGCGGGTTGCTGGCCACACTGGCCGGTCGACCTGGACAGATATTCAGCCGCGCCGAGCTGCTCACCGGCGTGTTCCCCGAAGCGGAAAGCGCGATCGTGGTCGACACTTACGTACACTATCTGCGGCGCAAGCTCGGGAGAGGCATCGTCGACACCGTGCGCGGCCGCGGTTACCGCCTCGGCCGGGACCCGTGACCATGACCTGGGCCTCCCGCGTCGAGTCCGTACTGCTGCGCCGTGCGGCGATACGGCTCGGGTTGCAGGCCGCGCTGCTCGCCGCGGCGATCGTTGTATTGCTGTCCGCCGCTGCCGTCGCCGTGGTGCTCAGCAGCCAGCGTCACGCCGCCACCACCCTGCTCGACGCGGCCGTGACCCGCGCCGACGACGCGATCGACCCGCCCGCCGGGATCTGGCTCGCCCTGCAGCGGCCCGACCGGACCGCGGTCACCCCGGGGATGCCTGCGGGGCTACCGGACATCCAGGCGCTCGCCCGGGCCGTAACGCCGGGCGCCCGGGAATCCGCGGAGCTTCAGATCGGTAACGTGGAGTACCGGATCGAGACCCTGCGCCAGCCTGACGGCACAGTCGCGCAGGGAATCCTGGACCTCACCGCGAACCACACCGAACGTGACCAGCTGATCGCTACCTTGCTCGTCTGTAGCGGGGTCGGGCTGCTGCTCGCCGCGGCGGCCGGGACCTGGCTGGGGCACCGCGCACTGCGGCCGTTGTCCGCCGCGCTGGCGTTGCAGCACCGGTTCGTCGCCGACGCCGGGCACGAGTTGTGGACCCCGGTGACCCTGCTCAGCACCCGCGCCCAACTGCTCCGCCGGCGGCTGCGCAGCGGTGTAGAGGCTGGGCCCACTGCGCTACTGCCGGACGTCGAGGGCATCATCGCCGACAGCACCCGGCTCGGCGAGATCCTCGAGGATCTACTAGTGGCCGCGGACCCGGTCGCCTCGCAACCCCGTCAGGCGGTCGACCTTACTGAGCTCGCCACCGGAGTGCTCGCCGCAGCGGCCGCGCAGGCGGCTGAGCGAAACATCCGGCTGACCGGCCCGCAAGCCGATGCCGAGCCGGTCCGGGCGCCGGGCTCGCCGGTCGCATTGCGGCGCGCGGTCACGGCGCTGGTGGACAACGCCGTGCGGCACGCCGAGCATGAAGTGACCGTGGCGGTGCACACCCGCAATGGGCATGTCCTCGTCGATGTCTGCGACGACGGCCCGGGGATCGATCCCGAACTGGCGCCACGGCTGTTCGAGCGGTTCGTCTCCGGCAGGCCTGTGCCATCGCAGAGTAGGCGACGTTACGGCCTCGGGCTGGCGCTGGTGAGTGAGATCGCCGCAGCCCACGGCGGGCGGGTGGAGTTGCTCCAACGGTCCGAGCCTGGAGCGGCCCTGCGCATCCAGCTCCCGGGTTGACTGGTTTCACTGCTCAAGTCCCGAACAGCGCGGGGATTTTCACCACGAGCTC
>JBHEMR010000018.1:0-15984 GCA_046262495.1 Pseudonocardiaceae bacterium | reverse complement strand
GCGGTGCATCCGGGATACGCCGCAGTGCCCGGCGAGGAGGTGGCGGAGTTCCGCACGATGGTGGCCGCGCTGCACGCCGCGGGCCTGGAAGTCATCGTCGACGTGGTGGCCAATCACACCTGTGAGGGTGGCGTGGACGGGCCTACCCTGGCCTACCGCGGGTTGGATGCGCCCGCCTATTACCTCCGGCATGACCTCACCGGCTGCGGCAATACCCTGGACAGCGGCTCGCCCACAGTGATCGCGCTGGTTACCGACGCACTGCGGTACTGGGCTTCCGAGCTGGGCGTCGACGGGTTCCGCCTTGACCTGGCCAGTGTGCTGGGGCGCCCCCGGGGCGGTCCGTTCGATCCCGTCGCGCCCCTGCTGACCGCGATCACCTCCGACCCGCTACTGCGCACCCGCAAACTCATCGCCGAGCCTTGGGACGCCACTCGCGACGGCTACCGGGTCGGTGGGTTCGGCGTGCATTTCAGTGAGTGGAACGGCAGCTACCGCGACGTCGTTCGCGACTTCTGGCGTGGCGTCCCCGGCGTCAGCCAGCTCGCCTCCCGGCTGGCGGGCAGCTCGGACCTCTACGCGGCAAGCGGACGGCGGCCGTGGGCATCGATCAACTTCGTCACCGCTCACGACGGGTTCACGCTGCGGGACCTGGTCTCCTACAACCGCAAACACAACGAGGCCAATGGTGAGGGCGGCACCGATGGCACCAACGACAACCGCTCCTGGAACTGCGGTGTCGAAGGGCAAACCGACGATCCGGCGGTACGCAGCCTGCGCGCGCGCCAGGCGCGCAACCTGTTGGCCACCCTGATGCTGTCCACCGGCACGCCCATGTTGCTGGCCGGCGACGAACGCTGGCGCACCCAGGGCGGCAACAACAATCCTTACCGGCTCGACGACGAGACCTCCTGGCTGGCGTGGTTCACCGATCCGGACAGCGAGATGATGACCGCTTTCACTCGCCACCTGCTTGCGCTGCGCACCACGACGCCGGCGTTGCGCCAACCGGAGTTCTTCGAGGGCCGCACGACTCCTCGCGGCGCGCCCGACCTGGTCTGGTTGCGTCCCGACGGGCGCTCCATGGAGCTCGACGACTGGCGAGACGGCGATCTTCGGACGCTCAGCATGTGGATCGACGGCACCGACGTGCGGTCCCACCCGCCACCCCCGGCCACCGACTCGTGGCTACTGGTGCTGCACGCCGACGCGCACCCGATCATGCTCACGCTACCGGATCGGGAGTATGGCGAGCGGTACGAACTGGTGCTGGACACCGGATCCAAGGACGGTGTGCCCGCCCATCCGCGAAGCCGGCGTCCGGGCACCCGGATGACAGTCCCGGCCCGAACCCTCCTGCTTTTCCGCGCTGTCCGCGGGTGATCCCCGCCCGCATGATCACTGTCTGTGTGACTTCGCGCCATATGATCTGTGGCCTACGACACATTGCCATGAGCAAGGTTCAGGTGGCTAGGTGCAGGAGGCCGAACTCGGCTGGAGCGGCCATCAGGGGATGTTGGGGCAGGACGCGCACGGTGTATCCGACCAATCCGGCGTGCGGCAGCCGTAACGTCGCCTCGAATCGGTCGCTCTCGCCATCCGCGTCACCAACCGGCTGCATGGTCACCACGAGCGGGTCCTGCAACTCCTCCCGGTCGTCCACCCGCCCGACCACGACCTGGACGTCCACGTCACACGGCTTCAGCCCGGCCAACACGACCACCGCGCGGACCGTCATTTCCGAGCCCAGCTCCGGGGTGTCCGGCAGGCCCGAGATGTCCACCTGCGCGACCCGCACTCGAGGCCAGGCGGCACCGACCCGCAGCCGGTATCGCGACAGCTTGCGGGCCCCGGCGAAAGAGTCGGCGCACACCGCCGCGGCCGATTCTGCGGCCGGCGCGTAGAGGCGCTCCACGTACTCCTGCACCATCCGGCAGGCCTGGACCTGCGGGCGCAACGTGGCCAGCGTGTGGCGCACCATGGTGACCCAACTGGTCGGCACGCCGTCGGCGCCACGGTCGTAGAACTCGGGGATGAGGTGCGTTGCGATCAGTTCATAGAGCGCGTTGGCCTCCAGGGTGTCACGCCGCTCCGGGTTCTCGACGCCGTCGGCGGTGGGGATGGCCCAGCCGTTGTGGCCGTCGTAGAGCTCATCCCACCAGCCGTCCCGGATTGACAGGTTGAGCCCACCGTTGAGCGCGGACTTCATCCCCGATGTGCCACACGCCTCCAACGGCCGCAGCGGGTTGTTCAGCCATACATCGCAGCCCCAATACAGGTACCGGGCCATCGACATGTCGTAGTCGGGCAGGAACGCTATCCGGTGCCGGACGTCCGGCGAGTCGGCAAACCGCACCACCTGCTGGATCAGCGCCTTGCCGCCGTCGTCAGCGGGGTGGGACTTGCCGGCAATGATCAACTGCACCGGACGCTGCGGATCCAGCAGCAAGGCTCGTAGGCGTTCGGGGTCACGAAGCATCAGAGTGAGCCGCTTGTAGGTAGGGACCCGGCGGGCGAAACCCATCGTGAGCACCTGGGGGTCGAAGATTCGCGACGTCCAACCCAGCTCGGGGGCGGAGGCGCCGCGCTCCAACCAGGCAGCCCGGACCCGCCGGCGCACCTCTTGCACCAGTTTTGCGCGCAGGATGCAGCGTAGGTCCCACAAAACCGAGTCGGGCGGCGGCAGGGCGGCACTGCCATCGTCGGACTCCCCGAGCACACCGGCGAGTTCGCGCGCCGCCCAGGTCGGGCCGTGCACGCCGTTGGTGACCGATCCGATCGGCACCTCCTCGACGTCGAACTGTGGCCACAGCCCGCGGAACATCGCCCGGGACACGACGCCGTGCAGCTGCGAGACGCCGTTGGCGCGCTGAGCCAGCCGCAGCCCCATATGCGCCATGTTGAACATCCCGCCGTGGTCCTCGGCGCCCAGTGCCAGCACCCGGTTGACGTCGACGCCAGGCAGCAGCGCGGCGTCGTTCGAAAACCCAGCGCTTGATGATACGACGAAGTGGTGGCGCACCAGGTCGACCGGGAAGCGGTCTATCCCGGCGGGCACCGGGGTGTGCGTGGTGAACACGGTGCCGGCACGCACCGCAGTCAAGGCCTCGTCAAAGCCCAGCCCGTTGTCGGTGATCAGCTCACTGATCCGCTCCAGGCCGAGAAAGCCGGCGTGGCCCTCGTTGGTGTGGAACACCTCAGGTTCGGGATGCCCGGTGAGCTGGCAGAACATCCGCACGGCACGGACCCCGCCGATCCCGGCGAGGATTTCCTGGGTGATCCGATGGTCCTGGTCGCCGCCATAGAGCCGGTCGGTGACTCCGCGGAGATCATCGGGATTGCCCTCGATGTCTGAGTCCAGCAGCAGCAGCGGAACCCGCCCGATGTCAGCTCGCCAGATCCGCGCGCTCAGCACCCGTCCGCAGGGCACGTTGACGTGCACCAGCAACGGCGCGCCGGCGGCGTCAACCAGTAGGTGCAGCGGCAGGCCCTGCGGATCCAGGACTGGGTAATGCTCCAGCTGCCAACCGTCCAGCGACAACGACTGGCGGAAGTAGCCCGAGCCGTAGAGCAAACCGACGCCGATCAGCGGCACTCCCAGGTCTGAGGCCGCCTTGAGGTGGTCGCCCGCCAGCACACCCAGGCCACCGGAGTAGAACGGCAACACCTCCGAAACGCCGAACTCCATGGAGAAGTACGCGATCGCGGCCGGCGAACCGCCTTGGCGCTGCTGATACCAGCGGGGATCGTCGAGGTAGCGGCGCAGATCCTCGGCCAGCGCGTGGGTGCGGGCCACCACCGTCTCATCAGCGGCCAGCGCGGTGAGTCGACGGGGGGGAATCTCACCAAGCAGCCGCATCGGATCCCCGTTGACGGCGGCCCAGGTGCGTTCGTCTAACGAGGCGAACAGGTCCTGGGTCGGCGGGTGCCAGCTCCACCGCAGGTTGGCGGCCAGCGTCTCCAGCGCTGCCAGCGGTCCCGGCAGCTGGGCACGGACGGTGAACCGGCGCAGTGCTCTCATGGGCGGACTTTATCCGGCGCCCCGAAGTTCTCCGACGCACAACGCGGTGACGTCGCGAGTGGCACACCCGACGCGCACCGGCCGGCCGATCCCGGCAGACTGGAGACCGAGGTCAGGACCGAGGGAAAGGGGCGACAGCGGTGAGTGGTCGGATCGCCATCGATGATGTGACGCCCGTGGTCTCGTGCGGGAGGCATCCCAGCAAAGCGGTGGTCGGCGAGCATGTTCCGGTCTGCGCCACGGTCTGGCGTGAGGGCCACGACGCGGTGGGCGCCACGGTGGTCTGGCGCGGTCCGGGCAACCAGGCCAGCCAGCTTCGGATGCAGCCCGGCCCGGCGGGTACCGACCAGTTCATCGCGACCGTAGTGGCTGACGAGGTGGGCTGGTGGAGCTTCCGGGTGGATGGCTGGGCCGATCCCTGGGAGACCTGGCGGCACGCGATCGAGGTGAAGATCGACGCTGGTCAGACCGCAGCCGAGTTGGAGAATGACCTGATCACGGGCGCCCGGTTGCTGGAGCGAGCGACTCGCCGGCCCGGCCAGCAGGTTCACCGCGCGGTGCTGAGCACTGCGGCGGCGGCGCTGCGGGACGTCGGGCTGCCGCTGTCCGAGCGGGTCGGACCGGCGCTCGGCGAGCCGGTGATCCAGGTTCTCACCGCCGACCCACTCCGTGATCTGATCACCAAGGGCGGTTCGCACAAGGTGTGGGTGGATCGCCCGCGCGCCCTGTTCAGCTCCTGGTATGAGTTCTTTCCCCGGTCCACCGGCGGCTGGGACGCGCACGGCAACCCGGTACACGGAACTTTCGCGACCGCCACCGGTGAGCTGGACCGGATCGCCAAGATGGGCTTCGACGTGGTGTACCTGCCGCCGATCCACCCGATCGGCGAGGTAAACCGCAAAGGCGCCAACAACACCATGCAGGCCGGCCCCGACGACGTCGGTTCGCCCTGGGCGATCGGCTCGGTCGAGGGCGGGCACGACACGGTGCACCCCCGGCTGGGTACGTTGGAGGACTTCGAAACCTTCGTCGCAAGGGCCGGCGAGCTCGGTATGGAGGTCGCTCTGGATTACGCGCTGCAATGCGCGCCGGATCACCCATGGGCCAAGGAACACCAGGAGTGGTTCACCACTCGCCCGGACGGGACGATCGCCTACGCAGAGAACCCACCCAAGCGCTACCAGGACATCTACCCGCTCAACTTCGATTCCGACCCCCGTGGTATCTATCTCGAGATGCTGCGGGTAATGTTGTTCTGGGTAGAGCGCGGGGTGCGCATCTTCCGAGTAGACAACCCGCACACCAAACCGCCGGACTTCTGGCAGTGGCTGATCTGGCAGGTCAAGGATCGCCACCCGGATGTACTTTTCCTAGCCGAGGCATTCACCCGCCCGGCGCGGCTCTACGGGCTGGCCCGGCTTGGGTTTACCCAGTCCTACACTTACTTCACCTGGCGCACCGATAAGCAGGAGCTCACCGAGTACGCGACGGAGCTGGCCTCCCGCGCAGACGAAATGCGACCGAACTTTTTCGTCAACACCCCGGACATCCTGCACGAGTCACTACAGCAGGGCGGCCCCGGTATGTTCGCCATTCGGGCCGCACTGGCCGCGACGCTGTCTCCCTCGTGGGGTGTCTACTCCGGCTTCGAGCTGTTCGAGAGCACCGCAGTGGCGCCGGGCAGTGAGGAGTATCTGGATAGCGAGAAATACCAGCTGCGCCCTCGGGACTTCGCCGGCGCGTTAGCTCAAGGACGATCGCTGGAGCCGTGGCTAACCCGGCTCAACGCAATCCGGCGGGCGCATCCGGCCCTGCAGCAGCTACGCACCCTGCGGTTTCACCTCGTGGACAATCCGTCACTTCTGGCGTATTCGAAGACCGATCCTGCCACCGGTGACACCGTGATCTGCGTGGTCACCCTGGAGCCGTTCAACACGGTGAGCGGAATTGTCGTGCTGGATATGCCTGCGCTGGGACTGGACCGGCTGGACCGCGTCCTCGTGCACGACGAGGTCAGTGGCGAGACCTACAGCTGGAGCCAGGTCAACTTCGTGCAGCTGCAACCCTGGCGGGCCGTGGCCCACATCCTGTGGCTGCGCCCACCGTAGGCTGCTTTCGTGACGATCGACGTAACGAGTGAGTTCGACGCTGCCGCGGCAACTTACGACCGGTTGGTCGGCGCGAGCCCGGGCTACTACAGCAACTTGTCCCGGTCCGCCCGCCGGATGCAGATTCCTGGCGTCATGAACGGCTCAGGCGGCGCCGGGCTGCACCTGCTGGACCTGGGTTGCGGCACCGGGGCGTCGACCTTGGCACTGCTCGCGGCCGCGCCACAGGCCAGGATCACTGCAGTGGACGCATCGGCCGGCATGCTCGCCAAGGCCCGACAGGCCGACTGGCCAGCGCGGGTGTCGTTCGTACACGCCCGGGCCGAGGAGCTCGCCGACGCCGGGGTACAGGGACCGTTCGACGGCATCTTCGCCGCATACCTGGTGCGCAACCTGCCCGCTCCCGACCCGGTGTTGGCCCGGCTGTGCGATCAGCTGGCGCCGGGGGCGCCGCTGGCGGTGCACGACTACGCACTCGACGGTCGGCCGCGGAGCGCAGCGATCTGGACCGCAGTGTGCTGGAGCGTGATCATCCCAGCTGGGAAGGTGGTCACCGGCCGGGCGGGGCTCTACCGGTACCTGTGGCGCAGTGTGCTGCGTTTTGACACCGTCGACGCGCTGGCCGCCCGGTTGCGCAGGCACGGTCTAACCGACCCCCAGATCGACACGATGCCGGGTTGGGAACGCGGCATCGTGCACACCGTTGTGGCCCGGCGGCCGGCGTAATGGCAGCCGACCGCGTCGGCAATGGGCAACGGCCGGGCCGCGACCGCCGGGCCGTACTGCACCCGCCACGGGCTGGTCGGCTACGGCCAGAGGGACAACCTCCGCGGGTCGCCGTCGTGGGCGGTGGGATCGCCGGCATCGCGGCCGCCGTGGCACTGGCCGAGCGTGGCGTGGGAGTGCAGCTGCTGGAGCGGGAGCTTCAGCTCGGCGGCCGGTTGCGCGGCTGGCCGATCATGCTGGCCGATGGATCCGCAGCCACGATGAGTCGCGGATTCCACGCCTTCTTCCGGCAGTACTACAACTTGCGGGCGCTGCTACGCCGGGCCGATCCGTTGGGTCGAGCGCTGGTGCCGATGACGGATTATCCACTGATCGACGCCGACGGCCATCGCGACACCTTCCAGGGTCTGCCGCGCACGCCACCGTGGAACGCGCTGGCCTTCGCGCTGTTGAGCCCGACGTTCCAGTGGCGGGACCTGGTAACCCGGATCGATCCGGTGGCAGCACTGCCGCTGGTCGACGTGTCAGTGCCGGAGGTCTACCGGCGGTTGGACGACCAGGACGCGATGACGTTCCTGGAGCGGTTGCGCTTCCCGGATGCCGCCCGACACCTGGCGTTCTCGGTGTTCTCCCGCAGCTTTTTCGCCGATCCCCGGGAGCTCTCGGCGGCCGAGCTAGCCACGATGTTCCACATCTACTTCCTTGGCTCAGCCGAGGGCCTGGTGTTCGACGTGACCCCCGAACCGTTCCCGCAGTCATTGTGGGACCCGATGGGTGGTTACCTGGCCGAGCTGGGGGTGTCGGTGTGCGCGGGCCTGGCCGTCGAGCGGGTGACACCGGGACGCGAGCGTCGCTTCGCTGTCCACGCTGGCGGGGACCACGCGGAGGTCGACGCGGTGGTGCTCGCCGCCGATGTGACCGGATTGCAGACGCTGCTCGCCGCCTCACCCTCGCTCGGCGAAGCGCCCTGGCGGGCACGCATCGCACGGTTGCGCACCGCCCCGCCGTTCCTGGTATCCCGGCTGTGGCTGAATCGGCCGGTGAACCCGGAGCGGCCCGGGTTCCTCGGCACCAGCGGATTCGGGCCGCTGGACAACGTCAGCGTGCTGGAACGGTTCGAGGGTGAGGCGGCCCGCTGGGCCCGGCGCACCGGTGGCTCGGTGGTGGAACTACACGCCTACGCGCTGACCGGGGACCCGCGGCAAGCCAAGCGCCAGCTCGTCGACGAGCTGCGGCGGGTCTACCCGGAGACGGCCACCGCCACGATCATCGACGAGCGCCACGAGGTGCGCGCCGACTGCCCGCTGTTCGCGCCGGGGACCTTCGGCGATCGACCCACCGTCACCACCCCCGATCCGAACGTGGTGCTCGCCGGGGACTTGACCCGGGTCGACCTCCCCGTTGCGCTGATGGAACGCGCAGCGACCAGTGGATTCCTCGCCGCCGACGCGCTGCTAGGACAGTGGCGGTTGCGCGGCCATCCGCTGTGGACGGTGCCGGTCCGGGGCCGGCTCGCCCCGCTGCGCGCCGCCGCGGCCCGGTTCGGGTAGGTCAAAGCTCAGCCTGGTCACCGTCCGGTGGTGCGCAACTCGTAGCGACGTCGCGCATAGGCCAGGTCATCACGCCACAACCGGGCGGCCGCCCAGCGCATCGCCGGGCGCATCAGCGGCGCGCCGCGGCGGGCAACGGCGAAGCCCGGGCGGGGCGAGTTGGCGATGGTCGCCTCGATCACCGCGGTGCGGGGATGACCGGCATCGTCGACGCCTAGCGGGACGGCGTGGGTCTCCACAACGCTGCCAGCACCTTCTCCATCCAGAATGTCCATCACCACCGTGCGCGGTTCGGGACAGCTGAACACGGCCCGCACCGGAACCCCGAACCTCCGGGTCAGCCGGAACGCCACCTCGATCACGAACTGGTCAGCTTGCTCGGTAGGTTCCTCGATCACCCGCAAGCCGACGAAGGAATACGGGTGAAACCAGCTGCCGTGCCACGGGTCGAGCCGGTTGGCGACCACGTCTTCCGGCTCGCAGCGGCCGATCCCGGTGAATACTGCATCCAGGCTGGTCTGCGGGTCAGGCCGGCGGAACAGCACCGGTGCGGGTAGCGGATCCTCCCCGCCCACCGCGTCCAATCGCACCCAGGCCAGCACCCCGTCGTCGTGGGCCGGCAACGGGTCCCACCCCGGCACGCCGCGCGCTCCGATCGCGAGGCCATGCCAGCGGCACACCAGTTCGCCGCCCGTCACCGCAGCCCGGCACAATGGTGCCCCCAGGTGTGGACACTCCCCAGGGCCGGCGTGCAGCGCGCCGTCAGGGGTGCGCCAGGCCACCACCTCGACACCCGCGATGGTCCGCCCAAAAGGTCGATCGCCGCGGACCTGCCGGCTCGCGGCGAGCACAAACCAGTTGCCCGAGGGTCGGGCCTGCGCCCGTTTCAGCGCCGCCTCGATCAACCCCGGGCGGGCGTCGCGCCAGGTAGGCTGCTGCTCGGCCCAGGTCCAGGCCGGCAACCGCCGTACCGGCACCCGGTCACCTACCATCCGCCCACCCTTCCGATCACGTCCGAGCCGCCAAAGGCGTTCTCCGGACGGTAGCGAAGTTTCCTTTGCATTGCCGGGCTCGGACCGGTACGACTGGTGCAGTCCCGCTGTGTACTTCCGGCCCACGCGACAACCCCGTTCACCCTCTCACGAAGGTCACCGCTGATGTCGTCTGCCGACTTCCGCACCGAGCGCAACTCCGACCTGGGAGGGGTCCCGCACACCGGTGAGGCAGTGCTGTCCGACGGCTACCTGGTAGAACCACAAGCCGACGACTTCGACCACGCGAGGGCCGCTCCTACCGACCCGTACTGGTACAAGCGCGCGGTCTTTTACGAGGTGCTGGTTCGCGCGTTTCACGACCACGACGGCAACGGCACCGGCGATCTGATCGGTCTGACCCACAAGCTCGACTACCTGGAGTGGCTGGGCGTCGACTGCCTGTGGTTGCCGCCGTTCTATGCGTCCCCCTTGCGCGACGGTGGTTACGACATCTCCGATTTCCGGGCCGTGTTGCCCGAGTTCGGCACCGTTGAGGACTTCGTGGAGCTGCTCAACGAGGCGCACAAGCGAGGCATCCGAGTGATCACCGATCTGGTCATGAACCACACTTCTGACCAGCACCCTTGGTTTCAGGAGTCCCGCCGTGAGCCGCAAGGGCCCTACGGCGGCTATTACGTCTGGAGCGACAAGGACACCGGTTACCCGGATGCCAGGGTCATTTTCGTCGACACTGAGACATCGAACTGGACTTATGACCCGGTGCGCTGCGAGTTCTATTGGCACCGGTTTTTCTCCCATCAGCCCGACCTCAACTACGACAACCCTGCGGTCGGTGCGGCCATGCTCGATGTGCTGCGCTTCTGGCTGGATCTGGGTATCGATGGCTTCCGGCTGGACGCGGTGCCCTACCTGTTCGAGGAGGAGGGCACCAACTGCGAGAACCTGCCCCGTACCCATGAATTTCTTAAGCGCTGCCGCAAGGTGGTTGACGACGAGTACCCCGACCGGGTGCTGCTGGCCGAGGCCAATCAATGGCCCGCTGACGTGGTGGAATACTTTGGCGACCCCGCAGTGGGCGGCGACGAAGCCCACATGGCCTTTCATTTCCCGCTGATGCCGCGCATCTTTATGGCAGTCCGCCGGGAGTCCCGGTTCCCGATCTCGGAGATCCTCGCCCAGACTCCCCCCATCCCGTCCGGCGCCCAGTGGGGCATCTTCCTGCGCAACCACGACGAGCTGACCCTGGAAATGGTCACCGACGAGGAGCGCGACTACATGTATAGCGAGTACGTCAAGGATCCTCGGATGCGGGCGAATATCGGCATCCGTCGACGGCTGGCGCCACTGCTGGACAACGACCGTAACCAGCTGGAGCTGTTCACCGCGTTACTGCTGTCGCTGCCCGGCTCTCCCGTGCTGTACTACGGTGACGAGATAGGGATGGGGGACAATATCTGGCTCGGCGACCGGGATGCGGTACGCACCCCGATGCAGTGGACCCCGGACCGCAACGCGGGATTCTCCAGCTGTGATCCGGGGCGCATGTACTTGCCGGTGATCATGGATCCGGTGTACGGGTACCAGGCGATCAACGTTGAGGCGCAGTCAACGTCAACGCAGTCGCTGCTGAACTGGACGAGGCGGATGATTCAGGTGCGCCGCGAACACCCGGCCTTCGGACTGGGCGACTTCAACGAGCTCGGCTCCTCCAACCCGAGCGTGCTGGCTTACCGCCGCCACCATGTCGGCAACCACGACACCGGTGACGATCTCGTCATCTGCATCAACAACCTGTCCCGCTTCCCCCAACCGGTGGAGCTCGACCTGTCCGAGTATGCGGATGGCATCCCGGTCGAGCTGACCGGCGGCGTGCGTTTCCCGCCGATCGGTGAGCTGCCCTACCTGCTTACGCTGCCCGGCCACGGCTTCTACTGGTTCCAGATCGTGCTGCCAGACATCGGGCGTGACGCGTGATCAGCCCTATCGATCTGGTCGCCGACATCGCCGACTCGCTAGCGGCGGTGTTGCCCGAGCAGCGCTGGTTCGCCGGTAAGGGCCGCCCAATCCACGCGGTCATCCCGGTCCGCGCTACCGATCTCGCCGGTGCGGATCCGCGGCTGGTGCACGCCGTTGTCGAGGTCGACCAGGGTGAGCCACCCCGGGACCGCTACCAGTTCCTGCTCGGGGCGCGCAGCGACTTGCCCGAGAACCTCGGGCACGCCTGGGTGGCCGCCAGCGGTGATCAAGCGGTGTACCAGGCGGTGCACGATGTTGAGCTCACCGCCGTGCTGCTGGACCTGATGGCCCGCGGCGCCGAGGTGCAAGGGCTGCGCTTCGCCACCGAGCCGGGTGTCACGCTCGATACCGAGCAGCGCTCCCGCCCGGTGGTGGCGGAGCAGTCCAACACCTCACTGGTCTACGGGCAGACCTACATCCTCAAGCTGTTCCGCAAGGTGGCCGCGGGTCGCAACCGGGACCTCGAGCTCCACCGTGCGTTGGCCGCCGTGGGGTGTCAGCACATCGCCGCGCCACTGGGCAGCATCGAAGGTCCGCTGGATACCACCGAGACAGCCGCCTTCGGGATGCTTACCGAATACCTTCGAAACGCCGCCGATGGCTGGGCGATGGCCACCGCAAGCGTGCGGGATCTGCTGGCCGAGAGCATGCTTATCGAGAGCGCACCCGGCTCCGTGGAACATGCCGACCCTGCGGACGTGGGCGGAGATTTCGCCTCGGAGGCGCACCGGTTGGGCCAGGTGGTAGCCACCGTGCATACCGACCTGGCCACCGCGGTGGGCAGCTCCCCGGCCCCGGCCGGGCATCTCGACGTGTTGGCCGACGGTATGCACCGCAGGCTGGCGGACGTTTTAGGGCAGGTCCCTGAGCTGACCACGTACTCCGACGAGCTACGGGCATCGTTCGACGCGGTGCGCGGTGTCGAGGGCCCGGTGTCGGTGCAGCAGATACATGGCGACCTGCACCTTGGTCAGGTGCTGCGCAGCGTCACCGGCTGGGTAATGATCGACTTTGAGGGCGAGCCGATGGTGCCACTCGCTGCCCGCTTTGCGCCCGCGTCAGTACTGCGCGACGTCGCCGCGATGGTGCGCTCCTTGGACTACGCCGCCAACCACCTGCCGCTGGGCGAGACCGACTCCGAGCAGCGCGCCGCGGTCGCGCTCGCCTGGAGCACCCGCAACCAGGACGCATTCTGCGACGGCTACGCCCAAGTCGCCCCCGATCCTCGCAAGCAGGCCGTGCTGCTGCGCGCCTTCGAGCTGGACAAGGCCGTCTACGAGGTCGCCTACGAACACGGCAACCGTCCGCTGTGGCTACCCATTCCCCTAGCCGCCATCGCCCGCCTCACTGCCGCTCACGCCTGAGCCCCCTGCCCAGCCACTGCTGACGGTCTGAAACGCCGCGGTCACATGGCGAGGGTCACCCAGCAGATGCGCGCGTAAGCCGACACACTAGAAGCATGACAAACCGGGGGAAGGACGTGACCGTGCACGCGCCAGACCGCACCAGCTCGGCGCCACCGGCCGACGAGCTGCGCCGGCTACTGGCCGGCGAGCACCACGACCCGCATTCGGTGCTCGGCGCCCACGCGCACCCTGACGGCACCGCGGTGCGGGTGCTACGGTCGCATGCCGATGAGGTGACAGTCCTCGCCGACGGCGGAGAGTACCCGTTGGAGCACGACGGCGGGGGCCTTTTCCACGGCCTCATGCCCGCTCCTGGTGACTACCGGCTGCGGGTACGTTACGGCGACCACAGCGAGATCATCGATGATCCGTACCGCTGGCTACCCACGCTGGGCGAGGTCGATCTGCACCTCATCCGGGAGGGCCGCCACGAACGGCTGTGGGATGTGCTCGGCGCGCACCTGCGGGCCTACTCCACACCGGGTGGCGTGGTGGAGGGAACCTCGTTCGCGGTGTGGGCGCCGCACGCCCGCGGGGTCCGGGTGTGCGGGGACTTCGACGATTGGTCCGGCGTGGCCACTCCGCTGCGTTCGCTGGGCTCGACCGGGGTATGGGAAATCTTCCTGCCCGGCGTCGGTGCCGGTACCCGATACAAGTTTCGCCTGCTGGGTCCTGATGGGAGCTGGCATGAGAAGGCCGACCCGATGGCCCGCGCCACCGAAGTCCCGCCGAACACGGCCTCCGTGGTGGCCAGCCCGTCAACCCATGAGTGGAGCGACGATCAGTGGCTCGCCGATCGGGCGCAGGGTCAACCGACGACCAAGCCGATGAGCGTCTACGAAATACATCTGGGTTCTTGGAAGCAGGGGCTGGGGTATCGGGAGGTGGCCCAGCAGCTGGTCGAATACCTGTGCACGACCGGGTTCACCCACGTCGAGCTGCTGCCGGTGGCCGAGCACCCCTTCGGAGGTTCCTGGGGCTACCAGGTCACCTCCTACTACGCGCCGACGGCGCGGTACGGCTGTCCGGACGACTTCCGCTTCTTCGTCGACACGCTGCATGCGGGGGGGATCGGCGTGCTCATGGACTGGGTTCCCGCGCATTTCCCGCGCGATGTGTGGGCACTAGCGCAATTCGATGGTGCACCGTGCTACGAACACCCCGATCCACAGCGTGCGGCGCACCCGGAATGGGGCACCCTGATCTTCGACTACGGGCGCAACGAGGTCCGCAACTTCCTGGTGGCCAACGCGCTGTTCTGGCTCGAGGAGTTCCACCTCGACGGGCTCCGAGTGGACGCCGTGGCGTCAATGCTTTATCTCGACTATTCCCGCAAGGCGGGCGAATGGTCGCTCAATGAGCACGGGGGGCGGGAGAACCTGGACGCCGTCGCATTCCTGCAGGAGATGAATGCCACCGTATACAAGCGACACCCCGGGGTGGTGACGATTGCCGAGGAGTCCACCGCCTGGCCCGGTGTCACCCGACCGACACATGTGGGCGGCCTAGGCTTCGGCTTCAAATGGAATATGGGCTGGATGCACGACATGCTGAACTACGTCGGCCACGATCCGGTGCACCGTGGCTATCACCATAATTCGATGACCTTCTCGCTGATGTACGCCTGGAGTGAAAACTACGTGTTGCCGCTCTCGCACGATGAGGTGGTGCACGGTAAGGGCTCGCTGTGGAGCCGGATGCCTGGCGACGACTGGAACAAGGCCGCTAACCTGCGGTGCCTATTGGCCTACATGTGGGCCCATCCCGGCAAGCAGTTGCTGTTCATGGGCGGTGAACTCGGTCAGCCCGCCGAGTGGGCGGAGAACCGGTCGTTGGACTGGAACCTGCGCCACCATCCGCTGCACGCCGGTGTGCTGCAGCTGGTCGGGGACCTCAACGCCGCCTATCGATCACACCGGGCGCTGTTCAGCCAAGACACCAGCCCAGCCGGCTTCGAGTGGATCGACGCCAACGATGCCTGGGGCAACGTGCTGAGCTTTCTGCGCTTAGGCGATGACGGCACGGTACTCGCCTGCCTGGCGAATTTCGCCGGGCATCCGCACGAGAAATACCGGGTCGGCCTACCTCGTCCAGGATGCTGGCTCGAGGTGCTCAACACCGACGCCGAAGGTTACGGGGGCTCCGGCGTGGGGAACCTCGGAGAGGTGATCGCCAGCGACACGCCGTGGCACGGACTGCCCTACTCCGCGGTGGTCCGGCTACCGCCAGCCGGAGCACTCTGGCTCGCCCCCACTGAGAAGAGCTGAGTGTCGCGCTCGAGGCTCACCGGGCGGTAGGGTGATGCCTGCCGTGGGGTGGTGATCGGTGGGCCAACGACTTAGGACAGGACCACACAGAGAGATCCGGTGATCGGGGTCGCACCTTTCCGTCACCGGCTGACCCCGCTCGCGAGTGGACCCGGGCGATCAGCGACCTCTTCCGCGCCCATGCCGCTCGGCGAAATCCGGGACTACCTGGGCGATCTTGCCGAACGGCTCGTCGTCGCACTATCCGGTGCTGCAGTGGAACCCAGACTGCTTCTGACGTAGGTGTGCCACTCGTCGCCGGTGGCTTCACCGGTGCGCAGAGCCTGTCCCGAACGTTCGACGTGCTCGGTCAGGCGTTGCACGCCGCCGCGCGCGATGCCGGGACGGTGCTGCGCAACCTCGTCTGACCAGCAGGAAGAGGTCAAGCGGGCGCTGTCGTCAGCATGGCAGGACCTCGAGCGAGACGTGCGGGTCAGTGAAGCCCGGTTCCGAGAAGTCTTCGACTTTTCCCCGGTGGGCATCGCGATCACCGATACCGGCGGTCGGATCGTCCAAACCAACCGGTCGCTGGAGAAAATTCTGGGCTACCGCCCCGACCAGCTTCTCGGCCCTCAGCTCAGTGACCTACCCGCACCAGGCCACCAACCCATCGTGGAGGAGCACTACCGGGGCCTGGCGGCGGATCGGGATTCACGGTTTCGGGTACGCCTGCCGCTGCGCCGCGCGGACGGCGAGACCGCATGGGTCTATCTGGGCGCTCTGGCCCAGCGTGGAGCCGTGGCTCAACCGCTGACTCGTGAATCAGAACAGTGCCCGCGCCAGCGCGCGGCGCGCTGAGGTGACCCGGGGGTCGTCGGGGGCGAAGAGCTCGAACAGCTCCACCAGGTGCGCTCTG
>JBHEMR010000017.1:0-6991 GCA_046262495.1 Pseudonocardiaceae bacterium | reverse complement strand
CGTACGCTTCGGTAACAGGCCGAGGTGGGGAGAGGACGGCGATGGCTCAGACTGCGGACAGCGGCCAGCCGCAAACCCGCGACGGGGAGAAATGTTTCGCGTCGATGGACCCGCGAACCGGCGAGGTCGTCGGCTATCACCAGGTGGATGACGAGGCGGCGGTGCGGGCGGCTGTCGTCCGCGCCCGTGAGGCGGCTGCGTGGTGGGGCGGCCTTGGATTCGCCGAACGCCGCCGCCGACTGCTGTCCTGGCGCTCGGCGCTGACCCGGCGGATCGACGAATTGGCCGGGCTGATCACTGCTGAGACCGGCAAGCCGCGCGACGATGCTCGGCTGGAATGCGTGCTCGTGGTCGCGCACCTGGATTGGGCCGCGCGCCACGCCGAGAAGGTGCTGCGCCGCAGAAGAGTGGCGTCAGGCCTGTTGATGCTCCATGAGGCATCGACGGTGGAGTACCAGCCCTGTGGTGTGATCGGCGTGATCGGACCGTGGAACTATCCCGCCCACACCCCGATGGGGTCGATCAGCTACGCGCTGGCGGCCGGCAACGCCGTGGTGTTCAAGCCCAGCGAGCTGACCCCCGGAGTGGGTCGCGCGCTGGAGGAGAGCCTCGTTCGCGTGGTGCCCGAGCATCCGGTGCTGCAGGTAGTCACGGGTTTCGGCGAGACCGGTGTGGCGCTGTGTCGGTCTGGAGTGGACAAGCTGGCGTTCACCGGATCCGCGGCCACCGCGAAGAAGGTGATGGCGACTTGCGCCGAAACGCTCACCCCGGTCGTACTGGAGTGCGGTGGCAAGGACGCGCTGTTGGTCGACTCCGACGCCGACCTCGCCGCGGCCGCCGACGCCGCGGTCTGGGGTGCGATGGCCAATGCGGGGCAGACCTGCGTCGGGGTGGAGCGGGTGTACGTCGTGGACGACGTCGCTGCGGAGTTCACCGATCGGGTGGTTGCCCAGACGCGGCGGCTGCGGACTGGCGGCGAGCCGAGTGCTGATCTCGGTCCGATCACCCGGCCGGACCAGGTCGAGGTGATTCGCGGTCACCTTGCCGACGCGCTGGCTCGTGGTGGCACGGCGCTGACCGGCGGGGCGGAATCGGTTCGCGCGCCCTATGTAGAGCCGGTCGTGCTGGCTGACGTCCCGGACTCGTCCACCGCCGTGACCGACGAAACCTTCGGCCCGACCGTCACCCTGCACCGGGTCGCGAATCTCGACGATGCGGTCGCGCGGGTCAACGCCGGGCGTTATGGGCTTGGTGCCGCGGTCTTTTCCGGGCGCCGCGGTACGGAGATCGCCGGCCGTTTGCGGTGCGGGATGGTCGCGGTCAACAGCGTCACCTCCTATACTGCGGTGCCGGCACTGCCCTTCGGGGGGGTCGGCGAATCGGGATTCGGACGCGTCCATGGTGCCGACGGTCTGCGCGAGTTCACCCGGGCTAAGGCGATCACCCGACGCCGGTTCCGGCCCGCCGTGCAGGTGCTCACCTTCGCCCGGCCAGCCTGGGCGATCCGATTGTTACTGCGGATCGTTCGGGTGCTCTACGGTCGTTGAGTACGGCGCCGGAGGCCACCTCTCGGAAGGCACGCAGATGGCAGTACAGGTCAAGACGGTCGGCGTAGTGGGCATGGGCACGATGGGCGCCGGAATCGCCGAGGTGCTCTCTCGCACCGGGCTTGAGGTGGTAGCGGTCGAAGTCGACGCGCACGGCGTGGCTCGGGGTCGTGGCCATCTCGAACACTCCACCGGACGGGCCCTGGAGCGCGGCAAGCTCGACGAGACGAGCCGCCGCGAGCTGCTGGAGCGGATCACCTTCACCACGAAATTGGCGGATCTGGCCGAGGTCGACTTCGTCGTGGAGGCCGTGCCAGAGCGTCTGGACCTCAAGAGCAAGATCTTCACTGAGCTGGACAAGATCGTGCGCAGCGATGTCGTGCTGGCCTCCAACACCTCCAGCCTGTCGATCACCCAGCTTGCGGTGCAGACTAAGCGGCCGGACAGGGTGATCGGGTTGCATTTCTTCAACCCGGCACCGGTGCTCAAGCTGGTCGAGGTGGTGCGCACCGTGGTCACCGATCCGGAGGTGATCAGCGACGTCACGGCGCTCGCGGAGACGCTGGGCAAAACCCCGGTGGTGGTCGGTGATCGGGCCGGGTTCATCGCCAATGGGTTGCTGTTCGGCTACCTCAACCACGCGGCACGCATGTTCGAGCAGCACTACGCGACGCGGGAAGATCTCGACGCCGCGATGCGCTTCGGCTGCGGCTACCCGATGGGTCCGCTGGCGCTGCTTGATCTGATCGGACTGGACACCGCCTACGAAATCCTCGACGCGCTGTACCGGCAGTCTCGGGATCGGCTGCACGCCCCGGTACCGGTGCTCAAGCAGATGATCACCGCCGGATTGCTCGGTCGCAAGTCAGGTCGCGGCTTCTACACCTACGCGGGGCAGGACTCCTCGAAGGTGGTCCCCGACGCCGCCACTCCATCCGGCGGAGAATCCGGTGTTCAGACTCGCCCGATTGGCACGGTCGGCGTGGTGGGCACTGGGAGGATGGCCACCGGCATCGTCGAGGTACTGGTCAAAGGCGGGCACGACGTGGTCGTCCGCGGCCGCAGCGACAGCCGCACCAAGGACGCGGTCGCGGCGATCACCCGCTCGCTAAACAAGGCCGTCAACCGCGGCAAGCTCTCCGAGGCTGATCGCGCCGCCGCCCTGGGCCGGATCATCACCACCACTTCGTTCGATGACTTCGCCAGCGTTGACCTGGTGGTGGAGGCGGTAGCAGAGGAGCTGGACGTCAAGCGTGGGATTTTCGCCACCCTGGACGACGTGTGCAAGCCGGACGCGATCCTGGCGACCACCACCTCGTCGCTACCGGTGGTCGAGTGCGCCGCTGCGACCTCCCGGCCGGGCGACGTGGTGGGGATGCACTTTTTCAACCCCGCGCCGGTGATGAAGCTCGTCGAGGTCGTATCGACCATCGCCACCTCCGCTGATGTCGCCGCCACCGCCCGTGACCTGGCCCGTTCATTGGGCAAAGTGCCGGTGTCCTGCGGCGACCGTGCCGGTTTCATCGTTAACGCGTTGCTGTTCCCCTATCTCAATGACGCGGTGCGGATGTTGGAGGCGCATTACGCGTCAGCTGACGACATCGACACCGCGATGAAGGTCGGCGCCGCGCTGCCGATGGGTCCCTTCGAGCTGCTCGACGTCGTCGGTTTGGACGTCTCACTGGCCATCCAGCGCAGCCTCTACCAAGAGTTCCGCGAACCGGGATTCGCTCCGGCCCCCTTGTTGGAACACCTGGTCACGGCGGGCCTATTAGGCCGCAAAACTCGCAAGGGCTTCCGCGACTATTCGTGAGCGCGCGCTCAGCCGCAACAACCGCCGCCGCAGCAGCCGCCCGCCGGGGCAGCATCGCGTCGGGGTTGGCTTGTGCTGGTCGGGGAGGCCGCAGCACTTGCCAACGCCACGGTGGAGAGCAGCCGGACGGTGTCGTCGTGCCCATCGGGGCACTGGGCGGGATCTCGCGAGGCGGTCATCGGCCGGCTGAGCTCGAAGGTCGTCGAGCACTCTCGGCACCGGAACTCGTAGCGCGGCATGAGTCCACCGTACCGGTACTACCGTGGGTTGTTATGCCTCGCCGTAACCTCCCCCGCCGCGCTCGCGGCGCCGTCCCACCTCCGGTGGTGGGCGGAGCCGGTTGGGCGCACCGGGAAAGCGGCCAAGACGGGGAGTGGGTGGTCCGGTCAGTGCCGGGTGAGCAGGCCGTCAAGAACTATCGCTGCCCCGGTTGTGACCACGAGATCCAGGCCGGCACTGTGCACGTCGTCGCCTGGCTGGCGCACGAGCATGGATCTTCGGCCGACCGGCGACACTGGCACACCGGCTGCTGGAATGCTCGGACCCGCCGGGCCCCCACTCGCAAACACTGGTAGGTCAGCTCCGCGCAGGATGCTCACCGGCCAGCACGTCGTCTTCGATCGGATCGGGCTCCAGACGCTGCATCACCTCGTCCAGCTTCGAGCTCGCAAACTGGAGCTGGCCGGTGAGCAGCCGGCGCACGGTACGCAGCGCCGCCACCCGCCGGGTGGCCTCCTGCACCCTGGCGACCGCTGTCTGGTCGGCCTCGGTCACTAGGCGGCGGGCCACGTCGGTGGCCTCGTCGACGCGCCGCTTGGCCTCGGCCTTGCTGCTCGCCTCCTCCTGCGCCAGCTGGCGGTTGGCATCCCGACGCCGGGTTGACATGGTGATGTCGAAGTCCTCTTCGGCCTGCTGCCGACGGGCCGCGGACTCGGCGTCGAGCTGCTCGGCTCGCCGCTTCGCCAGCGCTAGGATCGCGTCGGCCCGACGATGGGCGTCGGCGATGGTCCGTTGGTGCTCGGCCTCCATCACGGTCCGCCGCCGCTGCGCTTCCGCGATCATCTGCTCGTAGCGAGTGCGCAGCTCATCGGCTTGCCGCTCGACCTCGGCTCTGGTCGCGGCAGCGGCGCTCTCAGCCTTAGCCTTGATCTCCTCGGCCTCGCTCTGGGCCGTCCGCAGCATCCGCACCACGCGCTCGCTCATACCCTCGACGGTGGTGGGCGGCGCGGCGAGCCGTTTGATCTGGGCGCAGAGACCATCGATTTCCCAGCGAGCCGCCTCGAGGGTGCGGGCCAGTTCCGCAGCCTGCGCGGCGCCGGCGTTGCGATCGGTCACCGCGATCTGCAGATCAGCCCGCAGCTGCTCAAGCTGGTAATCTACCTGCACGCAGTCGTATCCACGGCGGACGATGTCGAACGTGGATCTCATCGGAAGCAGATCACGATCGTCGCCTGAGCCCATGGTCCCAGGTTACTCGGGTGCTGGTGAGCAGCGGTAAGCCGTTCCGGCGGTCACACGCCCCGGAAGCGGTTGATATCTGTTAGGTGGATTTCGCGGAGTTCCGGGTTCCGTATGCCCAGTCCCTCTTCAGGAGCCAGACACAGCACACCGACCTTGCCCTGGTGAATGTTGCAGTGCATGTCGTGCGCGGCTTGGCCGGTCTCCTTCAGCGGGTAGACCCGGGATAGCGTTGGGTGGACCTTGCCTCTGGCGATCAGCCGGTTGGCCTCCCACGCCTCGCGGTAATTCGCGAAATGCGAGCCCACAATCCGCTTGAGGTTCATCCAGAGGTAACGGTTGTCGAACACGTGCAGGAAGCCCGAGGTGGAGGCGCAGGTCACGATCGTGCCGCCCCTTTTGGCGACGTAAACGCTGGCGCCGAAGGTTTCCCGCCCCGGGTGCTCGAACACGATGTCGGGATCGTCCCCGCCGGTCAACTCGCGGATCTTGGAGCCGAACCGCTTCCACTCCTTCGAATCCTGGGTGTGCTCGTCTTTCCAGAACTTGTAACCCTCGGCGTTGCGGTCGATGACCAGTTCGGCACCCATCCGCCGGCAGATCTCGGCTTTCTCGGGGCTGGAGACCACGCAGACCGGTACGGCCCCGCCGCCCAGGGCCATCTGGGTGGCGTAAGAGCCCAAGCCCCCCGAGGCGCCCCAGATGAGCACCGTGTCACCCTGTTTGAGGTCCGCGCCGTTGCGCGAGACCAACTGCCGGTACGCCGTGGAGTTGACCAGCCCCGGGCTGGCCGCCTCCTCCCAGGTGAGGTGAGCCGGCTTGGGCATCAGCTGGTTGGACTTGACCAGGGCGAGCTCAGCAAGGCCGCCGAAGTTCGTCTCGAAACCCCAGATCCGTTGCTCGGGGTCGAGCATCGTGTCGTTGTGCCCGTCAGGATGCTCCAGCTCGACGGACAGGCAGTGCGCCACCACCTCATCGCCCGCTCGCCAGGCGTTGACCCCCGCGCCGGTGCGCAGCACCACGCCGGCGAGGTCCGAGCCGACCACGTGGTAGGGCAGGTCGTGCCGGGCGGCCAACGGGGAAGTACGGCCGTAACGCTTGAGGAATCCGAAGGTGGGCAATGGCTCGAAGATCGACGTCCAGACGGTGTTGTAGTTGATAGCGCTGGCCATCACCGCGACCAGCGCCTCACCTGGCCCCAGCTCTGGGACCGGTACCTCGTCGAGATGCAAAGACAGCCGCGGGTCCTTGTCCCGGCTGAGCACTCCGGCGAACATGTCGGCCTCATCAGCGTGAACTGTGATTCCGCGGTAGCTCTCCGGTACGGGCAGTGAGCCGATGGCGTCGACGTCGTCGCTGAGAATGGCATCGAGTATCTGTTGCACTGTCGTCCCTTCGCTTTACCAGCTTCCCGTCCGGGTGGAGCTGGCTACCGTGAAGGGTAGGTGATAAGTATATCAATCGCTACCGCTCCGACTGAGTGAGCGGCACCACTCCCTCGTGACCCTGCACGGCACCGAGGCGGTGGGCGATGCGGCGGACTATGTCAATCCGACGGTTGGGATGGGCCTGGCAACCGCGTTTCGCTAGTGCTCCGGCGCGGGCTCTACCAGCTCGACGAGCACGCCGCCGGCGTCCTTGGGGTGAATGAAGTTGATCCGCGAACCGGCGGTGCCGCGGCGGGGGGCGTCGTAGAGCAACCGCACTCCGACGCTACGCAGCGCAGCCGTCGCTGACTCTATGTCAGCGACCCGGTAGGCCAGCTGCTGCAGCCCGGGACCGCTGCGGTCCAGAAACTTGGCGATGGTGGAGTTGCCGCCCAGCGGGGCGAGTAGTTGCACCGCGGCGCCGGTGCCGGGATCGCCAGGCGCACGCAGCATGCCCTCGCGCACTCCCTGCTCCTCGTTGAGCTCCTCATGAACCAGCTCCAGGCCGAAGGTGGCGCGGTGAAATTCCACTGCAGCGTCGAAATCGGGCACGGCGATGCCCACGTGGTCGATTGCCGTGATGAACGGGTGAAGTTGCTGCATGGTTGGCAGCGTACGGCCGGTGCAGGTGTGCTCGTCGCCACCAGCTACCGCGGCCATCGCGCGGGTATCGTCCGCTGACAGGACCCTCACCCGCCCCGATCACCCGCTTGGTCACGCCGGAAAGGCCGGAGGTTGCACCATGA
>JBHEMR010000016.1:0-9467 GCA_046262495.1 Pseudonocardiaceae bacterium | reverse complement strand
GGGTAATCGCCAGTCGCCAGGCGCCACCGTCCCGGAAGCCGACCACGTGCGCTGGATGTCGCGGCCCGCCACCGAAGAAGAGCGATACCCCGATCACACACCCTGCGCATTCGGACACGCCGCCGGATAGGCGAACGCGGATTCTTGATTCCAGATCTCCGGCTCCTCGACCAGGGATCGGGTGGTGGTATCAACCACCGCCGCCTTCACATACGGCAGTGGGCGACCGGCTCGAGCCGCTGCGGTCCACATGAATCCGGCTCGAGTCCCGCTGATCCAAGCCCCGGTGATGCGGGAGTCGATTCGCCCGAGCCACTCCGCGCCCCCTGGCCCTGGCGCGCTGTAAGGACCGGCGATCCATGCACTCACTGCAACGTCGAACCAAGCAATGGTGTTCGAAGCGTCCGGCCAGCCGAACACCCGCAATTGGGTCCCGCCGTTGTGGCTGGCGAAGAACATGCTCGTAGTGGCCCCCTGGGTGAGGCGAAGTGAGCCGTTCGTTGTCGTCGACCACCACTGGTAGCCCAAGCTGCTCCCCGCCTTGAGGGTGTCCAGCGGTAGCTTGAAGGCCACTGCCCGTTGCCAGGCGCCGGCCGAGTTGAAGGCATTGAAGGTGAGGTAGAGATTGTTGTTACTCACTGCCGCGTCGGGATAGTCAAACCACATATCCGTCCATGCGGCGTTGAGTGCTTGCGGACTGAAGTCCCACCAATACCAGGAGCCGAAGCTGCTCCCGTGAGAGATGGCAACCCGGAAGATGTTGCTGGTGCCGCTGCGGACGTATTGAAGGACCCAGATCCAGATATCGCGGCTGGGTTCGTAGATGACGACCTGATCGCAACAGAAGCCGCCGGCTGCCGAAGGCAACGTGGTGAACGGGTTGACCAGTGTCCACGATCCGCCGGCGTTTGTGCTTCGGCTGGCGAACCAGTTGCCGGTGACGAAGACATTGTTGCCCGATGTCGCCGCGGTCGGCTCATCGACATTTGATGTCAGGGTGCTGGTGGCTGTGTCGTCGAGGCCGATGTTTCGGACAAGGCGTACGTTCGCCATGGCTGCATTTCTCCTCATAGACGGTGCTAGGCGCACAGGCAGGCACGCGGAACGAGCCGGGCGGAGGTTACGGCCCCTCAGGGAGCTCCACAGGGATGGTCTCAGGCACCTGACCAGAGGTGGGGCCCATCGGCTTGCGAGGTCCGCTGAAGTGTTCGTTGCGTGCGTCGAGTTCCTCGGGCGTTGGGGTGCCCTCGTCAGCGGTCAGCTCATGGGCCTCCGATGGCTTGGATGGCTCACCGGCGTGGGCCAAGGCGGCATCCTCGGCGCCTTCATGATCCGGGTGACTGATCTGATTCGACATCTCTAATGACCTCCGGCCGGATGACGATCGTTTCGGTGAGTGCTACTGCAGGTCCTGACGAGACCTCATCTTGGTCACCGGCAGTGATAGGCTCTCTTATGGTCGGTTGGTCCTCATGAGGATCAACCGACTTCCAAGGCGCGTCGCCGCGGCGACTACACCGGCGCAGAGACCGACGATAGCCATATCGATGGGGATGAAAAATAGTTCCTCGCCATTGATCAAAGTGGCTGCGACGCCGGAAGCCGCGCTTATCGAAGCAAGCAACACAATCCGCGTTCGGTTCGCCACGGACAGGTGCATCGCGATCAAGCCGACCAGCACTCCAGCAGCGAGAGGGAGAATTTCGCCCATGATGCTAATCCTCTCAGGCTTCGGCTGGAGCCCAGATTAGGCGGCGAGCGTCCCGGCGTCTAGCTCATATTTTGGCTCCGATTGGTCGCAGTACGTATTCCGTCGCTCATAAGTGGTGCCTCTGTGTGATCAGCGGATTCCAGAGTCGAACCGGACGGTGATATCGACGAAATCGCGGTTGTGTACTTCGACCTTGACGGTGGGTGGTCGGGCAATCGGCAAGGGGGTTCCGGTCACGTTGGTCGGTTCGAGCAGGTAGATCCCGGGCGGCAGCGGGATCCGGAATCTCCCGTCCGGCCCGCTATCGGATCGGGCGACCGCTTCGATGGAGTTCGGCCGCGTAACCACGAGATGGGCAGGGATCGGGCGCTCCCGACAGTGCTCGCGGTCGGGAAGTACCAGGCAGCCGACGTCGACGACCGTGATACCGACGATTCCGGATGCGGTCGAGGAGTGCGTCGTGGATCCGCCGACGTGCACCCCACACGCTGCCGTCATCATGATGACAGCCGTCATCACCGCTCGGCTTCCCAGATGGCGAACCAGCACCACCTCCTCGAGCCCTAGTCTCGGGCGCTGCATCCCCCGTCGGCGCACCTGCATCCGCCACAACCACCCGTTGGCGGTGGGATAGCGGTGGCCACCCGGTGGCCTAGCAACCCACCGGCGAGTAGGAGCCCGACCGTGCCGGTGCCGGCCACTGCGACGATCACCGCGAGCGCCGCACCGTTTGTCCCGAGGGCCAGCGTCCCCGCAGCGGCGCAGACCACGCCGGCCGCGAGCACTGGCGGGGCGGCCACCCGATTGGCAGCGACAAAGGCGGCATCCGAGCGCAGCGTCGCGGGAGTGCGGATGCCGGCGAACCGGTTGCGTGGCAGGTGTCGCTGCCAACCGAGTAGTCCCACGGTGAGCAGTGCTGCGGCGGCGCCGAGCAGCACCACTGCGAGCAGCCTGGAAACAGACACGGTGGCCACGATACCGGCGGGGCGAGTTCGGGGTTAGCGGTCCACTTCACCGCGGATGAAGGCCTCTACAGCGGCGTAGGCCTCGGAGTCGGAGTACTGCTCGGGGGGTGACTTCATGAAATACGCTGACGCCGAGGTGACTGGGCCGCCGATACCCCGGTCCAGCGCAATCTTCGCCGCCCGAATCGCGTCGATGATCACCCCGGCGGAGTTGGGTGAATCCCAGACTTCGAGCTTGTATTCCATGCTCAGCGGCACATCGCCGAACCCGCGGCCTTCAAGGCGCACGTAGGCCCACTTGCGGTCGTCAAGCCACGGAACGTGATCCGACGGTCCGATGTGCACCGCAGCCTTCTCCATCTCGTGCGGCACCTGTGAGGTCACTGACTGCGTCTTGGAGATTTTCTTCGACAGCAGCCGCTTGCGCTCCAGCATGTTCATGAAGTCCATGTTGCCGCCGAAGTTGAGCTGATAGGTGCGCACCAGCTCCACCCCACGGTCTTCGAACAGCTTGGCCAGGACCCGGTGCGTGATCGTCGCGCCGACCTGGGACTTGATGTCGTCTCCGATGATCGGCACTCCGGCGCGGGTGAATTTGGCGGCCCACTCCGGATCGGAGGCGATGAACACCGGAAGGGCATTGACAAAGGCGATGCCGGCATCCAGCGCGCACTGGGCATAGAACCGGTCCGCGTCCTCGGAGCCCACCGGCAGGTACGACACCAGCATGTCGGCGCCGGACGTGCGCAGCGCGGCAACCACGTCCACCGGCTCCTCGTCGGACTCGGTGATGATGTCCCGGTAGTACTCGCCCAGCCCATCCATCGTGTGCCCGCGCGCCACGGTGACGCCCAGCGGTGGCACGTCGCAGATCGAGATGGTGTTGTTCTCGCTCGCTACGATGGCCTCGGACAAGTCGCGCCCGACCTTCTTGGCATCGACGTCGAATGCGGCGACGAACTCCAGGTCACCGACGTGGTAATCGCCGAACTGCACATGCATCAGCCCGGGCACTCGCGTTGTGGGATCGGCGTCGCGGTAGTAGTGCACGCCCTGTAGCAGCGAGGCAGCGCAGTTACCGACGCCCACAATGGCGACCCGGATGCCGGGACCGGCGTCGCGGCCTTCAGTCATGGTCCGCCCTTTCGGTGTCATGAGGTGATGCGGCTGGATTGGCTTTCTCATGGGCGATCAGCTCATTGAGCCAGCGCACCTCGCGCTCACTGGTCTCCAGGCCCATTCGGTGCAGTTCCATGGTGTAGCGGTCGATCTGGTCGCCGGTCCGGGCCAGCGCGGCGCGCAGCCCCTCCCGACGTTCCTCCACTCGGCGGCGCCGGCCCTCCAGGATGCGCATCCTGACCTCGGCTGGGGTCCGCGAGAAGAACGCCAGGTGCACGTCGAACCCGTTGTCCTCCCACGTCTGCGGGCCAGCGTCGGCGAGCAAGGTGGCGAAGCGCTCCTTGCCGTCGGCGGTGAGTCGGTACACCCGCCGCGCTCGGCTGGCCCAGCCCGTTCCCCGGCTGGCCCGCGGGTCGTCGGCGGCCTCGTTGTCCTCCACGATGAAGCCGGACCGCTGCAACCGGCGTAGCGTGGGATACAGCGACCCGTATGAGCAGGCGCGGAATGCCCCGAGCAGGCCGGTGAGTCGTTTGCGCAGCTCATAGCCGTGCATCGGAGCGTCGTGTAGGACACCTAGCACCGCTAGCTCCAGCACGCAACACCTCCCACCAGCCCCCGATGTGTAGCTGCACTATATCGCGCCGATACATCTTCTGACATCTTGAGCGTTGTCTTACCGCCCGAACGCCCCAACGATGATCACGCGACGGTTGCGTACGCTGTTGTGCGTGCGGACCCAACGGCAAGTGGTGGACTACGCCTTGCAGCGGCGTGCGCTGCTGGCGGAGGTGTACGCCGGCCGGGTCGGACTCACTGAGGTCTGCGACGCAACTCCGTACCTGTTGCGGGCGGCGAAATTTCACGGCGAGCCCAGCTCGGTAACCTGCCCGCTGTGCCGCAAGGAGTCTCTGACGCTGGTTTCGTGGGTGTACGGTGACGGCCTCAAGCAGGCGGCCGGGTCAGCCAGGACCGCCGATGAGCTGAGCCGGATGGCGACGCTTCATGAGGAATTCAGTGTCTACGTCGTCGAGGTCTGCCGGACGTGCAGCTGGAACCACCTCGTGCAGTCATACGTCCTGGGAACCAGCGGTGTGAGTAGGCGGTCCGGCCGGCGGACCGCAGCGGAGTAAGCCGTCTGGGCTGGAGTTATCGCCGGAAGCGGGTCCCGGCTCGAACGCTCGGGCTCCCTAGTACCGGTCTGGGAGGACAACGCGTGACCGACCAGCGAGATGACAGCGGTCGACCAATCAGGCGGACGCCGGCCGAGCCGGCAATCAGGCGGACGCCGGCCGAGCCGGCAAATGGGCGGACGCCGCCGCTTCCCCAGGGCGAGCCCGAGTTGCTCACCCACCCAGCGACACCTGTTGCCCGACGTTCGGTCGGTCGCGGTGGCGGGTATGGCTATCGGTACGACGACGGTGACTTGCCGCCGTCGAATCGGGCGGAGCAGCCAGCTTGGCGCATCCGCTGGCTGCGCGCGCGCAAGTTCGTCCTCGCCGGCCTACTGCTGGCCATCCTCATGCCGGTGCTCGCCTTTTTCGCCGGTTGGCTGTTTCTCAGCGTGCCGTCCCCTGCTGCACTGGCCGCGCAGCGCAAGCAAGTCACCACGATCATGGCCAGCGACGGGACTACTGAGATCGGCCGCTACGTGCCTGAGGAAGGCAACCGGATTCCGGTCAGTCTCGCGCAGGTGCCGATGCAGGTGCAGAACGCGGTACTGGCCGCTGAGGACCGCAGCTTCCGCTCCAACCCCGGATTCGACATCACGGGCATCGCCCGGGCGACGTGGAAGCAGCTCTCCGGCGGCAGCGGCGGTGGCTCCACGATCACTCAGCAGTACATCAAGGTGGCGACCGGCCACGACGAGTACAGCATCTTTCGGAAATTCCGCGAGGTGATCGTCGCGGCCAAGCTGACCAAGCAGGAGTCCAAGGACCGCATCCTGGAGGACTATCTTAATACGATCTACTTCGGTCGCGGTGCTTATGGCATCCAGGCCGCCAGTCAGGCATTCTTCGGAAAGAACGTGCAGAATCTGACCGTCTCCGAGGCGGCGGTGTTGGCCGGCGCGATCCGGTCTCCCTCCCGGCTGGACCCCGCTAAGAACCTGGCGCAGGCCCAAGCGCGGTGGAACTCCGTGCTCGACGGCATGGTCGCGCAGGGCTGGCTGTCCCCCACCGATCGGACTGTCGGGCTGTACCCGACGACCTTGCCGCCGAGTCAGGCCCCAGGAGCGCCGACCGACGACCGGGCGCACGTCGTCGACCGGGTGATGGACGAGCTGGACAAGCGGGGCATCACTCGTGACCAGCTGGCCGTCAACGGTGGTCGGATCACCACGACCATCGATTCCCGCGCCCAGCAGTTGGCCCGCGACGCTGTGGTCACCGAGCTGCGCGGCCAGCCGAACAACCTGCACTCCTCGCTGGTCGCGATCGACCCGCGCAGCGGTGGGGTGACTGCTTACTACGGTGGATCGGCTGGCGACGGCTTCGACCTGGCCGGTGGGCCGGCGTGGAACCCGGGATCGGCGTTCAAACCGTTCACCATGTTGGCCGCGCTGGAGCGCGACATCGGCATGTACTCGGACTACTCCGGCGAGTCACCGGTGGTCATCGACGGTCTGTCCTACGCCAACTCTGAGAGCCGCAACTACCCGCACCTGACCTTGCGCGAGGCAATGACCCAGTCGGTCAACACGGCCTTCGTGCGACTGGCCCAGGACGTGGGGCCCACGGCGATCCGGGACGCCGCGATCCAGGCTGGAATCCCAACAGAGATCAACGGTAAGCACTCGATGGCCGAGTCGGACAGCGGAGCACCCGCGCTCGGTATCACCCTGGGCCAGTACCCGGTGCACACGATCGACATGGCCGGCGCCTATGCGACCTTCGCCGCCGACGGCATGCGGCGCGAGCCGTTTTTCGTCCGCCAATACGCCAACGCCCGAGGCACCGTCTTGTACCAGCACCTCGACAAGCCAGAGCTCGCCTTCGACCGGGCCGACCCCGAGCGAAACACGCAGTTGGCCCGCAACGTCACCGCGACGATGACCGACGTCGCGCGTAGCTCCCAAGTCCCGCTGACGGGTGGCCGTCAGGTGGCCGCCAAAACCGGCACCCACCAGCTCGGCGACACCGGCCGCAACTCCGCGGCCTGGACGGTCGGGTACACCCCCTCAATATCCACCGCCGTCTGGGTGGGTGACCCGGCCAACACGGCGCTGAAGAACTCCAGCGGTGGTGACGTCTTCGGCCGCGGCGTGCCGGGCGCGATCTGGCAGCGGTTCATGAATTCCTACTTGATGGGCGCCCCGATGGAGGTCTTCGCCCCGTTCAAACTGATCGGTCCGGCCGCGCCACCACCACCGGTCGTGGAGCAGCCAAACCCGCAGCCGACCCGTAAGCCGCGCAACACCACGCCGTCGGCAACGCCCGAACCGAACGTCGACGGCTTCGGGCCGATACTGATCGAGCCTTCGACCAAGCCGTCCAGACCACAGCGCAACGGGTGCTTCCCGTTCTGCGACGCGCCGGCACCGGGCGACGCTGGACAGGACGATCGGGGAGGCTGATTGGGCCCCGACGCCTCCCAGCGCGTGGTTCCTAGCTGGACCGATCCGGTGGCGGCGCAGGCCAGCCGGATCGTCGGCGGTGCGCTGGGGCGGCATGCAGTGCTGGGCCGACAGTGGTTCTGGACGCCGCTGCGAGTGATTTTGCTGTTCGCGACGATCACCCTGGCGTTGGGCTGGTTGGTCAAGACGCCCTGTTTGCAGACCTACCGCGACAGCGCTGGCACGCTACAGGTGGACTGGCGCGAAGGCCGTCAGTACCTGGCCATGTGCTACACCGATGCGATCCCGCTCTACTCCGTGGAGCGGCTGGACCAACGTGGCCTGGCTGGCTTGCCGTATGCCGCTTCGTGGATCGAGAACCAGGGCCAGCCCGGCGAGCAGGTGCGATACATGGAGTACCCGGTGATCACCGGTATGTATCAGTGGGCAGTCGCCAAAGTCGCCCAGGTTTGGTTGGCGGTTGCCAACCGGGGCTGGCTGCCCGGATCGGCCCCCGCCATCGTGTACTTCCACCTCAACGCGGTCGCGCTGACCGCGGCGTGGTTGGTGACGGTGTGGGCTCTGGTGCGGTTGTCGGCTCGACGACCGTGGGATGCCGCGCTGGCGGCGTTGTCTCCGCTGGTCGTGGTGCACGCGTTCACCAACTTCGACATGCTGGCGATCGCGCTGGCCACGACGGGGCTACTGGCGTGGGCCCGGCGACGGCCGGTGCTCGCCGGTCTACTGCTCGGGCTGGGCGGGGCTGCCAAGTTGTACCCGCTGTTTCTGCTGTTCCCGATCCTGCTGTTGTGTCTGCGGGCCGGGCGGCTGCGCGCTGGGCTGCAGGCTACCGCCGCGGCGGCGGCGAGCTGGGCACTCGTCAACCTGCCCGTGGCGATGTTGTTCCCGGCCGGATGGTCGGAGTTCTTCAGGCTCAGCGGCCGCCGCGGAGCCGAGCTGGACTCGTTGTACTCCGTAGTGGCCAGCGCCACCGGCTGGCCTGGTTTCGACGGGGTCCTGCAGCCCGGCCAGATTCCCTTCGTGCTGAACTTGGTCAGCGCGACGCTGTTCGTGCTGACCTGTGCGGCGATCACCTGGGTCGCGATGGCAGCGCCGCGCCGCCCGCGGCTGGCCCAGCTGTGCTTCCTGGTGATGTGCGCGTTTCTACTCGTTAACAAGGTATGGAGCCCGCAGTACTCGTTGTGGCTGGTGCCACTCGCGGCATTGGCGATCCCCCAGTGGAAACCGGTGCTGGCCTGGATGGTGCTCGATGCACTGGTCTGGCCCCCTTTGATGGCGTACTTCCTAGGCCAGGACCACAAGGGTCTGCCCATCGAGCCATTCCTCGGCGCCGTGCTGATCCGTGATGCCGCGGTAATGCTGCTGATGGCCCTGGTGCTGCGAAGCATCTGGCGGCCAGAACACGACCCGGTCCGGGTAGCCGGCGACGACGACCCGCACGGCGGCGTCCTCAACGGCGCGCCTGAAAGACTGCCAGCCGCCCCGACATGGCGCCATATCGAGGTTTCAGCGACCCGATAACCTCGATATGTCTCCATATCGGGATTGTGGGGCACGGCTTGGAGTTGCGCTGCGTAGTCGGATCCATCGGATCTTGGTCGCTGACAGGGGTCACGATGCCCGTCTCTGTCCCCTAGAAGGGGTGTTTGAGAGCTGCTGGCGCATCCGTCTAGTGCACGGTGAGTGCATAGCGTAACCACGATCTGCTGAAAGTGCTGGTTACCGTTACGGAGAGCCTCTAAGGTCGTTACTCTGACGTCACAACCCGATACACAGAGACACGTGAGCGACACGGAGGCACCTATGGGAGCACGAGCGAGGGTGACCACGGTTGCCGGAGCAGCCACGTTACTGTGCGCAGCCAGCACCTTTGGAGGGGCCTTGTCGGCCCTTGCCGCACCCTCCAATGTTTCCCCCACTATTGCGGCTCTTGCCGCAGCTCCCGCACCGATGTTGGTGGGTGGCTGTGGTGACACGGTCAGAGGCGCTCCCGGTCAGCCGGTGGGCGTCCGGTTAGCCGGACTTTCGGTGATCGACGTCGGCTCGGTGCCTGCCACCGGGACGAAGACGTTCGACGCCACACCTGCGGTACGCCAGG
>JBHEMR010000015.1:0-14363 GCA_046262495.1 Pseudonocardiaceae bacterium | reverse complement strand
GTTGCACGGTACGGCAGACGATCGGGCCCGACGAGCAGGTGCCCCGTGATGTCATGCCGTTCTCACCCCTCTGGTTCTATGGTCGCGTCGATCACGACGTCTTTTTTGGGGGGAATCCGGTGACTCGGTCTCGGTGGCGCCTCGGTGCGCTCGCCATGGTGTTGGTATGGGCCGTGACAGCCTGCGCGGGCGCCCCGCCTGCGCAGCTGGGATCGGGCCTACTGCTGCCCGGGTACGACCGCCAGGTGCGGCCCCAGGATGACCTATTCACCTTTGCGAGCGGTCAGTGGCTGCGTAGCACCCAGATCCCGGCCGACCGGACCCGCTACGGCGCCTTCGACATCCTGGCCGACCAGGCCGAACAACAGCTGCGCACGATCGTCGAGGACAGCGCGGCCCGGCATGGCGCCGCCGGCTCGGCAGACCAGCAGATCGGCGACTTATACGCGAGCTTCATGGACACCGCGCGGCTCGACGCGCTCGGGGCCGCGCCGCTGAAGGCCCCACTGGACCGCATCGATGCTCTCGCCAGCCCCGCGGACGTCGTCCGGTACCTCGGCGCAAGTGCAGCAGACGGAACCCCCAGCCCCATCGCACTGTCCATCAACCAGGACGCCCGCAACGCATCGGCTTACCTCCCGAACGTCTCCCAGAGCGGGCTCACCATGCCCAACCGGGATTATTATCTGAAATCAGATCCGCAGTTCGTGACGGTCCGGGACCAGTTCCGGGCCTACGTCGCACGCATGCTGGGTTTGGCCGGCGTGGCCAATCCGGATGCCGCGGCTGGCCAGGTAATTGGTGTGGAGAACCGCCTCGCCCAGGTGCAGTGGACCGCCGCGCAGGACCGCGACGCGACGGCGACCTACAACAAGTTCACCGTCGCCGACGCCGCTGCGCGCACACCGGGGCTGGACTGGAGGACTTACCTCGATGCAGCGGGCGTGCACACCCCCGACTTCGTCGTCGCAGAGCCCAGTTTCTTCACCGCCTTGGGCAGCGCATTGACCACCATGCCGGTGGCGGACTGGAAGTCGTACTTGAAATTCAAGGTCATCGACGACTTCTCGCCCTATCTGAGCAATGACTTCGTCACCGCGCGCTTCGAGTTCCGCGGCCGTGATCTATCCGGGCAGCAGGAGCAGCGCCCGCGTTGGAAGCGGGGCGTCACCGCGGTCAAGGGCGCGATGGGTGATCTGCTCGGCCAGCGATATGTGCAACGCTACTTTCCACCGGACGACAAACGGCGGATCGACGCGCTGGTCAACAAGCTGATCGACGCCTACCGCACGTCTATCAACGGCTTGGACTGGATGAGTGACTCGACCAAAGCCGAAGCCAGAGACAAGCTCAGCAAACTTGCGGTGAAGATCGGCTATCCGAGCAAGTGGAAGGACTACTCGAAACTGAGAGTCGTCCGAAACGATCTCATGGGCAACATGGTGCGCTCCGCCCAGCTGGAATACCAGCGCGACCTCGACAGGCTTGGCAAGCCAGTGGACCGCAACGAGTGGTTCACCACGCCGCAGACCGTCAACGCCTACTACGACCCGTCGCGCAACGACATCACGTTCCCGGCCGCGATCCTGCAGCCGCCGTTCTTCAACACGGCCGCTGACGATGCGGTCAACTACGGCGGAATTGGCGCGGTGATCGGCCACGAAATCAGCCACGCGTTCGACGACCAGGGCCGCAAATTCGACGGCACCGGCAATCTTCGCGACTGGTGGACCCCGCAGGACGTGCAACGCTTCACCGCTCGGACCAGCGCCCTCGCCGCGCAGTATTCGGCCTACGAGCCGTTGCCCGGCGAGCACATCAACGGCGAACTGACCTTGGGCGAGAACATCGCCGACCTGTCCGGCCTCACGGTGGCGCACCGCGCGTATCAGCTGTCCCTCGGTGGTCGCCCCGCAGCCGTGCTGGACGGGTTCACCGGCGAGCAACGCTTCTTCCTTGGCTGGGCCCAGGTGTGGCGCGGCAAGACCCGGGACCAGGAATTGCGCGTCGAACTGCTGAGCGACCCGCACAGCCCGGATGAGTTCCGCGCCAATGGCGTCGTCAGCAACCTGCCCGAGTACTACACGGCCTTCGGCGTCAAGCAAGGCGACAAACTGTTCCGCCCCCCAGGCGACCGCGTCAAGATCTGGTGATTCTCCCGTCTGACTCGCACCTCGAGGAACTCGCGCGCGAACCTGTGGCGAACCGACGCGGGCAGCCAGCGCTGATAAGACACGCCGACTTCACCTCCACCGCATTGGCGGCCGCTGGTGGCATCGTCGAGAGGTGCAGATAAACCAGGTGTGCACGGCAGTGTTGACCGACCTGTACTGCCCGGAATGCGCCGAGCTCAAGGCGTTCGAACAACCACCGTGCCTTGACGGCCACGGCGTGGACTGCCCCGAACGGCTCTGCGTGACCTGCGGTGTTGCACTGCTGATCGACCTGCCGGTCGAGCCGGTGGCGCGACCGGTACGCACGTTCGGTTCTCGCGCTGCGTGAACGTGGGGCGTTACTCGTCAGCCCGCCTGTCGCCGAGCTCGGCTGCGGCGGTCCGGGCGTCATAGCGTAGAAACGCTGGTACGGCCAGGGCGAGCAACCCGATCCCGGCGAGGCAGGCCAGCCCGCCGGAGACGACCGACAGCCGGGGGGTGAACGCGGTCGCCACCGCGCCTGACTCGAGGTCCCCGAGACGCGGGCCGCCCACGACCACCACGATGAACACGGCTTGCAGCCGTCCCTGCATCCCGGGGGGTGTCGCGACTTGCAGGATTGTCGAGCGGTACACCGCGCTGACGGTGTCAGCCGCGCCGGCAACCGCGAGCAGGATCAACCCCAGCCACAGCGTCGAGGTCAGGCCGAACAGTGTGATGGCCAGACCCCACACCGCGATCGACAGCACCACTCCGAGCCCGTGGCGGTGCACCCGAGCGATGGCACCGCCCAGCAGCGTCACGATCACCGCCCCTACCGCGGGCGCGGCAAAGAGCAGACCGGCGGTGCCGGCGCCACCGCCGTACACACCGTAGGCCAGCGCTGGGAACAACGCCGCCGGCGTCCCGAAGATCATCGCAATCAGGTCGGCGACGAAGGTCATCAGCACCACCGGGCGTCCTGCGACGAACCGCAGCCCCTCGAGGACGGACGCGAGCCCGGCCCCGTCGGGTACCCTCACCCGGAGACAGCGACGGCAGCCGAGCAGCGGCGTAGAACGCGGCGGCGAACGATCCGACGTCGATCGCGTAGGCCGACCCGAAGCCGCCGGCACCCACCGCCACCCCGGCCAGCAGCGGTCCGACAATGATCGCTAGCTGGGTGCTGCCGTAGACCAGCGTGTTGGCCGCCGGCAGCTTCTCCGCGCGCACCAGCTGCGGGATGATCGCCCGCCGGGCGGGCGAGTCGACCGCCGCGAACGCCGATTGCACGGCGACGCATGCGAACAGCACAATGATGGAGTTGATCTGCACCACGGCCTGTACCAGCAGGGCCACGCTGACCAGCATCGTCGCGGTGGAGGTGAGCAACACCAGCTTGCGGCGATCGACCGCGTCGGCTATCGAGCCGCCGTAGAGCCCGAAGACGACCAGCGGCACCAGAGCGGCGAGGCTAATCAACCCGACATCGAGCGACGACCGGGTAATCGCGTACACTTGCAGTGGCACGGCGACCCGGGTTACCTGGGTACCGACCAGTGAGACCACCTGACCGGCGAACAACCGCCGGAATGCGACGGACTCACGCAGCGGAGTGATATCGGAAGCGACCGCCCGGACGGCGCGCCCGACGAGGGCGGCCAGCGTCACGCAGCCACGTGCCCCACGACCTACCCCTCAACCCCCGCCAAGTCTTCGACGCTACCCACTGGCGCAGTGATCGCAAACGCGTCAGTGGGTCAAGCCGGCCGGCGCCTGCGCCCCGTCCTGGGCTGCTGGCTGGCGCCACTGCGACTCTTCGACCACCCGGGTGTTGATCGTGACGCCATCCCGAACCCGGCCACCCGCAACGTCAGCGGCTCCCAGGCAGCACCGCACCCACATGTTCAGCTGAATCTCTTTGGCCAACCCCAGGTGCGTATAGAGCAGGTTAACGATCGGGCAACCCGGTCGGGCCCACGCCTCGATCTCGAATTGCAGCGAACTGCCTCGCGGCCGAGCCCGGAACTCGATCTGCCCTGCTTCCATATGGTTGAGCAGAGTGGCGAACCGAAACGAAGTCTCGGTCCGCTCGACCACGCGGACCGGTCCGTCCCACGGGCCAGGCATCCGCACGACCAAGTCGTCGCCGACGGCGAGATCGTCCGAATCCTTGTCTACGGAAGTGACCTCGGAAGGTACCGCTTGGTTGAGATCCGTGGCCAGGGTGGAAATCAGCTCCTGCGCCGTCATGGTGGCCCCGTCGATGCGAACCGTAAACACGCGATGAAACAGCGGACCGGTGCCGCGTTCCAACGGCTGGTTACGCTCGTCGATGCAATGCTCGGGCAGCGGCGGTGGTAGGTCGTGCAGATCACCGACCTGCACCGTCCGGTGCAGCGGCGTGGTCTGCCACAGGTAACGCCACGACACCAGCCCCATCCCCAACGACCACCGGAACAGGATGGTGGCCCACTGCGGCACGTATGAGCTGAGGTTGCGCACCGACTCTCCCCTCGCGACCGTCAGCGAATGCGTGGACGCTGGTGGTGTTCCCCACGATGGAGCGAGCAAACCCATGAACATGGAGGCGTAGATGGTCGGTCAATGGCTGCATCGGGTCGGGCTGCGCAGCACTTACTTCCACGTGATGTCGATCGGATCGATAGCCCTGTGTCTGGGTCTATGGATCCGGGCCAAGACCATCGGTCAGGACGAACGGGGCAACGCTGAGCGGCGGGCGCTGTTCGTCGGCCTGTGGCCGCCCACGATGTGGCTGATCGGTGACACGTTGCGCGATGTGGAGAACCGCGGTGCGTGACCGGCTGCTGCTGGGCAACATCGACTACGCCGCGGCGCTGGAGGATTTGCGTGACCGACCGGTGAACTACGACCCGGCCGAGGTCCGCCCCCCGCAGTGGCGCTTCGACGTGCACCGCCATCCGATCGCCCGCGAGCGTCCCGGCCCGCCGGAGCCGAGCGGGGCGTGGGAGCTCGCCTGCGCGCTGGTGCGGGACTACGAGTTCACCCCTCCCGAACTCATCCGGGCCGTATACCACCGCCGAGACCCGCTGCTAGGCCGCGACATGCTGCTCGAGGCTCGCTACTATGGTCTGCGGTTCTACCTGGGTGTCCGCATCACAGAGATGATCGACGAGGTCCGCGCCGGCGAGCGGGTGTGGGGTTGGTCCTACCAGTCCCTGCAGCGCCATTTCGAACGCGGCAAGGTGACCTACACGGTGGTCAAACACCTCGACACCGGACAGGTCGAGTTCGTCGCGTCCTGCCATTCCCAGCTGACCCCGACGCTGGGACCCGTCATGCGGCTCGGCTGGTTGCTGTTCGGACGCCGCACCCAACTGCGGTTCTACCGACGGTGCGGCCAGCAACTCCAACGACTCGTCCAGGCAACGTTGATCGGCGACCGGGACACGTCCGCGGTGAAGGCGCCGCTCGAGATCAATGACCTGGTGTTGGTACCGACCGGGGTCGAGCCAGACCCGCTCGACCGCCTCACCATTCGCCGCCACGACCCGGCCCGGTGAGCTGTCGTCAGTGTGACGGGCGTGGACGTGGGCTGGTGGGCTGCACGAGTCCGGTCTGATAGGCGGCGGCCACCGCCTGCGCTTTCTCGCGGACGTTGAGTTTCGCCATCACCCGGGCAAGATGTGTTTTCACGGTGGCTTCGCTGATGAACAGTTGCTCGGCGACATCGGCGTTGGACAATCCCCGGGCGAGATGGGTGAGAACCTCCCGCTCGCGGCGAGTCAGCTGAGCCATCTCCGCTGGGGTGGGGGTGTCCTGCTCGGGGCGGGCAGCGAAATCGTCGATGAGCCGGCGCGTGACCGCGGGATCTAACCATGCCTCACCGGCGACTACTGCACGGATCGCGGTCGCGATCTCAGTAGGGGCGGCATCTTTGAGCACGAAACCCGAGGCTCCGGCGCGCAGTGCGGCATGGACATAGTCATCGAGGTGGAAGGTCGTGAGGATAATGACCTTGACGGGTTCGCCGTTCTGCGCGGTCAGACCCTCATCGATCACAGCGCGGGTAGCGGCGACGCCGTCGGTACCCGGCATCCGCACATCCATGAGGACCACATCCGGGCGAAGCGACCGGATCTGGCCAAGAGCGTCCTCGCCGTCGTTGGCTTCGGCGACGACGGCGATGTCTTTCTCGGCGTTGACCAACATTGTGATGCCAGCGCGGACGAGCGGCTGATCATCGACTATCACGACTCTGATCACGCTAATATGTTCCCTTATTCACCGCGTCGGTGGTACCCGGCCCAGTCCCAGCCGGACGCGGACCGTCGCGGTCAGATCCAGGGCCATTGCCTGATCGCAGTGAACGTGCGCGCCCCGGCCACCACTGCGAGTGGATTCGACCGTTATGTGAGAAACGGCAGCACGCGATTGGGGTGCCGGCCGATTTGGCGAGTGGCCCCGCAGGGCGTCAACCAGCTGGTCGGCGCGGATCAGTGGTGAGCTTGATTGCACGCGACTCGCGCCGATCCGCCCGGAGCGCGCGGCCGACAACGTCACGCAGCCGCCTGCTCCAGTCGCCGGCCAACGTTACTGTGACGGGCGCGAACGTGGGGCCGTGGGCGCGATGAGCCCGGTTTGGTAGGCGGCGGCCACCGCTTGCGCTTTCTCACGGACGTTGAGTTTCGCCATCACCCGGGCAAGATGTGTTTTCACGGTGGCTTCGCTGATGAACAGTTGTTCGGCGACATCGGCGTTGGACAGGCCTCGGGCCAGCTGGATGAGGACCTCCCGCTCCCGGCGGGTCAGCTGGGCCATCGCCGCTGGTGTGGGCGTGTCCTGCTCCGGCCGCGCGGCGAAGTCATCGATGAGCCGGCGGGTGACGGCAGGATCCAGCCAGGCCTCGCCGGCGACGACCGCCCGGATCGCGGCGGCGATTTCGGTGGACGCGGCATCTTTGAGGACAAAGCCGGAGGCTCCGGCGCGCAACGCGGCATGCACGTAGTCATCGAGGTGAAAGGTTGTGAGGATGATGACCCTGATCGGTTCGCCGCTCAGTGTGGTCAGACCTTCATCGATCACAGCGCGAGTCGCGGTGACGCCGTCGGTGCCCGGCATGCGCACATCCATGAGGACCACATCCGGACGCTCGGCACGGATCTGGATGAGGGCATCCTGGCCGTCGACGGCTTCGGCGACGACCTCAAGGTCACTTTCTGCGTTCACCAGCATGGTGATGCCCGCCCGGACGAGCGGCTGGTCATCGACTACCACGACTCTGATCACACCGGTACTTTCCCTTGATCCTCGCGGTTTTGGTTGGAGCCACGCGCAACCGACGAGACTCCAGCCGTCGCGAAGGGAATCGTGGCCGTCAACCGATAGCCGCCTTGGTAGCGCCCCGCTTCCAGGTCCCCACCGGCCGCGTGGGCTCGTTCGCGCAGACCCACCAAACCTCGACCTCCCGAGGACGTTACCCCGTTGTGACGCTTCGGAAGGTTAATGTCGTTCTCAATCTGGATGAACAGGCTCTGCGGTTTCCAGACGAGCCCAAGGCGCGGGTTGGCATCCTTGCCAGCGTGTTTCAGGACGTTGACCAAGCCTTCCTGCACTATCCGGTATGCGGTCAGATCCAGGCTCGAGTCCAGCTCCCGTCGTATTCCGGAAACCTCCAAGGCGACCGGCATCCCGGCGTCTCGTAGTGAGGCGAAAAGCTCAGGCAGATCCGCCAGGCCGGGTTGCGGGCTGAGCTCGCTGATGCCCACAGCGGCGCTAGTGTGGTCGCTGTCCGCCAATACACCGAGTAGGCGTCGCAACTCAGCCATCGCCTGCTTACCGGCGGTTTCGATGTGCGCCAGCGACCGCTTGACCTGAGCGAAGTCGGTCTCCGCGACACGGGCTGCTCCGGCGGCCTGCAGGACGATGACTGTCACCGCGTGCGAGACGATGTCGTGTAGCTCTCGGGCGATTCTTCGCCGCTCCGAGGCCAACACTTCCGCTTCCCGAGCCGACTCCCTTTCGTATTCCAGGTTTTGGATACGTCGACGGCTGGCCTGGGTCCCCCGGCCAAAACCCCACGCCCAGCACGCCGCGACGGCAAAAAATATTCCATTGTTCACGAATGCACTCGTTGCCTGCGCGTGGTCAGGATAAGCCCTGAATGCCGCGGCGGCAGCGAGTCCGTTAGGAATGAAGGAGAACAACAGCGTCGACAACGAGACCTTCCAGCCGCGATGGACGGAAACCGCATACAGAGCCATCGGGACGCCCACAACAGGGATATAATGCGGCATGATCGGCCATGCGGCTACGGTGAGTACGCATTCAACGGTAAAGACAGTTACCGGCGCGCTGTCTCGCCAGAATAACGGTACGAGCATGGCCAACCCATACAACCACACGAGGATCAGCCACGGTTTGGCCGGCACCTGGCCCAACTGAGAATATACAGAAAAGCTGAGGCAGTTGAAGGTAAAGAGTGCCGCGATGAGAAGTGCATCTTGCCTTACTGACGGTGGCGCAGGGATATTCCGTGGCAGCCAACCCGGGATCCTCATCGGACTTCCTTACGTTACAACCCCGTGTTGGTGGAACTGTGCGGTGGGGAATCCGATGGGTTGGCAACCGGAGAACTGGGACCCGGCGGACTGGGGCATAAACCGGGCGCATCACCGCAGGCGAGGACGGAGCGATCCGGGGAGACATGGCTGTTCGCAGGCACCAGCGCAACGGCGGCGATGGCCCCGAGAAACGCCATGATGGCTATCATGGTGCGTCTGCGCAATGATTTCGCAAAAATATTATTCTGGGCCTCAGTCGCGAAAGGCACCTCACAGGCAGTCATCGTGGTCTCCATCTTCCATGGCACCGCATCCGGCAGCCCCCTATCAATCCGCCGGTAATGTTACTCTTGTCCTGGTCGCGGACAACCCCTCACGGTGGGCCACCCACAGAAGTACAAACCGTCTCATGCTACCTCATTTGATGTACTTGCAGTGCGTGACCAGGGGTACTGCGCGAGGGAGGATGATGTGGGCGTGCCTGCCGTGCGGACGCCGCTGCGGATTGGTCCGTACCGGGTCGACCCGCCGGTCGTACTCGCGCCGATGGCCGGGATTACCAACGTAGCGTTTCGTCGGCTGTGCCGTGAGCACGGCGCCGGGTTGTACATCTGCGAAATGATCACCAGCCGGGCTCTGGTGGAACGGCACCCCGGCACCCTTCGGATGATCACATTCGACGCCGCTGAGCGGCCGCGCTCGATGCAGCTTTACGGGGTCGATCCGGTGACGGTCCGCAAGGCCGTGGAGCTGATCCGCAGCGATGACCTAGCAGATCACGTCGACCTCAACTTCGGCTGCCCCGTCCCGAAGGTCACCCGCCGGGGCGGTGGCGCCGCGCTGCCCTACAAGCGCGCCCTGTTCGGCGAGATCGTCCGCTGCGCCGTCGAGGCTGCCGGTCCCATCCCCGTCACGGTGAAGTTCCGGATCGGCATCGACGACGAACACCGCACGTTCCTCGACGCCGGCCGGATCGCGCAGGACGCTGGGGTGGCCGCCGTAGCGCTGCACGCGCGTACCGCCGCGCAGCGCTACTCGGGCACCGCTGACTGGCATGCCATCGCCGCGCTCAAGCAGGCGGTCACCTCGATCCCGGTGCTGGGCAACGGAGATATCTTTGCCGCCGCCGACGCGATCCGGATGGTGGAGCACACCGGCTGCGACGGCGTCGTCGTGGGCCGCGGCTGCCTGGGACGGCCGTGGCTATTCGCCGAGCTGGCAGCCGCCTTCAGCGCCACCCGCGCCCCGACGCCACCGGATCTCGGCCAGGTCGCGGCCACCCTGCGGCGCCACGCCAGGCTGCTCGCCGAGCACCTCGGGACCGATAAAGGCCTGCGTGACCTACGCAAACACGTTTCCTGGTACCTGCATGGCTTCCCGGTCGGCGGGGACGTGCGACGGGCGCTGGGGATGGTGTCCAGCTTCGCCGAGCTGGACGAGGCCCTGGCCCAGTTGGATCCCAATGCCCCGTTCCCCCCCGACGCTGACGGTCCCCGGGGACGCCAGGGCTCACCCGGTCGCGTTGTGCTACCACACGGTTGGCTGGACGATCCGATGGATCTCGCCGTCCCGGCAGGCGCCGAGTTTCCCCATTCCGGCGGCTGAGCAGGGTAGCGCCGCCAGACTGCAGATTCACCTCCGGTTCATATGACTACCGCGACGTGGCGGCATTACCCCCGTACCCTCGGACAATGCGGGAGACTTTCCGGGCCGAGCTGGACAGCCTGACTGACGACCTGGCCAGAGCCGCTCGGCTGGCCGGGCAGATGATGACCGACGCCTCGACGGCGCTGGGCCAGGCCGACCTGGGGCTCGCCGAGCTGGTGATCTCCTGCGAGGCGGACATCAAGGCGCTGTGCGACGACATGGACCAGCGCTGCGTCAAACTGCTCGTGCTGCAGGCACCGGTAGCCACCGACCTGCGAATGGTGGTCGCGGCCATGCACGCGGTGGGCGATGTGGAGCGGATGTGCAATCTGGCGCAGCACATCGCCAAGATCGCACGGATGAAACATCCGACGGTGCCGATCCCGGACGAGGTGCGCCCAGTGTTCGCTCGGATGGGCGTGCTCACCACCAGCCTGGCCCAGGACGCGGCGTCGGCGATCGAGACCCAGGATCCGCTGTCCGCTCATCGGCTGGCCCAAGCCGACGACGAGGTGGACGCGTTGCGCCGCCGGATCTTCCAGATTCTGTTCTCCGAGGACTGGTCGCATGGGGTGGAACCGGCGGTGGACGCCGCCCTGATCGGCCGCTACTACGAGCGCTTCGCCGACCACGCCGTCGCGATCGCCCGCCAGGTCAGCTTCCTCGTCACCGGCCTACCGCACGAGCGCTGACCCGTGAGTGCGAAACAGTGTTATAACACCCTTTCGCACTCACGGGTCGCGCAGCGACAAGAATTCGACGTCCGTGTGGTGATGCGAGAAGTCGAGCTTGCGGTAGGTGTGCAGGGCGGCGGTGTTGTCGGATTCGACGTAGAGCATCGCCTGGCGCACCCCTCGATCGCGCAGATGCGCGAGCCCCGCAACGGTCAGCGCGACGCCCAGTCCGGTTCCCTGGGCGTCGGGATCCACCGCGAGCACGTAGATCTCGCCGAGGCCGTTGGGGTGCACCTTGGTCCAGTGGAAGCCGAGCAGGCGACCGGCTGGGTCCACCACCAGCAGGAAGCCTTTCGGGTCGAACCACGGCTGCGCCTCGCGCACCACGAGCTCGCCGATATCCCATCGTCGCTGCTCGGGATGCCACGCGAACGCACGATCGTTCACCGCCACCACCGCAGCTTCATCCTCGCCCGGGACGAAGGCACGCAGCGCCACCCCGGCAGGCAGCACTGGGCGCGGGATCGGATCGGCCAGCCCCCGACGGAACTGCAACAGTTCCCGCCGACGGGTTAGCCCGGCTCGCTGCGCCAGCCGCAGCGCCGCCGGGTGCTCACCGTGCGCCCACACCCATAGTGGGCCGCGCACCCGATCAAGCAGCGCGGCGAGCAATGCACCGCCCACCCCACGGCGCCGATGCTCGGGATGCACCGCGAACTCGGCGGTGCGGCGCTCGAGGCGATCGTCGAGACTCCCGTAACCGGTCAGCGTGCCCGCATTGTCATGGGTCAGCAGGTGTACGAAGCCAGCACCGGGATGGTGCAGCCGCAGCACCGCCGCTTCAGAGATGGGCTCCACGCCATCCGTGGCCGTGGCGGCTGCCAGCAGTTCCACTACAGCGGCGATCTGTCCGTCGGCGGGCTGATCGAGCCATGTCAGCGCCAGGGTCAACTCCGCTGCCCGGAAAGTGACTGCGCCTCCTGAGGATCGGCCCGATCTGAATCACTGTCGACCGATTCGGCGTCATGCTCGGCGGCGCGCTCCTGCTCGGCCCGCTCTCGGGAACTCATGTTGCGGACCGGGCGGACGAACTTGTAGCCGACGTTGCGCACCGTGCCGATGAGCTGCTCGTGCTCCGGACCGAGTTTGGCCCGCAGCCGCCGTACATGGACGTCGACGGTGCGGGTGCCGCCGAAGAAGTCATAGCCCCAGACCTCCTGCAGCAGCTGCGCCCGGGTGAACACTCGGCCGGCATGCTGAGCGAGGTACTTCAGCAGCTCGAACTCCTTGTAGGTGAGGTCCAGCGGGCGACCACGCAGCCGGGCGGTGTAGGTGGCCTCATCGATCACTAATTCGCCGAGTACCAGCGAGTTTCCGCCGCCCACGGCGGAGTCGGTCGCGCGCCGAGCCACCAACAGCCGCAGTCGGGCATCGACCTCGGCAGGGCCAGCGGTGGGCAGCAGGATTTCGTCGGAACCCCAGTCTGCGGACAGCGCCACCAGGCCGCCCTCGCTGATCACCACCACTACCGGCACATCCAGCCCGGTGGATCCCAGCAGCCGGCACAGGCTGCGTGAACCCGCGAGATCCGTCCGGGCATCCACCAGCACCGCGTCGTAGGGGCCGGCGTCAAGTAGGGCGGCGACCTCCGGGGCCGCCGACCGCACGTTGTGCCCTAGCAAACACAGCGCCGGCAACATTGCGGGCGGGTCAGGATCCGCGGTGAGCAACAGAAGCTCCATGCCCGCTCCGTCCTACCGTTGGAAGCCAGCGATGTCACCGACCCGGTGTCGCCGGCGGCCGGTCGAGCCGCTTGTGTCCAGCGCCGCGGTGGGCCGCGACCTACCACCCATTCTGCGGAGAATACCGTGCCGATCGCAGGGACCATACGAAATAGCCAGAATGGTAGGGCTGCGTGCGTAAGCTGATCATTGCGGTGTTAGTCATCGGGGCGCTGGCGGTAGCCGCCGACTTCGGCGCCGCGGCAGCTGCCGAGTACACCGTGTCCAAACAGATGCGCCAACAGCTCCGCCTTGCCAGCGATCCCTCCGTTCGGATCGACGGCTTCCCGTTCCTGACCCAGGCCGTGGCCGGCCACTACACCGTGATCGACGTGCAGGCATCCGGGGTGTCCGCAGACCCGCTGCACGACCTCGACGTGGAGGCGACACTGCACGACGTCGATGCGCCGCTGGCAGAGGTGATCTCCGGTGATCTGCATTCGGTGCGGGCGGCGAAGGTAGACGGCCGGGTTCGGATCAAGGACACCGACCTCGGTCGGGCCATCGGGATCGAAGATCTTCGGATTCAGCAGCCCTCTGATCAGGAGATCAAAGATTTTCTCCCGCGGGGTACGCCCACCAGTGCTTCTCCCCGGGACAACCGCGCGCCGATCAAGATGGTGGCGACTACCGACCTTGCCGGTCAGCGTACCGAAGTCGTCGCGCTCGGTGTGATCGAGCTCATCCGTGGTTTCGTGCGGATCACCGCCGGCGACGTGCAGCTGGGTCGTGACGGTCTCGGTACGGTGGGTCTGCCGCGGGCAATCCGCCAGACGTTGCTCAACACCCTGAGTACCAACGTCAAGACCGGTGGCCTCCCGTTCGCCGTCGCCCCCACCAGGGTGTGGGTGGAGACCGGCTCGATAATCGTGGAAGGCACCGCGAACAACGTCTCCCTGCGCCAAGCCGGTGTCGCGACCGCCAGCCCGTTGAATGCACAACTGGACCGCCTGGGTCCATCCACGCCGTGGAATCACGTCCCGGAGACCGGGAGTCTCCGGTAGGCTCGCTTTCGTGCACCTGCTGCTCACCAAGCGCCGGGCGGTTGACTTCTGCCGGCTGCACAGCAGCCTCTGTCCGAGGACCTGACCGGACGGTGATCTGCACCACTTCCGGCTGCTGGCGCCTGCGCGCAGCCGTCGATAAATCCCAGACAATCCACTTTGTTACGCCAACTCGCCAACGAGGAGCTGTGGCATGAGCCGCGAAGACGTCCTGGTCTCCCCCGACTGGGCAGAGCAGAACCTGGACACCAAGGGCATCGTTTTCGTCGAGGTCGACGAAGACACCGCCGCCTACAACACGGGGCACATCCCCGGGGCAGTGAAAATCGACTGGAAGACCGAGCTGCAGGACCCGGTGATCCGAGACTTCGTGGACAAGGGCGCCTTCGAAAAGCTGCTGTCGGACAAGGGCATCAGCAACGACGACACCGTGGTGCTTTACGGCGGAAACAACAACTGGTTCGCCGCCTACGCCTACTGGTACTTCAAGCTTTACGGGCACCGTGACGTCCGGCTGCTCGACGGCGGCCGCAAGAAGTGGGAACTCGACGGTCGCACCCTGACCACCGACGAGGTGAGC
>JBHEMR010000014.1:0-12847 GCA_046262495.1 Pseudonocardiaceae bacterium | reverse complement strand
CATGACACCGGCGCAGCTCGCCGTCAGCCGGCGGGCGGTAACCCGCGGATGCCGGGTGTAGAGGCCCGGGCCGGCAAGTTTCCCGGGCCGAGTCTGGTCCCTGAGCTGAACGCCATCCAGTCCCGGCTGGGCTGGTTGCCGCGCGAGGAGCTGGTTGCGCTGGCGCGGCGGATGCACCGGCCGTTGTATGAGATCGAGGGTCTGGTCTCGTTCTACCCGTACTTCCGCACCGAGGCACCGCCGAAAGTGGCGCTGCACGCCTGCCGTGACCTGTCCTGCTGGCTCGCCGGCTCTGCGCCGGGTTTAGCCGACCGGTATGGACCGGATGTGGAGTTCCGCGAGGTGTCATGCCTGGGACGCTGCGACATGGCGCCCGCCATCGCCGTGAACGACCACCCAGCGCGGGCCGCCGACGCCGACACTGCCGTCGAGGCTGCCCGCCAGGGCCGTCCCTTACCCACTCACAAATTCAATTCACCCACCCACTACCCCAACGACCCTTACCCGCATTCAGCGAGCTCAGCGGGGTCTGGCGGGCCGGATAACCCCGCTGAATGCGGGAGGTATCAGGTGTTGAGGGAGTTGGTGGGCGGGGGATTGGGCGTCGCGGAAGTGATCGCCACATTGAAGGAATCCGGGTTGCGGGGGATGGGAGGTGCCGGGTTTCCCACCGGCAAGAAGTGGAAGCTGGTGGCTGCCCAACCGGGCCCGGTGAAATACGCGATCTGCAACGCCGACGAGTCGGAGCCCGGCACCTTCAAGGACCGGCAGATCCTCGCCGATCAGCCGCACCTGGTGCTGGAAGGGCTCCTGGTCGGCATGCTCTGCGTCGGCGCGGAACAGGGCTGGGTGTTCATGCGGCACGAGTACCGCCCCGAGGAACAGGTACTCCGTGCAGAGATCAACGCGCTGCGCGCTGAGGGCCTGATCGGAACCGACGTGCTGGGCAGCGGGCGGACCCTGCAGGTGGATATCTTCACCTCGCCGGGGGGATACATCCTCGGCGAGGAGTCCGCATTGATCGAGTGCATGGAGGGCCATCGCGGTGAGCCGCGAAACAAGCCGCCATTTCCCGGGTTCTATGGGTTGCACGGTCGGCCCACGTTGATGAACTCGGTGGAGACCTTCGCTGGCGTCCCGGGGATTGTCGCGCGCGGCGCGCAGTGGTGGATCGACGCGGGCCTGGGTGAATCGGTGGGATGGAAGTTCTTCGCCGTCTCCGGGCATGTCGCAAACCCAGGGGTGTACTGCGTGCCGATGGGCACCACTGTCCGTACCCTGTTGGCGCAGGCCGGGGGGATGGCCGGTGCGGCGAGGTTGGCCGCGGTGCAGCCCGGCGGCGCGTCGTCGAACTTCCTGACGCCCGACCAGCTGGACGTGCCACTGGACTTCGACACGCTGGCCGCCGCGGGCTCCATGCTGGGCTCCGGCGCTTTGGTCGTCATCGCCGACGGCACCGACCTGCTTGCGGCAGCGACCAACGTGCTGCGGTTCTTCCGCGACGAGTCGTGCGGCAAGTGCGTGCCGTGCCGGGTCGGGTCGACCAAGGCGCACGCCCTGCTGACGTCGGCGCTGGCCAGGGGCGGCCTCGACGACGCCGGCGCAGCGCAGCTCGTCGAGCTCGAACACGCGATGCGCAAGACGTCGATCTGTGGGTTGGGGCAGGTCGCCCTCGGCCCGGTCATCAGTGTGCTCAGGCAGCAGACTCCGTGAGCCGGGAGTTCTTCGCCACGCGCACGGTCACCGATGCCCTGGCTGGATTCAATCCCGCCCTGCGTACCCCGACGCAGACCGTGGCGCTGGCCGAGGCGCTCGGCCGCGTGCCGGCCTGCGATATCATCGCCCCGGGGCCGCTACCCGGGTTTGCCCGATCGACCGTGGACGGTTACGCGGTGCGGGCTGCTGACACCTACGGCGCCTCCGACGGGCTGCCGTCCTATCTGGAGCTCGTGGGCGCCGTGCTGATGGGTGTGGCCCCGGAGGTGACGGTGGCCGCCGGCACGGCAGTGGAGATGCCCACCGGGGGGGTGCTGCCGGCGGGCGCCGATGCGGTGGTGATGGTGGAGTACACCAACGAGACGATGCCCGGCACGGTGGAAGTATTGCGGCCGATCGCGCCTGGCGGCGGAGTTATTCAAGCTGACGACGACGTCACCCCGGGAACGGTCCTTACGCCTGTCGGTCGGCCGCTGCGCGCAGTGGACTTGGGCATGCTCGCCGCGGCGGGAGTGACCGAGGTCCGTATGCACGCCAAGCCACGGGTGGCGATCCTGTCCACGGGTGATGAGGTGGTGCCGCCTGCGACCGCTACGCTGCGTCCCGGTCAGGTCCGCGACGCAATAGCCCCGGCACTCGCCGGTCTGATTGTCGAGGCGGGTGGATGGCCGGTGCTGTGCGGCATCGTGCCCGATGATCCAGCTGCGCTGCGTAGTGCGCTCCAGCTGGCGCTGGCGCAGTCGGATCTGGTGGTCGTTTCCGCCGGCTCTTCGGTGGGCACTCGCGACGCCACCGCCGACGCCGTTGCGAGTCTCGGAAAGCCAGGCATCTTCTGTCACGGGCTCGCGATCAAACCCGGCAAACCCACCTTGCTTGCGGAGTGCGATGGCGTGCCTGTGATCGGTTTGCCGGGAAATCCATTGTCTGCCCTTGTGGTGTTCCGGCTGGTCGGCGTCCCATTGGTGTGGCGCCTCGCAGGCTGCGCCACGCCGCCCCCCGAGCCGTCAGTGATCGCTTTGTTGACTCGTGATGTGCCCTCGGAGGCGGGCCGTCGGGACGTCGTGCAGGTACAGCTCAACGGCGGGCAGGCCGAGCCGTTATTCGGCGCATCGGCGCTGCTGTCCGTGCTCACCCGCGCTGACGGATACCTGGTGGTGGGGGAACCGGCCACTGGTCTCGACGCCGGCGCGGACGTCTCCGTCACACTTTACCGCTAGCTGGACCGGGCATGATCACTGACGTGGCCGGTCGTGTACTGGAAGTTGTTGTTGCAATCCGTACACTCATAGCTTAGTTTTGTAGTCGCGTGACCACGGGGAGTAAGGGGGGCCAGCTCGGATCACCTGGGTTGCTGCCAAGTGCGGCGGATTAACATACTGTCGGTGTTGACACCGGGGAGAGTTCGCTAACGACGCTCACCTGCGTCGGTGAGTGCGGCATCCTGTCGTGGCGTCCCTCTGTGAGCATCTCATACGCCCAGCTACGTTCGGGCCAGGCAGCTTGTCGACCGCGCACTTTACAGGGGGCTGCAGCCAATCCTCAGGCATGTCCGGGTCTTTCGGCCTGCGTAGCTCCTCCATCGATCGGATTAAGGGAGCGATTATGAGGGTTTCGGACGTCTTCACAGCGGCTGCCACATCGGGTGCCACCGACAGTCCCAGCGGCGGCTACTACTACGAGGACACCGGCCACAGAAACTACTACGAGGACTACTACGAGGGTGGTGGGTACTACAACAACAACTACAGCGGGTTCGAGCGCGGCCCCACCCGTCCCTCGCTCCTAGGGATCCTGGGCTAGTACGTCGATCCCCAGGTTGCGCGGCGGTGGCCTCGTTTCCCTACAGTGGAATGCGGCCACCGCCTAGCCGTGCCCGAGGGCAGGCCCGAGCACCAGATCTGGAAGTGGAGTGGTTGTGCGGGAGGTGTTGAGATCGCTGCTGCGCCCGTCGTCGACCACCGGCGGTTTGGTGGAGGCGGCACCGGCAGCGAGCGTCCGGGAGGTTTTCCGGCGGTTCTGGCCCGACGCCCGGCCGTTCTGGCGATGGTTATGGCTGAGCTTGGTGCTGATCATCGTGACCCCGGTGGTGGACACCGGGGCAATTCTGCTGTTCAAGGTGCTGGTCGACAAGGTGTTGACCCCGCGAGACTTCTCCGCGTTCCCGCCGGTGGCCGCGGCGTTTGTGGGCATCACCCTGTTGGTAGGAGTCCTGGGCTTCATCGGCTCCTACCTGGGGGCGTGGATCGGGGAGAACTTCCTGCACCGGATGCGCACCCGGGTGTTCGCGCATCTCCACACCTTGTCGGTCAGTTTTTTTGATCGCCGCCGCCTGGGCGACATCCTGTCCAGACTCACGGGTGATGTGGCCGCCATCGAGGGAGTGGTGCTCTCCGGGGTCATCGGGCTCATCGCCAACGTGTTGCGAATCTTCGTGTTCACTGGGGTGCTGTTCTTCCTCGACTGGCGCCTGGCGCTGACCTCGCTGATCGCGGTACCAGTGTTCTGGGCCGCCGCCCGAGTGTTCTCCCGTCGGATCAAGGTCGCCTCACGAGAGGTTCGCCGCCGGGCCGGATCGATCACCGTGGTCGCCGAGGAAAGTCTCGGCAACGCCACCCTGATTCAGGCCTACGGCCGCGAGACAGCCGAGGTGGAGCGCTTCGCCGAGCAGAGCATGGGCAGCGTGAATGCCGAACTGGCCGCTACCCGCATCGGTGCGCTGTTCTCCCCGCTGGTGGACCTGGTGCAGGTGCTCGGCGTGATGACCATCCTCGCGGTCGGAATCTGGGAGCTGACCGCCGGGCACATCACCCTAGGAGGGCTGCTGGCCTTCTTGGTTTTCCTGTCCCAGCTGTACCAGCCCGTCCAGGGCCTGGGTGCACTGTCCACGTCGCTGTTCGCCGCCGCTGCGGCCGCGGAACGGATCATTGAGCTGCTCGACGAACAACCCACCGTGACCGCCCCCGAACACCCGATCCCACTGGGCCGCCCACGCGGCCAGCTGCGCGTCGAGCAGGTCAGCTTCGCCTACCCGGACACCGCAACCGACGTCCTGCGCCAAGTCAGCTTCACCACGCTGCCCGGGCAGACCACGGCTATCGTCGGCGCCAGCGGTGCCGGCAAGACCACCCTGATGAAACTGCTACTGCGGTTCTATGACCCCACCAGCGGGCGGATTATGCTGGACGGGACAGACTTGCGCCACGTCGACCCCGTGGAATTGCGTGCCAATATCGCCATCGTGCTGCAGGAAACCTTGCTGCTTGATGGCACCATCGCCGACAACATCCGCGCCGGGTGCCCCGACGCCACCCAGGACCAGCTCGTGAGGGCAGCCAAAGCCGCCGACGCCCACGAGTTCATCAGCGCGCTGCCCGAGGGCTATGACACCCGGGTTGGCCAACGCGGCCGGCTGCTGTCCGGCGGGCAGCGCCAACGCATCGCGATCGCCCGCGCCATGGTCCGCGACGCCCCGATCCTTCTTCTGGACGAACCCACCACCAGTCTCGACGCTGACGCCACCCAACGTATCCTGACGCCACTGCGCCGACTCATCACCGGTCGCACCACGATCATCATCTCCCACAACCTGCTCACCGTCACCGATGCCGACCAGATCATTTACATCGAACACGGCCGGGTCACCGAAACCGGCACGCACGATCAGCTTCTCGCCAACAATCACCAGTACGCGCACCTTTACCACCTCCATCACCCGGCCGAGGCGTCGAACGGGTCCGCGGAAAATCCCCGACTCGCCGGCACCGGAGCAGCATCCTGACGTGCTGAATTCCCGGTAGCGTCGCCGCTGTGCCGCGCAGCCCGTTCATCCGCGATGTTCCGGCGGTCCAGGCGCTGGACGCATGGCGGGTGGCCCGGGCCGCCGCCGGCTGTCCGACAAGGGTGGGCGTTGAGCAGCGGGGACTGGCCGAGGCGATCGGTCGGATCACCGCCGAGCCCGTGTGGGCGCGACGGTCCTCCCCGGCGTTTGACTCCGCTGGGATGGACGGTGTGGCGGTCCGCTCGGTGGATACCGTGGGTGCCAGCCAGTCTTCCCCGGTCACGCTGACCGACTTCGATGTGATTGACACCGGCGACCCGCTGCCGCCGGGCCGGGATGCGGTAGTGATGCGCGAGTACGTCCACCTCGTCGGCCCAGCCCCGGAGTCAGGCCCAGACTCAGGCGCTGGCGCTGAGCTGGTCGCTGCGGCGGTGCCCTACCAGCATGTTCGTTCCATCGGTGAGGACGTCGCGGCTGGTGAGCTGCTGTTACCTCAGGGGCACCGGTTACGTGCGGTAGATGTTGCCGCCATCGCTGCGGCGGGCATCACTGAGGTGTTGGTGCGCCGCCGACCGGTAGTCGCGGTGCTGCCCACCGGCGACGAGATCCGGCCATTGGGTAGCGAACCTCGTATTGGTGAGATCCTCGATACCAACTCGCTGATGCTTGCCGGACAGGCCAGTGAATACGGCTGCGACGTGCTGTCGCTGCCCATCGAGCCGGATGACCCCGAGCGGATCGCGGCCGCGGTGCGGACCGCGGCCGAGCGCGCTGACCTGGTGGTGATCATCGCTGGATCGAGTGCCGGTCGGGGCGACCATACCGCTTCCGTCGTGGACCGGGTGGGCACACTGGTGGTGCACGGTGTCGCGGTGCGGCCGGGCCACCCGGTGGTGCTCGGCGTCGTGGGCGCTACCCCAGTACTCGGTGCGCCCGGGTACCCGGTCTCAGCCGCGCTGACCTTCGACATTTTCGCCGCCCCGGTGTTGGCCGCTCTTCAAGGCACCACAACGGTGACCCGTCAGACGGTCACGGCCCGACTGGCCCGCAAGCTCGCCTCCCCGCTCGGGATGGACGACTGGGTGCGGGTGCGGCTGGGCCGGGTCGGTGGGCGGATCGTGGCCACCCCGTTGCCCCGGGGAGCCGGGGTGTTGACCTCCCTGGTGCGGGCCGATGGGCTGCTGGTCGTGCCCGCCGGGTTGGAGGGTCACCACGCCGGAACTGACGTCGACGTGCAACTGCTGCGCGGGCTGGCTGACATTGACCGCACCATCGTCGCGATCGGCTCGCACGACCTGGTGCTCGACCTGGCCTCCTCGGCGCTACGCGGCATCGATCCAGGGGTGACCCTCGCGTCGTCCAATGTCGGTTCCCTGGGCGGGTTGGTGGCACTACGCGACGGGCTGTGTCACGTCGCCGGCTCGCACCTGCTCGATCCGACGAGCGGCGAATACACCGTGCCGTACCTGCCGCGGGTGCTCGATCGCGCTGATCTCATGGTGATCCGCCTGGTGCACCGCGAGCAGGGACTGATCGTCGCTGCGGGTAACCCGCTGGAGATCACTGGCATCGCGGATCTGAGCCGCCCGGAACTGCGTTATGTCAACCGGCAACGCGGCGCGGGCACCCGGGTGTTGCTCGATCATGAGCTGCGCCGTCACGGGATGGCACCCGCCGACATCGCCGGCTATGAGCGCGAGGAGCACACCCATCTCGCCGTCGCCGCGGCGGTAGCTGCGGGGGGAGCCGATGCGGGGCTGGGTATCCGCCCAGCCACCCGACCGTTCGGCCTGGACTTCGTACCCGTCGCGCAGGAGCCCTACGACCTGGTGCTCACCAAGCAGACCTACGATTCCCCGCTGCTCGCCCCCCTATGGACCCTGCTGACCGACGACAAGTTCCGCGCCGCCATCGACGCCCTAGGCGGCTACTCCACCGCCGAAACCGGCCGCCGCATCCAGTAGCCCTGCCGACAGCCATGCGGACCCTTTAGGCGGTCTGCGGTGGCTAGCTGGTCGCCATTCGGAACCGTTTGTCGGTAAGCGCTGCGGGGTGCAGTGGGCTGTGATGGGATTGCAGGCGTGGGGAATTCGCTGCAGAACGTCAGTTTCGCGTCCAACGGGTCTACCGCGCGTGGGTATCTGGTGCTGCCTGAGGCCGGTACCGGTCCCGGGGTCGTGGTGATCCAGGAGTGGTGGGGGTTGACCAGCCATATCGCCGATGTGGCGAACCGGCTGGCCGCCGGGGGCTTCGTCGCGCTGGCCCCGGATCTGTTCGGCGGCGCCACGACCCATGACGCTGATGAAGCGGGCAGGCTCATGCAGGATCTACCGGTGGAACAGGCGGCCCATGACCTGGGCGGCGCGGTGGATTACCTGCTGGCCAGCGACGCGGTCACCAGCTCGACGGTCGGCATAATCGGGTTCTGCATGGGTGGTGGCTTCGTGCTCGTGCTCGCTGCGCAGCAGGGCGACAAGATTGGTGCTGCGGTGCCGTTCTACGGCGTCCTCGGCGAGAACTACCCGAGCTTCGAGGGCCTGTCCGCGCCCCTGCTGGGCCACTTTGGCGAGCAGGACCAGATGCAGAGCCCCGACCAGGTCCACCAGCTTGCGGACACCATCGAGAAGCAGACCGGGCAACGGCCCGATTTCCGCTTCTACCCGGCCGGACACGCCTTCTTCAACGACGAGAACCTGCTCGGTACCTACGACCCGGAGCAGGCCGCCAAGGCCTGGGACGCCACCGTGAGCTTCCTTCGCGAGCAGCTGGCGGCACCCCGGCCCGGCTAGGGTGCGCCGCAGCCTCAGATGTCGATGCTGAGGTCGGCTCGGATCTTGCGAGCGAGGCCCTCGTCCATCAGCAGCCGAGCGACCAGTGCCCGGATGACGTCCTGGCCGGTGACCCGAGCGGTGCCGATGGCATCGGCGGTCTCGGCGCACCACTGCGTGAGCTTGATGTGATAGGTGGGGGACAGGTCAACGCTGCGCCGGACGGGCTTCGTACGCCCGGAGTCTGCCCAATGGAGGTGTTTGGCAGGTTGAGGTCGGCGGGCCCGGGCGGCGGCGTGGTCGGCACTGTTAATCATAGATACCTCCCTATGCCGGACGTTCGTCTGCAGACCCGGAATGGTTCGACCCGAGCAGGTACGGTGATCCGGCTGACAAGGAGAGAGATGCCCGACGACACTGAACACGGCTCCCAGGTGGCCCGGCGCGCCGCCATGACCGGTGCCGGGGCCCTCGCTGCCTGCGCCGCGCTTGCCGCCTGCGCTAACTCCCGGCACCAAGGCGCTGAGGTGCCGGCGGAAGCGCCCATGACACCGGCAGCTCCCGCGCCGCCGGAGGCTAGCGGCAGTACGGGTGAGCGGCTGGCGAACACCAGCGATATTCCAGTCGGTGGCGGCACTGTGATCGCTGGCAAGAAGGTCGTGGTGACCCAGCCGATGGCCGGAACGTTTGCCGCCTTCTCAGCGATCTGCACCCACCAGGGCTGCAAAGTGAACAAGGTCGCCAACGGGACGATCGACTGTCCCTGTCATGGGAGCAAGTTCGCCATCGCGGACGGCTCGGTCGTGCATGGACCCGCGTCAAGACCGCTTGCTCGACGTCAGATCACGGTCGAGGGTGATGCCATCGTGCTGGAGTGAACGACCTGGTTACCCGCCTGACGGCTCAGCGCCAGGAGGGCAGCCAGAGTTCGGCATTCCAGCGCTCCGGAGTGATCGAGCCACCGGTGAGGATCGGCCAGAGCCAGATGAAGTTGGCCACCACCAGCCCGATGTACAGCGAGACCACCAGCAGCCCCGTGCCGCGCCGTTCGGCCCCGTCCCAAGCTCGGCCACGGATTTCGCCCAGGATCAATGTCACGGCGATGACCAGGAACGGCGCCACCGGCGTCATGTAGAAGAAGTACATCTGGCGGTGAATGTTGAGGAACCAGGGCAGCCAGCCGGCGGCGTAGCCGGTCAGCACCGCGGCGTAGCGCCAATCCGGTCCGGTGGCGGCTCGCCACAGCGCCCAAACCAGGACCGGCACCGTGAGCCACCACATCGCCGGCGTGCCGACCAGCATCACGCTGGCGACACAGTCCTGGCGTCCGCATCCCGGCGCGGCGGCACCGGACTCGTAGTAATAGAGCATCGGTCGCAGCCCCATCGGCCAGCTCCACGGTTTGGACTCCCACGGGTGCGGATGGGACGGTGTGACCAGGTTCTCGTGGAAGCGCAACACGGCGGCGCTGTAGTACCACAGCGACCGCAGCGCCCCCGGCACGAACGACAGCGGGCCACCCGCGCCGATCTGGTTACCCACCGCGTGCCGGTCGACTCCGGTTTCGCTGCTGAACCAGGCCCACCACGTCGCCAGGTAAGCCCCAACCGGCACCATTGCCAGTGCCCACGACGCCGGCCCGAGATCCCGAACCAAGGTGCCCGTCCAGGGCCGGCGGACGCCCGCGATGCGCCGCGCGCAGGCGTCCCAGACCAAGCTCAACCCGCCGAACGCGACGAGGTAGTACACCGCGGACCATTTCGTGCCGCAGGCCAGCCCGAGCAGTATCCCGGCCGCAAAGCGCCACCAGCGCACCCCGAGCCGGGGCCCGAAGTCGGTGTCGGCGACGCGGTCCTGCCGGACCACTGTGGCCAGCCGCTCGTGCACCTGCTCCCGGTCGATGATCAGGCAGCCGAATGCCGCGAGGATGAACATCGCGAGGAAGATGTCCAGCATCCCGATGCGCGACTGCACCTCGCTGACGCCATCGGCGATCAGCAGCACTCCGGCGATCCCGCCGAGCAGGGTCGATCTGGTCATCCGACGCACGATCCGCACGATGAGCAGCACGCATACCGTGCCGGCCAGAGCCGCGGACAGTCGCCAGCCCCAGCTGTCATATCCCATCAGCAGCTCGCCCAGCGCGATGAGTTGCTTGCCCAGCGGGGGGTGTACGACCAGCTCGTAGCCCGCGTTGTCCTCGACCCCGCCGGTGCGCAACATCTGCCAGGCCTGTGGCGCGTAGTGCTTTTCGTCGAAGACCGGGGTACCGCGGTCGGTGGGGTAACCCAGATTCCACAGCCGTACCAGACCGGCGATCAGGGTCAGGCTCAGCGTCACCGCCCAGCTGCGCACACGATCGGTGAGTGGCCGCGGCACCAACCGCTGCAGTGGACCGGCCAGCTTGGTCGGTGCCGGAGGCATCCGTCCAACGCCGACCACCGGGGTGTCGGAGTGCGCCTCCCGGACCGCCATCACGGGCCCGATCGTAGGCTCGTCGTCATGCACGGCACGTCGGGCTCCGTCACCTCAGGTTCTGACGCCCGCAGTTCTGGGGAGGCAGATTCTGGGGCACTGGTACTGGCGGCCACCCCGCTCGGCGATTCGAGGGACGCCTCGCCGCGGTTGGTCGAGGCGCTGGGCCGCGCGGACGTGGTTGCCGCCGAGGACACCCGCCGGCTGCGCGCGCTGGCTGCGGCGCTGGGCGTGACCGTGACCGGCCGGATCGTCTCACATTACGACGCCGTCGAGACGGCCCGGATTCCCGCGTTGCTGACGGCGATCCGCGGCGGCGCGACGGTGTTGGTGGTGACCGATGCGGGGATGCCGTCCGTGTCTGACCCAGGGTTCCGGCTGGTCGCCGCCTGCATTCAGGAGGGGTTGCGGGTGACCTGCCTGCCCGGCCCGTCGGCGGTGACCACCGCGTTGGCCGTGTCCGGGTTGCCCAGCGATCGGTTCTGCTTTGAGGGTTTCGCGCCGCGCCGGGGCGGCCCCCGCCGGCGCTGGCTGGCCGGCCTCGCGAGTGAAGGACGTACCTGTGTGTTCTTCGAGTCACCGCACCGGCTGGCCGCGACGCTGACCGACGCTGCCGATGTGCTCGGCGCGGACCGGGCTGCGGCGGTCTGCCGGGAGCTGACCAAGCAGTACGAAGAGGTTCGCCGCGGTGGGCTGGGCGCGCTCGCCCAGTGGGCTGCCGACGGCGTACGCGGCGAGGTCACCGTCGTACTGTCCGGGGCGACCCCTGCCGGTCCGCCCGATGTTGCCGACCTCGTCGACGAGGTGGCCGAGCGGGTGACCGCGGGGCAGCGGCTCAAGGAAGCCGTCGCTGCCGTAGCGACCGCCCACGGCGTCGCTAAACGGGACCTCTACCAAGCAGCTGTGGACAACCCGTGAGTGCGAAATAGTGTCCGGACCCTATTTCGCACTCACGAGTCCGGAGGACCCGCACCAGTGGCTGGAGGACGTGACCGGTGAACGGGCGCTGTCCTGGGTGCGAGAGCGCAACGTCGAGGCCGTCGCTGAGCTGACCGGGGGGTCCCGGTTCGAGGCGCTGCGCACCGAGATCCGGGAGGTGCTCGACTCGACGGACCGCATCCCGTACATCACCCGGCGCGGCGAGTACCGATACAACTTCTGGCGGGACCGCGAGCACCCACGCGGCCTGTGGCGGCGCACCACGCTCGCCGAGTACCGCAAGAAGCAGCCGGATTGGGAGATCCTGCTCGACGTCGATGCGTTGGCCCGCGACGAGGAACAGAACTGGGTCTTCCATGGCGCGCAGTGCCTGCCGCCGGACTACCGATGGGCGCTTGTCTCGCTATCGCGGGGCGGCGCGGACGCGGCGGTGCTGTGGGAGTTCGACATCGAGCGCCGGGAGTTTGTCGCCGGCGGCTTTACGCTGCCCGAGGCGAAGTCCGTGGTGGGCTGGATCGACGTCGACCACATTTACGTCGCCACCGACTTCGGCCCGGGAACGCTGACTACCAGCGGGTACCCGCGCACCGTCCGGCAATGGCGGCGTGGCACACCGCTGGCCGACGCCGAGCTGGTGTACGAAGGCAGACCCGACGATGTCCGGGTGTCCGCCTACCACCACCACACCGTCGGTTTCGAGCGGGACTTCGTCCGGCGAGTCCTGGACTTTTACCGCACCGAGCTGTACTTGCGATGCGGCGACCGGCTGCGTCGTGTCGAGGTGCCTGAGGATGCGATCGTCGGCGTGCACCGGCAGTGGCTGGTGATCGAGTTGCGCAGCGACTGGACGGTCGGCCGGACGTATCCGGCGGGCTGCTTGCTGGTGACCGATTTCGACGAGTTCATGACTCGAGGCCCCGGTAAGCTGCGGGTGTTGTTCACGCCTGATGAGCGCACCTCGCTGGCTGGCTACAGCTGGACCCGTCACCATCTGATCCTCGACGCGATGCGGGACGTGGTCAGCCACCTCTCGGTGTTGGCACCGGCCGATGACTGGTGCTCCACGCCGTTGATAGGCACGCCGGCACTGTGCAGCGTGAGTGCGCATGGCACCGACTCAGAGATCGACGACGAGTACCTGCTCGACGTCGACGGTTTCCTCACCCCGCCC
>JBHEMR010000013.1:0-5830 GCA_046262495.1 Pseudonocardiaceae bacterium | reverse complement strand
AGTTCGATTGGTGGAGGCGTTGAGTGCCTCCATCATGACGACGAAGACGATTCCCCAGAATCGACAGCGGCGCGGAAGGCGTTCAGGACTTCTGCGCTGAACAGCACGAAGCGGGCCTCGCGAACCCGGGTGGGCGTATTCCGCACAGTCGTCAGCGCGATGCGGGCAGCTCCGGCCAGCGGCCACCCGTAAACGCCGGCGGACACCGCAGGGAAGGCGACGGTCTGGGCGCCGAGCTCATCGGCCACCCGCAGCGACTCCCGGTAGCAGGACGCGAGCAGCTCGGCGCGGTCCTCGGATGCGGTGTACACAGGACCGACGGTGTGGATCACCCAGCGGGCCGGCAGCTCACCCGCGGTGGTGGCGACCGCCCGGCCGGTAGGCAGACCGTCCGGATACCGGCTGGCCCGCAGTTCCCGGCACTGCACCACAATCGCGGGGCCGCCGCGGCGGTGAATCGCGCCATCTACCCCGCCACCGCCCAGCAATGAGTTGTTGGCGGCGTTGACCACCGCGTCGACGTGCTGCTCGGTGATATCGCCCCGCACCAAGGTGATCTGCACAGCCATTATCTCAACGTAGCGAACGGCTGGTATGGCAAACTCCACGCACCTGCGTGCACACCGTGACTTAAGAGGTACACGACGAGGGGATCGCCTTGCGCGGCATCACCGTTGAATTGAGTCATGAGGAGTACCGCACCGCCTGGCAAGTTCTGGATCTGGGCACCCGGCACTGGAACCTGGAGCTGCCCGGCATCCCAGAGCTGACCGACCAGGAATGCCGGGCTCAGGCCGCGAGCAGGCTGGAGGATTTGCGCGCCCGTGGGCTGGCCAATCGGCGCGGGATGGCCCCGGAGCTGGAAGACTCACTGCGCCTGGTGGTCAGTTCGGTCTGTGAAATCAACGGCTGGGTGCAGACCGGCGGCACTCAGGTGCGCTTGCTGGCCGGTTCACGCGGTGAATGGGCAGTGCTGGCGATGCTCGATGAGCATCGGCTGCTAGTGCGCACCGGTCCCGCCAGTGAGCTGTGCACCGCGGTCGCCCGGCAACTACCGGATCGTCCCGCCGGGCCGGGATCGTCGGTGTCGATGCCGTCCGGGCTGTTGACCGAACCCGCCAGCGGAGGGAAGCCCGGGCTCACCGGCGAGCAGTTGGAGAACCGGTTGACCCGCGGCGGGGTGAAACCCGACGACGCCCGGTCCGTCGCGGCGATGCTGGGCGGCCCCAAACCGAGCGCCGGAAAGTTCGGCGCCGCCCGCCGCGATCACAACGGCAAGCGCCACCCCGCCGGCGCCGCGCTGGTCTACCTCGCCACCGAGCTCGGCGGGTACACCCTGCAACCGCTGCATGGACCCGACGGAACAGCATGGACCACCCTGGCCCCCGCCACCCTCGCCCAACTCGCGCAACGAATCGACCAGCTCCTGAACAGCATCCGAATCAGTTGACGCAGAATCGTCGCCTGCACGCCCCGGACTGGCGACGTTTCGACGATCTGGCGTGCGGATGTTGAACCCGCTTACCGGCTGACCCGCGGGCGTTAGGCGGACCCGTCAGCGTTCGTGCACCTGGCCATCGGCGACGGCCCAGCAGCGTGTGGTGCGGACAGCGTCGAGCATCCGACGGTCATGGGTCACGAACAGCAACGTGCCCGAATAGGACTCCAGGGCGGATTCCAACTGCTCGATGGCCGGCAGGTCGAGGTGGTTGGTCGGCTCGTCGAGCACCAGCAGGTTCACCCCACGGGCCTGCAGCAGCGCCAGCGCAGCGCGGGTTCGCTCCCCGGGTGACAGGGAGGCGGCGGGTCGCGGCACGTGCGCAGCGTGCAGCGCGAACTTCGCCAGCAGCGTCCGCACCTCGGACTCCGGCCACTCGGGTACCGCCGACCCGAACGCCCGGATCAGCGGCTCACCGCCCAGAAACAACCCGCGGATCTGGTCGATCTCCCCGACCCGCACCCCCGGCCCCAGCGTGGCGGTACCCGAGGACAGCGGCACCCGGCCCAGCAACGCCCCCAGTAGGGTGGACTTCCCTGAGCCGTTGGCGCCGGTGATGACGACCCGGTCGGCCCACCCGAGCGCCACATCCACCGGACCGAGACGGAACCCGCCCCGCTGGACGACTGCGCCGCGCAAGGCCGCTACCACCGAACCCGAGCGGGGCGCGGCGGCGATGGACATCCGCAGCTCCCACTCCTTGCGGGGCTCCTCGACCACCTCGAGCCGCTCGATCTGCCGCTGTGTCTGGCTGACCTTGGCGGCCTGCTTCTCGCTGGCTTCGGCACGGAACTTGCGGCCGATCTTGTCATTGTCGGTCGCCTTGCGCCGCGCATTGCGCACGCCCTTGTCCATCCAGGACCGTTGCATCCGGGCGCGGGCCTCCAGCCCGGTCCGGGTGTCGGCAAAGGCGTCGTAGGCCTCCCGGGCGTGCTGGCGGAAGCGCGCCCGCTCGGTGAGGTAGGCGTCGTACCCGCCGTCGTACACGCCGACCTGTTGCTGGGCCATATCCAGCTCCACCACCCGCGTGACCGTACGGGCGAGGAACTCGCGGTCGTGGCTGACGATCACTACCGGCGAGCGCAATCCGGTGACGAAGCGCTCCAGGCGTTCCAAGCCGTCGAGGTCGAGATCGTTGGTGGGCTCATCGAGCAGCAGCGCGTCATAGCGGGACAGCAGCAGCGCGGCGAGCCCGACCCGGGCGGCCTGGCCGCCGGACAGCACGGTCATCGGGGTGTCGAGGTCCACGCCGAGTCCGAGATCCACGGCCACCGTGGCGGCGCGCTCATCGAGGTCTGCGCCACCGAGAGCGAGCCAGCGGTCCAGCGCCGCAGAATAGTGGTCCGGCCCATCCTCGGTCAGTGCTTGTGCGGCGGCGTCCATAGCCGACTGCGCCTCGGCTACCCCAGTGCGGCGGCCCAAGAACGACCGCACCGTCTCACCGGGACGGCGGTCGGGTTCCTGCGGTAGGTGCCCGACGACCGCATCGGGTGGGCGGCGCACCACCGCGCCGTCCTGCGGGCTCTGCAGCCCGGCCAGCAGTCGCAACAAGGTCGACTTGCCGGCGCCGTTGGCTCCCACCAGCCCGACGACGTCCCCCGGGGCGACGACGAGGTCCAACCCGGAGAACAACACCCGATCACCGTGTCCGGTAGCCAGACCGGTGGCGTGCAACGTCGCGCTCATCTCGGCGCCGACGTTATCCGGTGAGCGTGACGAGTGCGGCGTCGAGGCTCTCTAGGGTGGGCCGTTGGTCAGGGTCCCGCTGCAGGCACGCATCGATGATCTCCGCTACGTCAACGGGTAGCCGCCGTCGAGAACGAATCTTAGGCGCGGGGCGAGCCAGCTGGGTTTGGCACAGTGACAAGGTCGAGGTGTTCACGCTGCCCGAGTCGGAGGTGCCGGGGATATCGAACGGTTGCAGGCCGGTGGCCGCTTGGTAGAGCACCAGGCCGATCCCCCAGACGTCCGCGGGCGGCCCGAGGTCACCGCCGGTGACCTGCTCGGGTGACATGTAGCCAGGGGTGCCTCGACCCGCGGAGCAGCGGCCGGGAGGGCGGGCCAGGCCCAGGTCGATCAACCGAGCGACACCATCGCAAGCGATGATGTTGCTCGGCTTGACGTCGAGATGCAGATGGCCGCGGCTGTGCAGATAGCGCAGAGCCGAGCACAGGTGCCGGCCAAGGTGGCCCAGGTCTTGTGCGCCGAGACGTTGTCGACCGCCGTCGAGCAGGTAGCCCAAGGTGGCCCCGGTGAGGTTCTCCAGGACCAGCAGCGGCGGCTGCGCCACGTCGGGTTTGATGTATTCGTAGGCGCGGACCAGGTGCGGATGAGTCAGGGAAAGCAGCAAGCGCGCCTCGCGCTGCAAGTGACGGCGGGCAGACGCGTCGGTGGTGCAGTCGGGTCGGAGCGTCTTGATGAAACAACGGCAGTAGCGCTGCGAGCTCCATGCCTCGTAGCTGTCCAGATCCTCCCCACGACGTACGTGCTCGATCACGTGGTAACCAGGCGCGAGCAGGTGGCCCGGGGGATGCGCCGGAGGGCCGTCGAGCACCCGGTCGCTGGTGGCGCGATCCACAAGATCGAGCGGTGTGGTCATATCAGCTCCGGCTGCAGTAGGAGGTTCGCCTTGGCCGGGGTGTCACGCTGCTGGTGCAGCCGGTACAGCTTCGCGTAACCGGGGTTGCTGGCCAGAAGTTCGTCATGGGTTCCGACCCCGGTGACCTGCCCGTCTGCAAGAAACACGATCTGATCGGCGTCGGTCACGGTCAGCAGGTTGTGGGAGATCACCAGTGTGGTCCGCCCGGTCATCAGCCGGCGCATCGGCGCCAGGATACGTTCGGCAGAGCCGGCGTCGAGGCCGGTGGTGGGCTCGTCGAGCAGCAATACCGGAGCGTCGCGGATCATGGCACGGGCCAACGCCAGGCGCTGGCGTTGGCCGCCAGACAGCAGCCGTCCACGTTGCCCGATGCGGGTGTCGTAGCCGTCGGGCATGGCGCTGATGAAGCCGTGGGCGTCCGCGGCCGCGGCGGCGGCTATCAGCTCGGCCTCGGTGGCGACGGGATTACCCCACAGGATGTTGTCCCGGATGGTTCCATCGAATACCAACGTCTCCTGCAGCACCGCCGAGACGTTGCGGCGCAGCGTGGCGAGTGGCAGGTCACGCAGGTTGCACCCATCGAGGCTGATCCGCCCAGCGCTGGGATCATAGAATCGCAGCATTAGCTTGCTCAACGTGGACTTGCCGGCCCCGCTCGCACCGACAATTGCTACGGTCTGCCCCGGGGCAACCGCGAACGTGATCTTCTTCAGCGCCAGGTGGTTGGCGCCAGGATAGGCGAAGGTCACCGCGTCGAAGTTCACCCAGCCTCGTGCCTTATCTCCTTGGCCGCTGGGCAAGCTACGCGGTTTGGCGGGCTCGCGGACGTCGGCTTGCTGGCTGAGCAAGTCGATGATGCGTTCGGCGCTGGCACTGGCCGCGTAGAGCGTGTTGGACAGCCGACCAGCCCCCCTGATCGGACTGTAGAGCCTGGTGAGGTAGGTCACGAACACGACCAGACCGCCCACGGTGATTTGATTGTGCGACAGCGCCCACACGCCGACGCCCAGCACCAGCACCACAGCCATGGTCTCCAGCAGCTCGGTCAGCGGCCGGTACAGGGCCCGCAGTCGCGTTGCGGCCATCTCGGCGGTGAACCGACCGAGGTTTTCCCGGTGGAATCGCTCAGTCTCAGCGTCGTGGCGATCGTAGGCCTGCACCAGGGCCACGTTGGCCAGGGTCTCCTCAGCAGCTGCGGTGACCGATCCCGATCGCCGTCGCTGCTCCCGAGAGGCTTTCTTGATCCGCGCCGAGAAATACCGCGCGATTACCAGGAATGCCGGCGCGGCCACCATCGCCGCCAGCGCGAGGTGCCAGTTGAGGTAGAACAACGCACCGGTGAAGAGCACGATCTCAAACGCGTAGGACAGCGTGCTGGTGACGCCAGAAAGCACCAGCGCCTCGATCGAGTCGATGTCCCCGGTCAGCCGGGACAGCGTGTCGCCGAGCTGACGGCGGTCGAAGAAGTCCACCGACAGCCGGTGCAGGTGATCGAACAGCCGGGTTCGGAGGTCCAGGACGAACCGCTCCCCCAGCCAGGCGGACAGCAGTTCATCGGAGAACGAGGCGAGGCCCTGGGCCAGGCCGATCCCGAGGTAGCCGGCCGCGATCGCGGGAAAGGCCTGGAAGTTGCGGGGAATCAACACGTCGTCGATCAGCAGCTTGAACATCCAGACCTGCGCGGTGGCCAAGAACGGTCCGACGGCGACCAGCAACAGACTTGCGAGCAGGCG
>JBHEMR010000012.1:0-15136 GCA_046262495.1 Pseudonocardiaceae bacterium | reverse complement strand
TGACGGGATCACTGAAGGTAATGCAGGCGAGGCTGAAGATCAGCCAACCAGCAGACGAGGAGATCGAGTAGTGAGGAAGATCCAGCGACTGGCCGCGGTCGGCGCTCTGGCGGCACTGACCGCCGTGGTCGGCGCATGCAGCAATTCGCAGGGGCCGGCAACCAGCGGCGAACCTTCCAGCGCGGCACCGCAAACGAGCGCTCAGGCTGCGCCCAACGGGGGGGCGACAGCGCCCACTGGCACCGGCGTCACCCAGATCAGTGACATTTTTGGTCCGGCTTGCAGTCAGGTGCCCACCGAGGGCCCGGGCTCGGCGCAGGGCATGGTCAACGATCCGGTGGCCACTGCGGCCAGCCACAACCCGTTGCTGACCACCCTGACCAAGGCAGTGACCGCGGCCAATCTGGTTGACACTTTGAACAGCGCTCCGGCGCTGACCGTGTTCGCCCCGGCTGACCCAGCGTTCCAGGCTCTGGAAGCCAAGAACCCGGGCATCCTCAACCAGCTGACCACCGCCCCAGATGTGGCGACGCCGAACGGCAAGCTGGCCAAGATCCTGACCTACCACGTGGTCGGCACGCGCTACAACGCGGCGAGCCTGGTCCAAGCCGCCACGGTGGACAGTCTGGAAGGTGCCAAGATCACGGTCGGCGGCACCGCGGCAGCACCGACTGTCAACGGCGCGCCGGTGCTGTGTGGCAACATCCCCACCAAGAACGCCACGGTGTTCGTCATCGGACAGGTGTTGTCACCGCCGGCTTCTTAACCGCACCACAGCAGCTATTACCTGCTGCTGCCACTGTCAGGGGCGGCTTCGTGACCGAGCCGCCCCTGACCCGTGTCCTGGACAAGCAAGATCGCGACTTTGTTCCTGAGTTCACGAGCGGCTACCGTGGATGCCTGGCAGGACAGCGCTACCAGTCCCGGAGCCGGTGTGTCAGTGGGTCGAGAGGAAGGCACTCGTGACGGTACACGAGCACGGCAGGTACAGCACTGGGATCGAGGACCTGCCGTGCCGCTCCGTACCTGAGGCTGCGGTCGGCCGCCTCGCTGTCTACCTTCGGGTGCTCACTTCGATGATCGAGCAGGGCGTGACCACGATGTCGAGCGAGGTACTCGCCGGCGCTGCGGGAGTGAACTCCGCGACTCTGCGCAAGGACTTGTCATATGTGGGTTCCTACGGCACCCGCGGGGTGGGCTACGACACCGCGCGGCTGGTGGAGCACATCGAGCGGCTGCTCGGGCTCACCCGGCACCACAGTATCGCCGTGGTCGGCATCGGCAACCTTGGTCATGCACTTGCCAACTACCCGGGTTTCCCTGACCGTGGCTTCCCGGTCACGGCCCTGTTCGACCTCGACGAGGACCTGATCGGGGTCCCGGTCGGTGGGTTGCCCGTGGACCACGTCGACAGCATCCCGGCGGTATGCGCCGAGCGAGAGGTGACCATTGGCGTGATTTGCACCCCGGTTCCCGCCGCGCAAGGGGTGTGTGACCTGCTTGTCGCCGGCGGGGTCCGGTGCATCCTGAACTTCGCCCCGGTCGTGCTGCAGGTGCCCGACAATGTCGAAGTTCGCCGCGTGGACCTCGCTGTGGAACTGCAGATCCTGTCGTTTCACCAAGTCCGTCGGTGTGGCGGCAACGGGGTCGGGCCGGTGGTTGAGCCGATCGATCCGATTGCGGTGAGCCGATGAGTCTTCTGGTCGTCGGTCTGTCTCATCGCAGTGCGCCGGTTGGAGTGCTGGAACGAGTCGCGGTGTCGGCCGCGGACGCCGATAAGGTGCTCTGCCAGTTGCTTGCGCGGGAGAACATCGCTGAGGCGCTGCTGCTCTCTACCTGTAACCGGGTCGAAGTCTATGCGGTGGTCGCGACCTTCCACGGCGGCCTCGCCGATATCACCGATGTGCTGGCGCGCCAGTCTGCGATCGTGCTGGACGAACTGTCCGAGCACCTCTATGTGCACTACGCGGCCGCCGGTGTGGAGCACCTGTTCTCGGTAGCCGCCGGGCTGGACTCGATGGTCGTCGGCGAGCCGCAGATTCTCGGTCAACTGCGCGCCGCGTACGCCGGCGCCGAACAAGCGGGCACAGTCGGGCGCACCCTGCATGAGGTGGTGCAGCAAGCGCTTCGGGTCGGCAAACGTATCCACACCGAGACTGGCATCGGCGCCGCTGGCGCCTCCGTGGTCTCCGAAGCCCTCGCCGCTACAGCGGCCGCGCTGGCTGGTGCCGCGAGTGTAAACGGGCTGGGTTTGTCCGGTCGGCGGGCATTGGTCCTCGGCGCCGGTTCAATGGGATCGCTGGCCGCGGCGCAGCTACGCCGTGCCGGGGTCGCCGAGATCGTGGTGGCCAACCGCACTCACGTCAGTGCGCAGCGGCTGGCCGCGCTGTGCCAGGCCGAGGGCACGCCTGCCCAAGCCGTCAGCCTGGATAATGTGGCCGGCGTGTTGGCCGCGGTAGACGTGGTGATCTGCTGCACTGGCGCGACTGGCGCGGTGCTCAGCGTCGAGCAGATAACCGAGAGGCACCGTCGTGTCCCGCTTGTGGTGTGTGATCTGGGGCTGCCCCGCAACGTCGAGTCCGGGGTGGGCGATGTCCCCGGCGTGATCCTGCTGGATCTCAGCGCCGTGGCTCGCCGATTGGAACAGCGCGGTACCGGGTCCGACGCGGTCAGCACCGCGCACTGCCTTGTCGCGCAGGAGGTACGCCAGTACCTGGCCGCCCAGCGCACTGCGGAAGTCACGCCGACGGTCGCTGCGCTACGCAAGCGCGCGGCCGAGGTAGTGGACGCGGAACTGCTGCGGCTGGACGGGCGACTGCCGGGACTTGATGCCGCGGTGCGCGACGAGCTAGCCCGGAGTGTCCGTCGGGTGGTGGACAAGCTGTTGCACGCCCCGACCGTGCGGGTCAAGCAGCTCGCCGAGGCCGGTGGGGGAGAGGCTTACGCCGACGCGCTGCGCGAGCTGTTCGAACTCGACCCGCAAGCAGCTGCCGCCATCGCCGCGCCGATTCGCTCATCATCGACCGATGACCCTCCCGGGACCCGGTGATGGCCATGGCGCAACGGTCACCGTTGCGGGTGGGAGTCGGGGGTGGTGCGTTGGCACTCGCCCAGACCGACTGGGTGGCGCAGCGGTTGCGCACCGCCGGCGTTGCGGTGCGGATGGTGCCGGTGCATACCGCTGACGATGGCTACTTAGCGTTGCGTATGGCCCTGGCGGGGGGTGCAATTGATGTTGCGGTGCATTCCTACAAGGATTTACCCATCGCGACGGATCCTCGCGTGGTGATTGCCGCGGTACCGCAGCGCGTGGATCCGCGCGATGTGTTGGTGGCCCGGGACGCAATGGTGCTGGGTGAGTTACCCGCCGGGGCGATGCTCGGCACTGGATCGCCGCGGCGGTGTGCGCAACTGCGGGCACTGGGCCTGGGATTGCAGACTGTGCCGATCCAGGGTGACATCGACTCGCGGATCCGTCGGGTTGATGACGGCGAGGTCGATGGTGTGGTGATCGCCGCTGCTGGGCTGGCCCGACTCGACCGCAGCGATCGTGCCACTGAGCTACTCGATCCGTTGCAGATGTTGCCTGCGCCTGGGCAGGGCGCGCTGGCCTGCGAATGCCGGGTCGATGACCCGGACACCGAGCATCTGCTGGGCACGCTGCTCGACGACGCCGCAGTGCGCGCCGCGGTCACCGCCGAGCGGGCGCTGCTCGCCTCGATGGCGGCAGCCTGCATCGCCCCGGTCGGTGCGCTCGCCGATGTCGTCGAGGACCTCGATGACGACGGGCGGGTTGTGCTGCGGCTGTTCCTGCGTGGAGCTGCAGCCACTGTGGACGATGGAATGCTCCGATCGTCGGCCACTGTGCCGTATCTCGATGGGTCGAATTTCGATGGCCCGAATTCCGATGGGGAGCCAACCGATGCCGAGAAACTCGGCCGCCAGGTCGCGGTCGAGTTGCTGGGCCTGGGTGCTGGCGCGCTGGGTGTGGACCCAGCGCTGCGCGGCCCGGGTCGCGGCCTGATGGGAAACGAGTAGGTAGATGAGCCGTGTCTGCAAGACCGCTGGACAGATTGCCTTTGTCGGTGCTGGTCCCGGTGACGCCGGGATGCTTACTGTGCGAGCGCAACACCTGCTGAGCTGTGCCGCGTTGCTGCTGACCGACCCCGACGTGCCGCCCGACGTGCTCGCGTTGGCTGCCAACGGCGCCGAGGTGCGTCCAGCGGTGGGGGAGCCCGGCGAGGTCGCCAAGGACCTGGTAGCCGAGGCCAACGGCGGCCGAGTCGTGGTGCGCCTGGTATCCGGGGACCCGCTCACCGCCGACGCGGTAGTCGCCGAGGCGCTGGCGGTGGCCCGCATGTCCACACCGTTCGAGGTGGTGCCCGGGGTGCCGATGGGTACCGCGGTGCCGGCCTTCGCCGGGGTGCCGCTCGGCTCCGGGCACACCGAAGCCGACGTTCGAGCGGGCGTTGACTGGACGGCACTAGCCGCGGTACCGGGCCCGCTGGTGCTGCACGCCACCGCGTCACACCTGGCGGAGACGGCCTCCGCGTTGATCGAACACGGGCTCGCGCCGAACACCCCAGTGGCGGTCACCGCGGCGGGGACCCTGCCGACCCAGCACACGGTGGAGACCACGCTGGCGTCGCTGAGCGGTGACATCGGCGAGCTCATTGGACCGCTGGTGGTGACCGTTGGCTCGGTGGTCGGACAGCGGACGAAGCTGTCCTGGTGGGAGTCGCGGGCACTGTATGGCTGGAAGGTGTTGGTGCCGCGAACCAAGGAACAGGCCGGCGCGATGAGCGATCGGCTGGCCGTGCACGGCGCGGTGCCCGTGGAGGTCCCGACGATTTCGGTGGAGCCGCCCCGGTCTCCCGCTCAGATGGAGCGCGCGGTCAAGGGGCTGGTCGACGGTCGTTACCAGTGGGTGGTGTTCACCTCCACCAACGCGGTTCGGGCGGTCTGGGACAAGTTCGCCGAGTTCGGGCTGGATGCCCGCGCGTTCGCCGGCGTAAAGATCGCCTGCGTCGGGGAAGCTACCGCGGAGCGAGTGCGCGCCATGGGAATCGTGCCCGAGCTACTGCCCTCCGGTGAGCAGTCCTCCGATGGGTTGCTGGCCGACTTCCCACCCTTCGACGACATTCTCGACCCGGTGGACCGGGTGCTGCTGCCCCGCGCGGACATCGCGACCGAGACGTTGGCTGCCGGGCTGCGTGAACGGGGCTGGGAGATCGACGACGTGACGGCCTACCGTACGGTGCGGGCCGCTCCACCGCCCGCCGACACCCGAGAGATGATCAAAACGGGTGGCTTCGATGCGGTGTGCTTCACGTCCTCATCCACGGTGCGCAACCTGGTCGGTATCGCGGGCAAGCCGCACACGCGCACGATCGTCGCCTGCATTGGTCCGGCCACTGCGGAGACAGCCATCGAGTTCGGCCTTCGGGTGGATGTGCAGCCTGACGTCGCCCAGGTTGGCGCCCTGGTAGATGCGCTGGCCGAGCACGCCGCCCAACTCCGCGCCGAAGGTGCCCTGCCGCCACCCCGCAAAGCCAAAAACCGCAGGCGTTGAATGTGGATACCCGTGAGTGGCAATGCGAGTCGTAGCTCATAACGCCGCTCACGGGGCCGGAGGCCCCATGTACCCGACGAGTCGGCCGCGCCGATTGCGCACCACTGCTGCGATGCGTCGGCTGGTCAGTGAGACGACCGTTGTCGCGCACCAACTGGTGCTGCCGGCGTTCGTCAAGCAGGGTGCCACCGAGGCGATACCGATCCCGTCTATGCCTGGTGTCGTGCAACACACCCGGGACTCGCTACGCAAGGCCGCGGCCGAGGCGGCGGCTGCCGGGGTGGGCGGGATCATGCTGTTCGGCGTGCCCGCTACCAGAGACGCCACCGGCTCCGGCGGGATCGACCCGGAGGGCGTGCTTAACACCGCACTACGGGACGTGCGCGCCGAGGTCGGCAACGATATCGTGATCATGGCTGACACGTGCCTGGATGAGTTCACCGATCACGGGCATTGCGGGTTGCTGGACGCGGCCGGTCGGGTGGACAACGACGCGACGCTGACGGTGTACGGGCAGATGGCCGTCGCGCAGGTGCAGGCTGGCGCGCACCTGGTGGGGCCCAGCGGCATGATGGACGGTCAGGTTTCAGTGATCCGGGCGGCGCTGGACGCCGCGGGCCACCACGATGCCGGAATTTTGGCCTACAGCGCCAAGTACGCCTCGGTGTTCTACGGGCCGTTCCGCGAGGCCGTGGACTCCCAGCTGCGCGGCGACCGGCTGACCTATCAGCAAGATCCTGCCAACGCGCGCGAGGCGCTGCGCGAGACGGCGTTGGATCTTGCCGAAGGCGCCGACATCGTGATGGTCAAGCCCGCGATGTCCTATCTCGACGTGCTGCACGCAGTGACCGAGGTCGCCGACGTCCCAGTCGCCGCCTATCAGGTCTCCGGTGAGTACTCGATGGTCGAGGCGGCGGTGGCGCGCGGCTGGCTTGACCGGCGGCGCACCGTGCTGGAGACGCTGACCTCCATCCGCCGGGCCGGTGCTGATCTAGTGCTGACCTATTGGGCGACGCAGGCCGCCGGCTGGTTGCGCTGATCGCGCGGTCGTGGGACGCAAGTGGTGATCGAAACCTTGGGCGCGGGGCCGCCAATCACCGGTGGGGTATGCCATGGCAGGGTGCAGGCGTGGGTTTCGCAACGTGGGCGGGGCGTAGCCCGCTGCGGGCGGTGGCCGAGGTGTTGGTTGCGATGGTGCTGGGCGGGTTGACCTGGTGGTGCTGGCACCGAGGCGTCGTCTTCACCACAACGCGCCGTGGCATTGCGCTCTACCGTATCGAGGGGCGTTGGTGGGCGATCGCCGTCGGCGCGGCCACGCTGGCGGGGATCCTGTTGCTTGACGCGGGACGACGGATGACGGTGCGAGCATCCCGACAGCACTACCGATGACAGCCCCCGAGTCGGCTCGGCTCTTCGAGCGGGCCTGCGCGGTGATCCCCGGCGGGGTGAACTCCCCGGTGCGGGCTTTCGGCGCAGTCGGCGGCACACCGCGCTTCATGGTCCGAGCAGCGGGACCTTATCTGTGGGACGCCGACGGCAACCGCTACGTCGATCTGGTCTCATCCTGGGGCCCGATGATCCTGGGCCACGCGCACCCCGCAGTGGTGCAAGCGGTACAGGCGGCCGTCACCCAGGGGCTGTCCTTCGGTGCTCCCACCACCGGCGAGATCGAGCTCGCTGAGGAAATCGTGCGCCGAGTGGAGCCGGTCGAACAGGTCCGCCTGGTCAACTCCGGTACCGAGGCGACGATGAGCGCGATCCGGTTGGCCCGGGGCGTCACGGGGCGCGCCGCGGTAGTCAAGTTCGCCGGGCACTACCACGGGCACGTCGACGCGCTACTCGTCGCCGCCGGCTCCGGCGTCGCCACCTTCGGGCTGCCCAGCAGCCCAGGCGTCACCGGCGCGCAGGCCGCTGACACGATCGTGTTGCCGTACAACGACCTCGACGCGGTTCGCGCGGTGTTCGCCGAACGGGGCACCGAGATCGCCGCCGTGATCGCCGAGGCGGCTGCCGGAAACATGGGCGCGGTACCGCCTGACTCCGGGTTCAACGCCGAACTGCGCGAGTTGTGCCACTCCCACGGTGCGCTGCTGATCCTGGACGAAGTGATGACCGGATTTCGAGTCTCGGCCGCCGGCTGGTTCGGGCTCGAGCACGTGCCGGCTGACCTCTACACCTTCGGCAAGGTGATGTCCGGCGGGTTGCCGGCGGCGGCGTTCGGCGGCTCGGTGGAGTTGATGTCCTACCTCGCTCCGGCCGGCCCGGTTTACCAGGCGGGCACGCTATCCGGGAACCCGGTCGCGGTGGCCGCCGGATTGGCCACGCTGCGAGCCGCCGATCGGGACGTCTACGCCCAGCTGGATGTGGCGGCGACCCGGCTGGCCGGTCTGCTCGATCAGGCGTTGGACGCCCACAGCGTGCCGCACCGGGTGCAGACCGCGGGCTCGATGCTGAGCGTATTCTTCGCCGCCCACGCCGGCGGACCGGTACGGGACTACGCCGGGGTGCAAGCCACCCAGACTTGGCGCTTCCCGGCGTTCTTCCATGCGCTGCTTGAACATGGCATCTACGCTCCACCGAGTGCGTTCGAGTCCTGGTTCGTCTCCGCAGCGCTGGACGAGGATGCTTTCGGAGTGATCGCGGCGGCGCTGCCGTATGCCGCTCGGGCCGCCGCTGCAGCCAGGCAACCAGGATGAGCCGCACCGTGATTCACCTGCTGCGCCACGGCGAGGTGCACAACCCGGAGGGGATCCTTTACGGCCGCTTACCCGGCTTCCCGCTGTCCGACGTTGGTGTCGGCCAAGCCGAGCAAGTCGCCGCGCATCTCGCCGATCGCGACGTGGTGCACGTGGTCGCCTCGCCGCTGCTGCGGGCACAACAGACCGCGAAGTCGGTCGCCGCTCGACATGAGCTGGAGGTGGTCACCGATGAGGGGTTGATCGAGGCGTCCAACGTCTTCGAGGGAGCCCGGGTGTCGGTAGGCGATGGGGCATTGCGCGACCCGCGGTCGTGGCCCAAGCTGCGCAACCCGTTCCGGCCGTCCTGGGGAGAGCCGTACCAGCAGATCGCCAACCGGATGCTCGCCGCGACGTACCGGGCCCGCGACCGGGCCGCAGGGCATGAGGCGGTGTGCGTGTCGCATCAACTGCCGATCTACACATTGCGCCGGCACCTGGCCGGGCGGCGGCTGTGGCACCATCCGCGGCGCAGGCAGTGCGCCCTGGCGTCATTGACCAGCCTGGTGTTCGACGGTGACACACTGATCGACATTATCTACAGCCAGCCCGCTGGCTGCTCGGACCCGAGGGTGACCGGAGCGTGACGCGTGCGTTAGTGCTCCTCGCAGCGGCTTTCCTGGTGGCTGGCTGCGCCACAGGGACCGACGCGGTGGCCCGCGGCGGTACCTTCGAATTCGTCACCCCAGGCGGGAAGACCGACATTTTCTACGATCCGCCGGCCAGCCGGGGCACTGTCGGCGAGCTGGCCGGGGACAGCGTGACGGAACCTGGTACGACGGTATCGCTGGCGAGCTATCCCAACCAGGCGGTAGTGCTCAACGTCTGGGGCTCGTGGTGCGGGCCGTGCCGGTCCGAAGCCGGTGACCTGGTGCGGGTGGCGCGTGCCACGTCGGCTCAGCGTGTGCAACTGATGGGGATCGATGTTCGGGACAGTCGGCAGGCCGGCGCGGACTTCGCTCGCGACTTCGGCCTCACCTACCCGTCGATCTTCGACCCTCCCGGTCGAACCCTGCTCGCGCTCAACGGTGTCCCCCGTTCAGTGGTGCCGCTGACCATCGTGCTCGACCGCCACCACCGGGTCGCCGCAGTATTGCTGCACGCCATCCACGCGCAGGATCTACAGCCCGTGGTGCAGCGCATCGCGACGGAGGCCTGACCCTTCGGGGGTTGGCATCCGTCAAGAGCGTCCGGGCACGGGGTTGGTGGTACTTGACGAGCTGCCTCGACCTACGCTGAGCGATGTGGGGCTCACCGAATTCGCCATCTCCGGGCCGCTGTTGCTGGCTGCTGGGGTGGCGGTGCTGGCTGGTGCGGTCAGCTTCGCATCGCCGTGCGTGGTCCCGTTGGTCCCCGGCTACCTGGCGTACCTGACGGGGTTGGTCGGCGCTGAGGGCGCCGGTCACAGCCGGGGGCGGGTGCTCAGCGCGGTCGCGCTGTTCGTGCTCGGTTTCTCGGTGGTGTTCACCGCCAGCGTGGTGACGGTGCTCGGCATCGCGGACCGGCTGACTCTCAACGAGGTGATTCTGCAGCGCGTCGGTGGTGTGATCACCATCGCGATGGGGCTGGTGTTCGTCGGGATGGTCCCCACCATGCAACGCGACCTGCGCGTGCACCCGCGACCAGGGTTGGGGCCCCGGCACCTGCTCGGTGCGCCGCTGCTGGGCGCGGTTTTCGGCCTGGGCTGGACGCCGTGCCTGGGACCCACGCTGGCCGGGGTGATCGCACTGGCCGTCGGCACCCCCGGCGGTGGCCTCGCTCGCGGAGTACTGCTGGTGGTGGCCTATTGCCTCGGGTTGGGGGTTCCCTTCCTGCTGCTGGCTTTCGGCGCAAGGCGCGCGGTTGGGGCGATGTCCTGGTTGCGCGAACACGTCCGCGGGGTCCAACTTGCCGGTGGGGCGTTGCTCATCGCGGTCGGGCTGGCGCTGGTCACGGGGGTGTGGGCGGAGCTCATCGCCGTACTCCAAGGGCCGGTCCGGGGTTTCGAGACGCCGATCTGATGAACCGATTGACCCAGTTGACGGCATTGGCCCGCAATACCTGGCGCGGGTTGACGAGCATGCGCACTGCCCTGGCGCTGCTGTTTCTGCTGGCGCTGGGCGCGTTGCCGGGGGCTCTGCTGCCGCAGTACTCGCTCAACGCCCAGCGGGTGCGGACCTACCAGGCGCAGCACCCGACCTTGGCGCCGGTGCTGGACCGGCTGGGTTTCTTCGAGGTCTTCGCCAGTCCGTGGTTCGCCGCGATCTACCTGCTGCTGTTCGTCTCACTGGTGGGTTGCGTAGTGCCGCGCAGCATCGACTACGCGCGGCAGCTGCGCCGGGCGCCGGTGGCCACCCCCCGCAACCTCGCCCGGCTGCCGCACCAAGCTGTCGGTGAGTCCACGTGCACCCCCGCTGAGGTCATCGTGGCTGCACGGCGACGGCTGCGTGGTTGGCGAATCGCCGAGGGCGGGGAGCCCGGTGGCGTCCGGTCGCTGTCCGCCGAGCGAGGCTACCTGCGCGAAGCGGGCAACCTCGTCTTCCACGTCGCCCTGCTGGGGCTGCTGGTGTCCTTCGCGATCGGCAAGCTGGTCGGCTACGAGGGCCAAGTGATCGTGCTCGCCAACGGCTCGCAATTCTGCAACTCCGGCTCGCTGGCCTACGACTCGTTCCGCCCTGGCCGGTCGGTCGACGGCACCTCGCTTATCCCGTTCTGCGTGCAAGCCAACGGTTTCAAGCCGACCTACCTGCCCACTGGAGCGCCACAAGACTACCGGGCCGCCATCACCTATCAGGGACCCGACGACATCGCCCCCGGCACGTGGCATCCCTACCTGTTGAAGGTCAACGACCCGTTGCGGATCGGCGGCACCCGGGTGTACCTGCTCGGCCACGGTTACGCGCCCCAGTTCACCGTCACCTTCCCGGACGGGCAGCAGCGCAGCGCCGTAGTTCAGTGGCCGCCGGTGGAGCTGGGCACGATGCTGTCGGAGGGCACCACCAAATTCGATCCACCCGGGATCACAGATGATGCGATACGGCGTACCGGCCAGCTTGCGATCACCGGGCTGTTCGCACCGACTGCTGCATTTCGCGGTTCACAGCTGTCCTCGGCGTTTCCGGACATGCTCGATCCGGCCGTCGCGGTCGACGTGCTCAAGGGCGATCTCGGCAACAACTCCGGCCGTGGTCAGTCGATCTTCTCCATCGATCAGTCCATGGTGGACTCGGGACGTTTGAAGCAGGTGGCGCGACAGAACCTGCGGCCCGGTCAGCAGCTCACCCTGCCCGATCGCACGGTGGTGCACTTCGACGGGGTTACCCGCTTTGTGTCGCTGCAGGTCTCCTACGACCCGACGCAGCTTTGGGTGCTCGGCTTCGCGGTGCTCGTGCTCGGTGGCCTTGGACTGTCCCTGACGGTGAAGCGCCGCCGACTGTGGGTGCGCGTCACACCGGCGGAACTGGCCGGTACCGTGGTCGAATTGGGCGGGTTGGCCCGCACTGAGGCCGCTGGCTACGGTGAGGAATTCGAGCAGATCGCTGCTGACCTGCTGCCGCCTAGTCGGGCACAGCCACCGGTGCCTACCGTGGTGTCGAAGGCTGTGATATCGAAGGACGGGAGATGAGCGAGTGCCGATCAACCCTGTTGTGGAGTACTACAGTGATCTCGCGTACGGCACGGCGCTGGTTCTCTATCTCCTGGCGATGATCCTGCACGCAGTCGAATACTCGGTGAGTCGAGTCCCGGTAACCACCGCAGCGGGGCGGTTGGGTGCCGAGGGCAACGGGTCGGTCGCCACCCTAGCTCCTCCTGACAGCACGCCGTTGCGAGGAAAGCCCGAGCGGGTCGGTCGGTCCGCCGTGGCGCTGACCGGGCTTGCGGTGCTGGTACACGCCAGCTCGTTGGCGCTGCGCGGCGCCGCGATCGGCCGCGTGCCATGGGCCAACTTGTATGAGTTCACCTCGTCGATTTGCTGCGTTGCGGTGGCCTGTTGGCTGATTGCGTTGTACCGCCAACGCGGTGCGGCGACTTTGTTGCGTCGGCTGGGCGGGTTCGTGTTGCTCCCCGTGGTGGTGCTGATGTTTTTGGGTGGCACGGTGCTCTACGCGCGGGCTGCGCCGCTGATCCCGTCGCTGAACTCCTACTGGATCACCATCCATGTCTCCGCGGCCATCACCGCGACGGGCATCCTGTTGGTATCGGGGGTGGCTAGCGCCCTCTACCTGGTCGGCGCACCGGCCGGCTCACGGATCGCCGCCCGCCTGCCGGATACCACCACCCTGGACCGGGTGGCCTACCGCACCGCGGTGGTCGCCTTCCCAATCTGGACGTTTGCGGTCATCGCTGGCGCGATCTGGGCCGAGGCCGCGTGGGGCCACTATTGGGGCTGGGATCCCAAGGAGACGTGCGCTCTGGTCGCCTGGGTGGTGTATGCGGGCTACCTGCACGCCCGGGCGACGGCCGGATGGCGTGGTTCGCCAGCGGCCTGGATCAATGTTGTCGGCTTCGCGGTGATGCTGTTCAACCTGTTCTTCGTCAACATCGTCGTCGCCGGCTTACACTCCTACGCCGGGCTGTAGACCCGGTAGACACTGTCCTTCATCGGAGGCAACTAGGTGTGATCGGACGACCCGACGAGCCCGCGAGCGTGGATTCGTCGCACGACCTGTCCAGCGCGCAGTTACTTCGGCGGACTCGCAGAGCCCCGCGCTCCGGTTGGCGCCGGGCGCTGTTCGTCGCCTCTGGGGGCTCGCTCAACCTGGGGCAAAGCACCGCTGAGCTGCAGCGCGCGGAACTGAACTCCCGGATCAACCAACCGCTCAACGGTTGTTACAAGATCGCGATGTTGAGCCTGAAGGGCGGCGTCGGCAAAACCACGATTACCGCCACGCTGGGTTCGACGCTCGCGTCGTTGCGCGGTGACCGGGTGGTCGGCGTGGACGCCAATCCGGACCGGGGCACGCTGGCCCAGAAGATCCCGCTGGAGACCAGCGCCACGGTGCGGCATCTGCTCCGCGACGCCGATCGGGTCCACCGCTATTCCGATATCCGGGCATATACTTCGCAAAACTCCAGCCGCCTCGAGATCCTTGCCAGCGAGCAGGATCCTGCGGTATCCGAGGCGTTCAGCGAGGACGACTACCGGCGCACGGTGAACGTGCTGGAGCGCTTCTACAACATCGTGCTGACTGACTGCGGGACCGGGTTGATGCACTCCGCGATGAAGGGTGTGCTCGATCTGGCGCACTCCCTGGTCATCGTCTCCTCCAGCTCCATCGATGGCGCACGTTCGGCGTCGGCCACTCTGGACTGGTTGGATGCGCATGGATATCGCGAGCTGGTCAGCCGGTCAGTCGCCGTGATCAACTCGGTGCGGCCGACCGCGGGCAAGGTTGACCTGGAGCGGGTCGCCACGCACTTCGCCTCCCGCTGCCGATCGGTCTGCCGGATGCCGTTCGATGAGCACCTCGAAGAAGGCGGTGAGATCGATCTCGACCGTCTCGGGCACGCAACCCGGCTGGCCGCGCTGGAGCTGGCGGCGACAGTCGCCGACGACTTCCCGCATGCGGTCACCTGGGCCCGCTGATAGCGGGGAGGCTCAGCTTTCGTCGCCCGGCTGCTGCCGCTTACGGTTCAAGCCTCGGAGGAACTCCGGATCGTCATCCGGTGCAAGCGCTGAGCGCGCGGCCGGACGCTGCGGGGCCAACGCCTTCCACAACAACGCAGCAACCCCAGTCACCCCGATCGCCGCCATCACGTAGGTCACGGCGGCCACCTCCTCCACGTCGCCACCCAGCGTAGTAGCGTCGCGGAAGGCCCGGCGAACCTGTCACCCGGATGTCATCCGGCGGTCCTGGGTTATCCGGCGGCTCTGCGGGAAGGGCGATCCAGTGGCGCCGGAGTGGTGAGCGAGGCGAGCAGCGCGCGCACCTCGCTTTCCCGGAACCGCCGGTGCCCGCCCGGGGTTCTAATCGAGCCGATCCGCCCAGCGGAGGCCCACCGGGTGACTGTTTTCGGATCCACTCGGAACAATGTTGCTACCTCCCCTGGGGTCAGTAGGCGTTCAGTGGGCTGTGGCTGGGACATCGCGGGCCTCCCCAAGCTCGTCGACCTCGCAGTCGGGACCTACCGGATATCGTGACAGGTCACGCGCCAGGTACTCGAACGGTGCTGTAGAGGTAAAGCGCCGGTAATGGGACTAAGCCGCCAAATCGGCCAGTACAGCAAGTCCGGGTGCCACCCGCGCAGCAGCCGCCGCACGCTGCTCCACGGTGGCCCGGCGCGTGGGGTTTACGGCCACGCCCGTCGGGGTAACCCAGACCGCAGTCGTATCCCGCATGGAGAGGAGCAGTCATGGCTGAGGACCGGACAAATGCACCTTCAGCGGAGGAGCTGAAGGACCGTTTCGAAAAGATCGGGGACGAATCGAACCTCGGCGCCGGTGAGAACGAGGCGGATCCTGTCAGCGCTGAGCAGCCTCCGGACGACCTCAAGGCTGGAGATGAGAAGAGAGTCCAGACCTGAGCAGACCTGAGGAGAGTTCGGCCCCTGACCCCGGATCATGCTGGGACAGGGGCCGAACTCCTGCAATTCGCACCGGTACTGATCATGCCGAAAGTAGGCGTTGGAAAAATTCGCGGTATCGCTGAAAACTCACCCGCAGGTCCTCGGTCGATGTCGGGTTGCCGGTCTGCCCGCGGGCGAGGTTGCGTTGAATCTCTTCCAATGTGCGGTCCACGAGCGCGCTGGCCTCATGGACCGCGGACTGCGGGTCGTCGACGAACGTGCTCTGCACTCGTTGCCACTGGTCACGCAGGCCAGCCGGGTCAGTGAGGAGTCCTACCCGCTC
>JBHEMR010000011.1:0-7754 GCA_046262495.1 Pseudonocardiaceae bacterium | reverse complement strand
GGCCACGCCGGTGAGGCAGGCGCTCGGATCGCCTGCCTCACCCTCGCCGAGCGGTGACCGCCAGCGCGTTACCCTGGGATTATGGGTACTGGGCTGATCTCGTTCGTAGGCGCCGGACCCGGCGCGCCGGACCTGCTGACGATGCGTGCCGCACACCGGCTCGCCACCGCTGACGTGGTGGTCTGGGCGTCGTCGCTGGTGCCTACCGCGGTGCTGGAGCACTGCCGCGACGGTGTCGAGCTGCACGACTCGGCGGGCATGACGCTGGAGGACGTGCTCGCGGTGTACACGACACATCCGGACGCTGCGATCGTGCGACTGCACTCGGGAGACGTCTCGCTGTATTCCGCCCTGACCGAGCAGATCACCTGGTGCACGAGTCACCACCGAGTCTTCGAGATCGTGCCCGGCGTGGGCTCGCTGGCCGCCGCAGCGGCCGCCGCGGGGGTGGAGCTCACCGCACCCGGGACGGCGCAGAGCGCCGTGCTCACCCGGCTCGGCGGCGGCCGGACCGAGGCGTCGATGCCGGCCGGGGAGAGCATCGCCGGCTTCGCCCGCCATGGCATCACAATGGCCATCTACCTCTCCGCCGGCCGGCCGGCCGCGTTGCGAGAGGAGTTGCTGACCGGCTATCCACCGCAGACCCCCGCTGTCGTCGTCGCGAAAGCCAGTTGGCCGGACGAGACGGTGATCGCCACCACGGTGGACGGCCTCGCCGATGCGTTGACCACGTCTGGCATCCGCACCGCAGCACTGGTGCTGGTGGGACCGGTGCTGTCGGGCGCAGGCGCCCGTAGCCGACTTTATGACCCCAGCTACTCGCACGGGTGCCGCCGCCGTTCGTTGCCGGGCACCACCACCGGACGAGCCATCCCCACCGCCAAGCGAAGGTTGCCGTGACCGGCTCGCTCAGCATCGTCGGGCTGGGGCCGGGCGGTCCTGCGCACCGGACCCGCGCCGCTGAGGACGCCGTTCGGGACGCCCAAGTCGTCCTCGGATACCGCGGTTACCTCGCAACCTGCACTGACCTCACTGGCCCACACCAAGATTTGGTTTCCAGCGAGATCGGCGACGAGCAGCAGCGCGCCGAGGATGCGGTCCGCGCGGCCGCCGACGGTGCCCGGGTGGCGCTGGTGTCCTCCGGTGACGCCGGCATCTACGGGATGGCCTCGTTGGCGTTGACCGCCGCCGCCACGCTGCCACCAGCACGACGTCCCGCGGTGCAGGTGGTACCCGGTGTCACAGCGGCTATCGCGGCGGGAGCGCTGCTGGGAGCTCCACTGGCTCGCGACTTCGCCTGCCTGACCCTGTCCGATTTGCTCGCTCCGTGGAAAGCGGTTGAGATACGGCTGCGCGCGGTGGCCGCCGCTGACCTGGTTCTCGCGCTGTACAACCCGCGCTCGAGAGGGCGGCCGTGGCAACTCGGTCGGGCCCGCGACGTCCTCGCCGACTACCGGTCCGGTGACACCCCGGTCGGGCTGGTCACCAACGCGGGGCAAGCCGGCGAGCAGGTGGAGATCACCACACTGGCCGCACTGAACCCCGACCGGGCCGGGATGCATACCGTGGTGATCGTCGGCACCGGAAGTACCAGCCGGTTGGGGGACTGGCTGGTGACCGCACGGTCGCTCAGTGCGTCGCGGTGACCGTTCATCTGGTGGGCGCCGGACCTGGTGACCCCGAGCTGATCACCCGGCGCGGCGCGGCGCTGCTGGCCCGAGCCGAGCACGTCGTCTATGACCGCCCTTCGATGACCGGCATCCTGGCGCTCGCCCCGACGGCCAACCGGCACTGCGTCGGCAAGCAGGGCGCCACCCCGGCCCCGCCACAGCACGAAATCAACGCGCTGCTCGTCGCGCTCGGTCGGACCGGGGCGTGCGTGGTGCGTCTGAAGGCGGGTGACCCATTCGTGGTGTCCCGCGGCGGCGAGGAGGCGGTGGCGCTGGCTCGCGCCGGGGTGTACGTCGACGTGGTGCCCGGGGTGTCCGCCGCGGTGGCGGCACCGGCGGCGGCCGGGATCCCGGTGATGGTCCGTCACTTGTCTCGCACGCTCACGGTGGTCGCGGGCAACGACGGCGTCGATGAGGTGAACTGGGACGCGGTGGCTCGGCTGGGTGGCACCGTGGTGCTGCTCACCGGACGGGCAGCGCTGCCGCGGGTCGTCGCCGCGCTGATCGGGGCCGGTATGCCCGGTGATACCCCGGTTGCCGCGATCAGCGCCGCGTGTCGCCCGGATCAGCGCACCGTCCGCGGCACCCTGGCCCAGCCGCCGTCGGCACGGCTGCCCGCTCCGCTGACCGTGGTGATCGGTGAGGTGGCGGGCTTGGACGTCACGGCGAGTGGGCTGGGCTGTGCGCATCCCCGGCTGGAACCTTCATGAGTGCCACGCACGCCGCCCTGCTGGTTCCCGCCGACACCCCGGTGCGCCGGATGGCCCCGCAGTGCAAGGTGGCCGCTACCGCGCTGTTCGTGCTCGTCGTCGCGGCCACTGCGCGGGGCGTGTACTGGCCCTACCTGTGGTATCTGCTGCTGCTCGCCGGGGTTGCCGGGTTGGCCCGGCTGCCACCGCTGACCGTGGCCCGCCGGTTGCTGGTGGAGGTGCCGTTCGTGCTGTTCGTCACGGCGCTGCCGGTTCTCGGTGGGCCACCGCAGCTGACAGTGCTCGGGATCGCGCTGTCGGTGCCCGGGCTGCACGCCGCGGCGACCATCGTGCTCAAGGCGACGTTCGGACTGCTCGCCACCGGAATTCTGGCCGCGACCACGCCGCTACCGGAGATCATCACCGGGTTGGAGCGGTTACGGGTGCCGCGGGTGTTCACCGCGGTAGCGGCCTTCATGGTGCGCTACACCGAGGTGCTGGCCGCCGAGTTCGCCAGGATGCGTACCGCCGCGCTGTGCCGGGGCGGCAACCCGCGCTGGCTCTGGCAGGTCCGCGACATGACGGCCGGGCTGGGCGCGCTGGTCGTCCGCTCGTTCGAGCGCGGTGAGCGGGTGTATCTGGCGATGGCATCCCGCGGGTACACCGGAATCTTGCCCACCGCACTGACCGGCGCCCCGGCGTCTGGGCTGGCATGGGCGGGCGCCCTGACGGTGCCGGCGCTGGCCGCGATCGCAACGGCGCTGGCATGAGCCGCGCGATGCTGGTGGTGGGTCACGGCAGCCGGGACGCCGACGGGGTCGACGAGTTCTGGGCACTGGCGAGCACCATCCGCGCCGCCGCAGGTGACCTGCTGACCGGGTTCGGCTTCATCGAGCTCGCCTCGCCGACCGTCGACGAGGCCATCGACGACCTGGTCGCCGCCGGCGCCACCGAGATCGTCAGTGTGCCGCTGGTGCTGCTGGCCGCCGGACACTTGAAGAACGACGGTCCCGCGACATTGGCCCGGGCCCGGGCCCGGCATCCGGACGTGCAGTTCTGGCTGGCCCGCGACCTGGGCATCGAACCTGGCGTCCTGGAGATCGCCGCGGATCGGATCCGGGACACAGCCCGTGACGCCGACCCGGAGAAGCTGGGGGTGGCGCTGATCGGGCGAGGGTGCAGGGACCCGGACGCCTGTGCGGACCTGTGGAAGGTCAGCCGGTTGCTCGCCGATGGACGCGGCCTGGGCACCGTCGAGCCCGGTTTCGTCTCCATCGCCACCCCGTCGGTCCCCGAGACACTGGAACGGCTGCGACTGCTCGGCACCGGGACCGCGGTGGTCGCCCCGTTCTTCCTGTTCTCCGGGGTCCTACGCAACAGGATCTACAACGAGGCGGCAGCCTGGGCACAGGAGCACCCCGACGTCGAGGTCCGCGGCGCCAGCCACCTGGGGCCCGACCCGCGGCTGGCGCGGCTGGTGCTGGAACGCTACCGGGAGGCGCGCGCCGGCGACGTCCGGATGAACTGCGACCTGTGTGCCTACCGGGTCCAACTGCCCGGGTATGAGTCCAAGGTGGGCACGCCGATCTCGCTGAGCCCACACGGCGACGGCCCAGCTCGAGGCTCCCGGCGAGCTCGTAGGGCCACCCGCGCACCCACCCCAGCACCGCAGATCCGTCGCGGCCGATTCATCGTTTCTCAACCCGCAGGCGAACACCCCGCGATTGAAGTGCGGAATCTCGACTTTTCTTATCCGGATGGGCGTCAAGCGCTGTCCGCTGTCTCGATGCGCGTCGAACCCGGCGAGCGGGTCGCGCTGCTCGGCCCCAACGGTGCCGGCAAGACATCGCTGGTGCTGCAGCTCAACGGGGTGCTCACGCCGTCGGCTGGCTCGGTGTTCATCGGTGGCACGCAGGTCGGGCGACGCACCGTGACCGAGGTCCGCAGGCGAGTCGGCGTGGTCTTCCAGGATCCCGATGACCAGCTGTTCAGCACCACCGTGGGGCGCGACGTGGCGTTCGGGCCCGCTCATCTGGGACTGTCCGGTGCTGCGCTGGAAGCGCGAGTCACCGAGGCGCTGTCCTACGTCGGCCTGACCGATGCCGCCGACCGCCCGCCGCACCGGCTGTCGCTGGGCGAGCGGCGGCGCGCTGCGGTCGCCACCGTGCTGGCTATGCATCCTGAGGTGCTCGTTCTTGACGAACCCACCGCCAACCTCGACCCCGCGGCCCGGCGAGAGTTCGCTGATCTGATCAAGCGGCTCGGCATGACGACGCTGCTGGTCACCCACGATCTGCCCTACGCGCTGGAGCTGTGCCCGCGCGCGCTGGTGATCGACCACGGCCAGATCGTCGCTGACGGACCAACCCGCGAGTTACTCGCCGACACCGGCTTCATGAGCGCCCACCGGCTGGAGCTCCCCGCCGGCTTCAACCCGCTGGGCGACCGGTCACAGTAGGCGGCGGACGGCACCCAGGGTGTCGCTTCGGATGGTCGTCTTGTTGGCCAGCCCCGGCGAATCCGGGACCCAGTCCGTCGTGCGCATTACCCAGGGCAACCAGGTGTAACGATCAGTTACCGATCTCCGATATACCGCCTGCTCGGCTGGCGCGTCAGCGGTCGGGTGGCCAGCGGCACGGGGTTCGGCTTCCTAGACCGTGCCGCTGGCTCTCCCGGGCCGTCAAGTCATGGCAAGCCCGAAGATTCACCGAGACCGCCCTAGTCGCGCAGAGTGATCGCATCGGTGGGGCAGACCTCTACACATTCGCCGCACGAGGTGCAGCGAGCGGCGACGGCTACGGGGCGCAGCGGGGCTGGACGCAGGGCGTACTCCGGGCAGGTGCGCAGGCACGCGCCACAGGCGGTGCACGCTGAACTGATCGACAGTGGATGCAGGGCGGCCACCGCGACGGTGACATGCTCGCCGCGCAGTTTCGGCACGATCAGCGCTCCTCCGCCGAGATCATGAGCCGCGAGTAGCGCAGCGGCTTCGGCGACGCTGCGAGTGCCGACGTGGCCGCGGACCGGCTCGCTGGGATGTGGCACGTCCATCGCATCGAGCTCAGCCGCCGGGTAACAGCGCAGCGGCGCACCGTGTTCCCGGATCACCGCGAGCAGGCCGGGCTCGTCGCGGCGCCGGTCGATGGTGCCGAACGCGGTGATCGCGGTCAGATCCGGCACGGCCGATCGAAGCGCCGACCACACGGCCGCCGCGCGAACCCCCCGGGATGAGCCGAGCCCGACGACCAGGTCCATCACCGCCGCCCCCACAGCAACAGCACCGGGTTGGTCGCAGCCAACCGCACCGATCCCCCGGGCAGTTCCGCGAACCGGGACGCCGCCAACTGGACTCCATCCACCTCGTGACCTGCCTCGCGCAGGGCCGCGCGGCAGGGTGCCAGGCGGTCCAGCGCGGCCAGCGCGACCACGACGCGGGGCGAAATCCTCGCCGCGGCGCGCACCACATCGGGCCCTCCCCCACCGACGAACACCGCGTCGGGGTCGGGTAGACCCGCCAACACTGCCGGTGCCTGTCCCTCGATCAGCCGGACGTCGACCTGGTGGGCGCTGGCGTTGGCCACCAATCGAGCACACTGCGCAGGATCCCGCTCGACGGCGACCACGGCGGCGCCGAGCCGGGCACATTCCACCCCGACCGAGCCCGACCCGGCCCCTAGATCCCACACCAACCGGCCAGGCCCGGGAGCCAGTCGCGCCAGGGCCAGCGCCCGGACTTCCGACTTGGTGATCATCCCATCGCGGTGCGAGAACTCCCCCTCGTCCAGCGCCCAGCCGGTCGCGGGGGGCACCGGGTCGCCGCCGGCGATCCACCCCCGATCAGCCACCGCATGTTCGTCAGCCAGGCATAACACGATATGCGGATCGCGCACCTGCTCGCCGTCGAAGCGTCGTACCCGCTCGCCGGGGCCGCCGAGGTCCTCGGCCACCAGCACACTGCGGCGCCAGCCGGCCAGCCCGGCGACGATCTGCGCGGCGCCGGCTCCTGGTCCGGTCAGTACCGCGACCGCTGGGTGTGCCCGGCATACGTTGAGCACACTTCGCAGCGACCTGTCACCGTGCGCCGAGACTACGGCGACGTCGTCCCAGGAGCGGCCAAGCAGCGCGAACGCCCGCGTCACGCTCGACCGCGCCGGCAGCACCACGGGCCGCAGACCGCGGTTTCGCAGCATCCGCACGATGCCGAAGAAACCGGGATCCCCGCTGGCCAGCACCACGGTTGCGGTGTCTTGAAGAGCGTCTAACTCCGCTGGACCCAGCACCCGAGCGCTGGTGGGCACCGGGACGTTGGCGAGCTGATACGGCGCGCCGAGCACGACCTGCGCGCCAGCCAACGCTTCGGCCGCGCCGGGTGGCAGCGCCGCGCCGTCCAGGCCGACCACCGTGACGCTCACTGCACTGCTTTCATGAGACCCAGTCCGGCTCGGTCGCGGCCACCACTCGCTGCCCGGTGAACTCGACCATGGCTGCCTTCGCGTGCAGCGGGCGCCCGACCTCGGCGCTGAACCGGCGCAGCGTATCCGCCACTCGGGCGCAGACATCGTCCCCGCAGGCTCGCAGCAACCCGCTGGCCTCCCAGATCTCATAGGCCCGTCGCGCGGTCGGCGCGTCACGAATCTCTGAGATGTCCTCCGGGCGGCCGCCGTGCGCGGCGGTGATCTCCGCCAGCAGGCCGGTGTCCACTTTGGACTTGGTGTAGTGGGTCATCAGGATCCCGGAGGCCAGCTTGGTCAGCTTACCGATCATGCCGACGAATACCACCTCGGTCAGGCCGTGTTCCACCGCGCGGCGCAGAGCGGCCCCGGTGAAATCACCGACTTCCACGAACGCCACCTCCGGCAGATGCGGCAACAGCCGCATCGCGCCCCGCTCGGTACGCCCGCCGGTGGCGAGCACCAGTGTCGGCACACCCTGCGCAGCCATCACCGACACTGCCTGCTCCACCGAGGCACGCCAGGAGGCAGTCGAGAAGGGGCGGACGATGCCCGTGGTGCCCAGGATGGAGATTCCGCCCTCGATGCCCAACCGACGATTGGTGGTCTTGCGGGCCATCTGCTCCCCGCCGGGCACGCTGATCCTCACATCCGCGCCCCGGCCGCCGGATGCTTCCCACACCGCCTCGGTGATCATCTGTCGGGGTACCGGGTTGATCGCGGGCTGCCCGACCGGCAACCCCAGTCCGGCCCGCGTCACCACACCCACCCCCTCGCCGCCGTAGAGCACCACCTCGCCGTCACTGCGCCAGGTGACGGTCACCGTCAGGTGCGCGCCGTGCGTGACGTCAGGGTCGTCGCCGGCATCCTTGATCACGACGGCGGAGGCGGTGGTCCCCTGGCAACGCACGGAGTGGACGGTGAAGGTATGCCGATCCCCCGAC
>JBHEMR010000010.1:0-13255 GCA_046262495.1 Pseudonocardiaceae bacterium | reverse complement strand
TTGATCATTTCCCATCGGATGGCCGCTGGCACGCTGAGCCGCATCGCTTCGCCGGAGCGGTCGAAGCCGGACAGCCGACCGCGAACCATATCGCCACATCCGGTCATCAGATCGGCGGCCACTGGTACACCATCGACCTCGCCGACGTACAGCATGGCATGGCCGGTGGCGGCTAGCTCCCGGTACAACGCCATCATGTAGTCCAGCGGCAACGGGGTATAGCCCTGGTGCTGCGCCGAACTGGCCATCAGCTCGGCGAGCAGCGGAATGTCCCGTTCGTCCCCAGCTCGGACTGTGACACCCCGGGACTCCCACCGGTTGGTCCACGACTTGAGCCGCTTGCCGAACCTGCTTCGGATCTCAGCCAGGTCGGCAGTCAAGTCGATCCGGATCGAGCCCTGCGGCGCGATGCCGGCTGAAGACGGCCGGAATCCCCGGTCGCGTAGCTCATCACTGGTGTCCTGGGCGCCTTCAGGCGGTTGGATGAACAGAATTCGCAGCCGCCGCTGGCCCAGCGCGACGACGGCATCGACCAGTGCGCGCCGGACGTCCGCGGCAGCGGCGATGTCGGGTGCCACCAGTGGGCCGTAAGGGAGGTAACCGACCAGACCCAACACGGGTACCCGTCGGGTCAAGATCTGTGCCCCACCGACTAGCTCGCCGCCGCGGTAGGCCAGCAGATACAGCGGAGTGAAGCCGACCCGGCCACGTAACCCGGCCCAGACGGAAAGCTGGGTGACGTCGGTGCCCGGTGTGCGATCTACCAACAGGTCCCACGCCTGCAGCGCGTCGGGGCCGGGATCTTCGCGCGCTACCACGTCGACGTGCCCACTGGGACTGACGTCGTGGCTCGTCCACATGCCGGCTCGATCCTGTGGTGCTCGATCCTGTGACATCGGGCGCGCCGTCGCGTTCCGGGTCCCCATCACCATCATCATGCCGACTCCGGGCCACGACCCCAGTGCTCTCACATCACTCACCCCCAGTAGTGAAGGAGCCAACCCCTGCTGCCGGTACGTCGGCTCCCCGCGGGCCTGATCACCCTCAGCTATGTTGTCGCCACCGCCCAGTCAACCGTTACGCCCGCCTGCTGGATCCGCATTCAGCGGTCTCAGTGGGGTGAACGAGGTCCGAATAACCCCCCTGAGCTCGCTCAATGCGGAGCTAGGCGGGGGGTCAGCGCGTGTGGCGGGCTTTGGTGACGGGGCGCGGACGGTGCGGATCACCTGATCGGGGTGGCGGTAGAGGTCGTCGGCGCACGATCGACGCCGAAAGCGGTCAGAAGGCGATCGCTTGGGCGGGATCGGATAGGAGGGTGCCGATGTGGGCCAGGAACTGGGAGCCTTGTTGGCCGTCTACTACGCGGTGATCTACGGACAGCGCTAGCTGGCAGACTTTGCGGGCCACCACGGCACCGTCGACCACCCACGGCATGTCCCGAATAGTGCCCAGCGCGACGATCGCCGACTCGCCGGGGTTGAGGATCGGCGTGCCGGTGTCGATCCCGAAGACGCCGATGTTGGTGATGGTGATCGTCCCGCCGAGCATGTCACCCGGAGCGGTGCGTCCCTCCCGAGCCGATACCGCCAGCTCGTCCAGCGCGACGGCAAGCTCCCGCAACGGCATCCGATCGGCGTTGCGGATCTTGGGCACCACCAGCCCGCGCGGGGTGGCGGCGGCGATCCCGAGGTGCACGTAGTCGAAGTAGACGATCTCGCCGGTGGTCTCGTCCCAGCTGGCGTTGACATCCGGGGTCCGGCGCACCGCGAGGCACATCGCCCGGGCGGCGAAGGCCAGTGGGGTCAGCTTCACGTCCCGAAACTGTGGTTGTCCTTTGAGTCGAGCCCGCAACTCCATCATCGGCGTGACGTCGACGGTGAGGAACATCGTGACGTGCGGCGCGGTGAACGCCGAGGTCACCACCGCCGCCGCAGTGGCCTTGCGCACGCCGCGAACGGTCTCCCGGCGCTGCCCAGCGTCGGGCTCAGGGCCGGAACCCGGGCGCGACTCAGGTCCGGACCAGGCAGCGGAGCCGGCACCGCCATTGCCGTCGACGTGGGCGGCGCGCTCCACATCCTCCCGGGTGATCACCCCGCCGGCTGCCGAGCCGGACACTGCCCGCAGGTCGATCCCCAGCTCCTTGGCCAGCTTGCGCACCGGTGGTTTGGCCAGCGGCACCAAGCCCGGTCCAGCAGCAGCGGGCGGGGCGGCCGGCGTCGCCGTGCGCGGCCGGCGGGCCACGGTCGCGGTTCGCGGGCCATAACCGACGAGGGTCGTGATCCGCCCGCTGGGGCCTTGCTCTCCGATCGCACTCGCCGGGGCCGGTCCCATGGCACCCGCCGGTTCGGCACCGGTTTCAATGGCGATGATCGGAGTGCCGACGGCTACGGTGGCACCAGGCTCGACGAACAGCTCGCTGACCACCCCGGCGTAGGGGCTGGGCAGCTCGACGGCCGCCTTGGCGGTCTCGATGTCGACGATGATCTGGTTGACGGTGACGGTGTCCCCGGGCGCGACGTGCCAACTGAGGATCTCCGCCTCAGTGAGGCCCTCTCCGACGTCGGGCAGCGCGAAAATGCTGGCCATCGCGGTCAGTACGCCAACACGCGGTCGACGGCGTCGAGCACCCGGTCCAGGTCGGGCAAGTAGTCCTCCTCGCACTTCGCGGGTGGGTACGGCGTGTCGAACCCGGTCACCCGCAGTACCGGCGCCGCCAGCGAATAAAAGCATTCCTGGGATACCCGGGCGGCCACTTCAGAGGTCAGGGATACCTCGCTGGGCGCCTCGGACACGCAGATCAACCGCCCGGTGCGGCGCACCGAGTCGAACACCGGAGCCAGGTCCAGCGGGGACAACGTGCGCAGGTCGATCACTTCCAAGGAGTGGCCGTCCTGCTCGGCGACGGTCGCGGCATCCAGGACGGTGCGCACCGTCGGCCCGTAGGTCACCACCGTCGCGGTCGTCCCGGTGCGCAGCATCCGCGAGCGAAACAGCGGCAGCGGCGGCGTCGCGAGATCCAGCGGTGCCTTGTCCCAGTACCGCCGCTTGGGCTCGAAGAAGATCACCGGATCGTCGCAGGCGATCGCCTGCTGAATCATCCAGTAGGCATCGACCGGGTTAGCGCACGCGACGACCTTCAAACCAGGGGTGTGTGCAAAATAGGACTCCGGGGATTCCGAGTGGTGCTCCACGGCGCCGATACCGCCGCCGTGCGGGATGCGCACCACCACCGGCATCGGAAGCTTGCCCTGCGAGCGGTAGTGCAGCTTGGCGAGCTGGGAGACGATCTGGTCGAAGCCAGGGAAGACGAATCCGTCAAATTGGATCTCGCAGACCGGACGGTAGCCCCGGACCGCGAGCCCGACCGCCGTGCCGATGATCCCGGACTCGCCCAGCGGGGTATCGAAGACCCGCTGCTCGCCGAAGTCCTTCTGCAGCCCATCGGTGATCCGGAAGACACCGCCGAGCCGGCCGACGTCCTCGCCCATCACGAGGACCTTGCGGTCGGCCTCCATCGCGGCCCGCAGGCCCTGGTTGAGGCCCTTGGCGAGGGTGATCGTCTGCGGCGCGCCAGTAGCCGCCATCAGGATCCGCTCCTGGGTGTAGTCCCGACGCCAGTGGTAGTCCCGACGTCAGTGAACGACGCGTGGTAAGCCAGGTAGTCATCACGGGCCACCTCGATCGCAGGCGTCGGTTCGGCGTAAACCTTCGAGAAGATCCGCTCCGGGCCGGGGGCGGCCATCGAAATACAATGGTTGCGCACCCGGACGGCCAGCTTGTCGGCCTCGGCCGCCAATCCGTCGAAGAACTCCGACTCCGCGAGCCCCTCCCGCACCAGATGCACCCGAACCCGCTCAAGGGGATCCTTGAGCTTCCATTCCTCCAACTCGCCGGCGACCTGGTAACGGGTGGGGTCATCGGACGTGGTGTGCGCGTCCATCCGGTACGTGCAGGCCTCGATCAGCACTGGGCCATTGCCGGTGCGGCACTCGCGCAGCGCCCAGCGGGTGACTGCCAGGGTGGCCAGCACATCGTTGCCGTCCACCCGGATCCCAGGAAAGCCGTAGCCCCGGGCCCGTTGATACAGCGGCACCCGGGTCTGGCGATCCAGCGATGCGGAAATCGCCCACTGGTTGTTCTGGCAGAAGAAGACCACCGGCGCGTCGTAGACGGCGGCCCAGACGAACCCCTCGTGCACGTCGCCCTGAGAGGTGGCGCCGTCACCGAAGAAACAGATCGTGGCCTCCCCGTTCTGGGCGTCACCGATCTTCCCGTCCAGCCGCTGTCCCATCGCGTAGCCGGTGGCGTGCAGGCACTGATTGGCGATCACGATGGTGTACAGCTGGAACCCTGTACTGATCGGATCCCACGAACCCTGATCGACGCCACGGAAGATGCCGAAGATTTCGGTGGGATCCACACCACGGCACCACGCGACGCCGTGCTCGCGGTAGGACGGGAAGGCCATGTCCTGCGGCGCCATCGCGCGACCAGCACCGATCTGGGCGGCCTCCTGACCCAGCAGCGGCGCCCAGAGACCAAGCTCCCCTTGGCGCTGCAGGGCTTTGGCCTCCCGATCGGCCCGGCGAACCAGCACCATGTCGCGATACAGCGACTGCAGCTCCGCGGGGGAGATTTCCAGCTTGAACTGCGGGTCCGAGATTCGCAGCCCCTCGGGGGTCAACAGCTGGACCAGGTCCTCACCCTCGCCGGTGGCGCGTAAACCCGCGATCACCTCCTCCGGCGTGTGCGAACCGTCGAGGTCCATCGCGGTACCGACGACGGAATCCGGGTGTCCAAGGGAGCCCGCGACGGGTGCGGGGCCGGAGCGAGACGAGGGGGGATTGCGGGATGGCATCGGGCATCTCCTTCACCCGCAATCGTGGCACGGGTATTCGCGATCGTCACACAGTACGGACCTGGGGGGGAGGTGGTGCAGGGTCCTGGCGTCGCTTCTGTAAAAGGACGCCAGTTGCCCCGAACAGGCCGTCCAGCACTTCCTTCGCCCGGTAGAGGTCCGAATTGATCTCCTCGCGCAGCCTGGACAGTTGATGCACTTCGTGCGCGCTGGACTGCTCCCGCTGGCGCGCGGCGTCGGTCGCCACCGCGACCAGCCGCTGCGCCTGCACGTTGGCCTGCGCAACGAGCTGCTCCGCCTCAGCCTTCGCCTGCGCGATGAGCTGCTCCGCCTCGGCGTGGGCCACCTTGCCCACCTCGTCGGCGTCGGCGCGCGCTGCGGTGAACAACTGGTCCGCTTCGTGCGTGACCGCCGTGCGGATCTGGTCGGCCTCGGCCCGCGCCTGCGCCCGGACCCGGTCGCATTCCCGATTCACCTCCTGACGAGCCTGCTCCAGCTCCTGGCGAGCACTATCGAGCTCAGCCCAACGCCGCTGCAGTGCGCTGTCCTGCTCGGCCGCGTGCGCGCGGGCCTGCTCGACCAGCGCCATCGCCGCTGCGTCGGCGTGGCTGCGGACTTCCCGCGCCTCGTCCTCGGCCAGCTTGAGGATCTTCTCGACCCGCGCGCCGAAGTTCGAGTCGCTTGATGGTTCGCCTGCGGGGGTCGAGCGCGCCTCGTTCAGTGCATCCTCCAGCAGCGCGGCCCGCTGGCCAGCCACCCGGAGCGCGTTGTCCGCGGCGGTCAGCTCAGCACCGAGAAACCGCAACCGCTCGTCCACCTGCCGCTTGTCGTAACCCCGCAGCACGACGTCGAATGCTGCGTCCTTCAAGTCCTTGCGGTCCAAGCGGTCCATGCATACCTCCCCGACGGTGGTGAGGCATTTTTACACTTGATCACAAAAACGCAATCGTCAGGTCAAGTGTTCCGAGAATCGCCCGCAACCGCCGGCCTCGGGCACGGCTATCCTCGCCGCAAACGCCCGCGGGGGACCGACCCACAGGAGACCGACGGTGAGCTACCACGGGCCGGCGCGGCGCGCGACCCAACGCTTGCCCGTCGTGCGCGTGCCTGCAGCCCCGCCACCGGTATCGCGCCGTCTCCCGCTTCGTCGTCCTGCTCCACGCCGGCGCCCGGGACGCATCGTGGCAGCAATCCTCGGTGTGCTCGCCCTGGTGGTCATCGGCCTCGCCGGCTACGTCGACCGGGCGATGCAGCGCACTGACGCTCTTGCCGACTACCCGGACCGGATCGCGGGAACTGCAGGCACCAACTGGCTTATCGTCGGATCGGACAGCCGGGCCGGCCTGACCCCCGACCAGGAGGCCAGGCTGACAACCGGCGATGCGGTAGCAGCGGGTGGCGGGCGTACGGACACGATCATGTTGATGCACATCCCCGCGCTCACCGGTAATGGTCAGCTCACGCTGGTGAGCCTGCCCCGGGACTCCTCGGTCCCGCTGGCCGGCCACGGTCGCGTCAAGCTCAACACCACCTTCGCCTTGGGCGGTCCTACCCTGTTGGCACAGACGGTGGAGAAAGTCACCGGAGTGCACGTGGACCACTATGCCGAGATCGGATTCGGTGGTTTCGCCGGTCTTGTCGACGACGTCGGTGGCGTACAGATGTGTCCTACCGAGCCGATCTCCGATCCGCTGGCCGGGCTGGACATCCCGGCCGGCTGCCAGATACTGGATGGGCCGCAGGCACTGGGGTACGTGCGGACCCGGCACTCGCCGCGTGGGGATCTGGACCGGGTGGTACATCAGCGGGAGTTCCTCGGTGCGCTGATCGCCCGCGCCAGCAGCCCGGCGGTGCTGCTCAATCCCTTTCACACACTGCCGCTGGCGATCGACGCGCCCAAAACGATCACCGTCGACAACGGCGACCACGTCTGGAATCTGGCCAGGTTAGGTTGGGCACTGCGCGCGCTGTCGCACGGCAACGCGGTCACTGTGACGGTCCCGATCGCCGGGTTCGGTCCGGTGACCGACGGCTCCTCCGGCGTTCTGTGGGACCGCGAGGCCGCCAGCCAGCTGTTCAGCGGGCTGGCTCGTGAGTGAGTAACAGTGTTATGGCACTCAATGCCACTCACGAGTGTGATCAACAATGATCGATGAAGTGTGGATGCCCCACTGGACAGGTGCCCGAATAGTGGTCAAAGCCCCAGTCGAAGGTGGGCTTGAGGTTCCAGTGCTCGTCGCAGAACGAGCGATCGCAGCGCGGGCAGTAAAACGGGATCCACGTGCGATCCAGCGCGTATAGCGCGGCTGCGTCGATGGCCCGGACTGCAAGGATGGTCGCGGCCAGGTCGGGAACCTGACTGGCGAAACTTGTGTACGGCAGGAAACCGATGATCCGGATCGTGCCCTGGGCGTCCGGAAAGACGCGGTAGATGATGTCCTGCTCGTCATTGATGTACAGCTGTCCGCGCCGGCTCACCTCGACGATCGCCGCCGCGCGCAGGCAGCCTTCGTGCTGACACGGAAACGGCATGCGCAGCCGTGCCGGATCGTCCACGCAGACCAGTGTCGCAAGCGCCTCGATACCTGAGGAATCAGAGGTGGGCGGGGGTGCGCTGCCGTACCCATGGCCAGGTGATCAGTGCCCAGGCCGCGGCGCCTACGACCAGTTCGGAGAGCAGATACCACGGCCACGGCCCCAACACGTCCAGCAGGGACCTGACCACTGGCTTGGTATTGAGAAATCCGTAGTTGGTGCCGGTGAGCTGGTTGAGCACGAACATCACCACCCCCCAGCTGATCGTGGCCAGGACCGCGATCCGGTAGCTGCGCCAGCCTGGCCGCAGCCCGACCCCCCACGTCAGATAGATCGCCGTCCACAGCACCAAGCTGTGCATGCCGAAGAACGACAGGAACTGCAGTGACGGGAAATCTGGACCCGTCAACTCCGGACTGACGAAGGCTTGCGAGGTAAGCGTCAGGCCCCAGAAGTAGGTCAGCGCGAACGCCGTCGAGGAGTACGACCACAAAGCCCACACCGCGGCCATGGCTGCCAGGTCACACAGTTGCAACGGCAGCGAGTACTTGATCTGCCCGTGGCTCAGCAGCAGCCAGTAGAGCTCTACCGGTATCAGAAACCCGACGAACACCAGCGCCAAGGACCGGCTCAACCACCGTTCGATGAGCATGCCGCGATACTGCCGAGCAACGACTACGAGCGCCGCCGCGACCACGGCGAGCACCGCGATCACCATGCGATGCGATAGTCCGAAAGCCGCGAACTGACGCACCGCCAGCAGCGGTTCCACGCCCGCGAGCGTAGCGAGCCACAACATTGTCGCGACACGGAGTTAATGAGCCGAGTCGCGCCGACGATTACGTATAGTGGTGAACCCGTCACACCCGAGCGCTACAGACTTCCTCGGCCGGTTCGTCCGCGTGGTACTTCAGAAGGGACAAGTTCACGATGTTGGGACGTTTCGGAGCGTGTTTCGCGGCGGCGTCGTCGCTGCTTGTCATCGCTGCCCTGCCGAGCACGGCAGCTGCGCAGAATGATCCGCAGCCGCCAGCTCTCGGCCATTACTCCATCCCGCTGACCCCCGAGGAGGTCACCGGCGGCGGAGACCACGGCGGGAGCGGTTCAGCCCGAGTCGACCTTGACGCCGCCCACCAGAAAGTCTGCTACGCCCTGTCGTGGAAGGACCTCCACGGTGACGTCACCATGGCGCATATTCACCTCGCCTCGCGAGGCAAGGACGGTCCGCATCCGATTGATTTCTTCAATGACCAGCACTTCTCCGGAGCGGGAAGTACGGCCTCGAGCTGCTCATCGAGCACCCGCGACAAGATTCAGGCCGTCATTGACCATCCGGCCGACTACTACGTCATCATCCACACGACCGCGTTCACCGAGGGAGCGATCCGCGGCCAGCTCGGCTAGCGCAGCGGCTGGCCGCTCGAGCCGGGATACTGCAACAACACGAGGTGTGGGCGCGGCGGCGGGAGGTCTGAACGTGGGTCCAGAGATGTCGGCTGTGCTGCAGAGGACCCTGGAAAAGGCGATCGCGCTTGCGCAGTCGCCGGTCGCCGGCTACGTGGCTCGGTTGCGTCGAGCACGACCCCTGGCGAGCCCGGCTGAGATCGTCGCTGTCCTGGAGAAGCAGTACCTCGCGACGGTCACCGGTACCGGAGCCGCCGTGGGCGGTGTTGCGGTCGCGCCGGGGATTGGAACCGTCGCGGCGCTCGCCCTCACCGGCGGTGAGACGGCGTTGTTCCTCGAGACCACGGCGCTGTTCGCGTTGGCTGTCGCTGAGGTGCACGGCATCCGGGTCGAGGAGGTCGAGCGACGGCGGACGCTGGTGCTCGCTGTCGCTCTCGGTGACAACGGCGCCATGCTGGTGGAAAAGATGGCTGGGCGTGGTGGTCAGCAATGGGGGGCGCTGCTGCCCGACGCAATTCCGATGTCTTCTATCACCGCGATCAACAAGACGCTGGGTCGCTGGTTTTTGACCAGATACGGGCGCAAGCAGGGGATGCTGGCACTCGGCCGGATCGCACCGTTCGGTATCGGAGTGGCGATAGGGGCCGCCGGCAACCGGGCCTTCGGCCGCGTGGTGGTCGACACCAGCCGGCGCGTTTTCGGCCCCCCACCGGCGCACTTCCCGGACGGCAGCACCGTCACGATCATCGAAGGCACCGTCGGCTGAGCGCGCCCGCCACGAGACCACGGCGGGCCCATTCCCAGCTTCTGCCGGATGCACTACGACGCCCCGGTTGACGTAGCTAATCCAGGGGGTGGCTTTCGTATCCAGTGCGGGCGCAGCCGACTCTTAATTCTCGTGAGGCCCGGGTTGCCATGGGATCATAATGACGCTTGATCACGAAGGAGCCGGTCGATGTGCGGTCTAATCGCGGCGCTGCTCGCTGAGCCGAGTCTGACAGACGAGCGAATCACAGGCGCCTTGGGGACGATCGTTCACCGCGGTCCGGATCAGACCGGCTGGTGGTGCTCGCCTGATCGCCGCACGGTCCTCGGCCACGTGCGGCTGAGCATCATCGGGCTGGATAATGGTGATCAGCCGTTGGTCAGCGCGGGCGGCGAGGTGCGCTGCGTGGTCAACGGCGAGCTGTACGGCTATCAGGCGATTCGCAGTGCGCTGAAAGAGGAGGGACGGCACTTCGCCAGCGACTCCGACAGCGAGATCGCGCTGCATCTGTATGAAAAACTCGGCGGTGACTTCGTGCACCAGCTGCGCGGGGAGTTCGCGGTCGTGATCGCCGATCAGCGTCGACGCTGCCTGATCGCGGTGCGGGACCGTTTCGGCATCAAGCCGCTGTTTTACACCGTCCAGGGCGGCGATGTGCTCGTCGCTTCGGAGATCAAAGCTTTGCTCGCGCTCGGGGCGCCCGCGCGCTGGGACGCAGCGGCGTTCTTCGCCGAGTGTCACCACGTCCGGGCCGCGGATCGGACCCTGTTCGCCGGCATCCGTGCGGTGCCACCCGGCTGCACGCTCGTCGCCCGCGATGGTCAGGTGGAGGTTCGGCCCTACTGGGATACCGACTACCCCAGCCGCGAGTCCCTCGCCGCCGACGGACGCTCGGACGCCGACATCGTCGCCGGGTTCCGGGAAGCGCTTGACAACGCCGTTGCGGAGCGGCTCGTCGCCGACGTCGAGGTGGCCTCGTACCTCAGCGGCGGCATCGACTCGAGCGCGGTGCTGGGCCTCGCCCAGCAGAGATCGAACCGTCCAATCCGGGCGTTCACGATCGTCTTCGGGGAAGAGCTGTATAACGAGGAGCGGCTGGCTCAGCAGACCGCCGAATGGCTGGGTGCCACGTTCGTGCCGGTGCCCGTCAACCAGCGCGACCTGGCAGACGCCTTCCCCGACGCGCTCTGGCATGCGGAGACCCTCGTTTTCAACGCTCACGGCGTCGCCAAGTTCTGGCTTTCCCGGGCCGTGCGCGACGCGGGGATCAAGGTGGTCTTCACCGGCGAGGGCGCCGACGAGATCCTCGGTGGTTACCCCCCATTTCGCCGGGACTTGCTGCTGCACAACACTGAAAAACAGCCGACGGAGGACATCGAAAAGCTGCTCACCGAACTCGATGCCACTAATCAGACCTCCCGTGGGCTGCTCACCGCAGACGGCTCGCTTGCCCCTGGACTCGACGCGTTCGTGGTGCGCCTTGGCTGGACACCCTCGGCGATCGAAGCGTTCTCCACCCTCGCCGCCAAGATGTATCCCTTCTTCACCGATGCCTACCTCCAGGCAGGATTGCGCGCCGACCCCTACACCGAACTGCTCGACACCCTCGACGTGCATCGCCGCCTCGCTGGCCGCGACCCGGTGAACCAGGCGCTCTACATCTGGACCCGGACGGTGCTGCCCACTTACGTCCTCACGGTCCTCGGTGACCGCATGGAGATGGCACATTCGGTCGAAGGGCGGGTGCCCTTCCTCGATCACCAGGTAGCGGAGTACGCAGCACGGATCCCCGTGCAGCACAAGATCCGCGGGATGAGGGAGAAGCATGTGCTTCGCGAGGCTGTCCGTGATTGCGTCCTGTCCGAGGTGTACGACCGCCAAAAGCACCCCTTCATGTCGCCCCCGGCCCGAAACAGCGGCGACGCACTCGCGATGTTCTGCCAGGACATGCTGCGCTCTCGGTCCGTCGAGGACCAGCCGTTCTTCGATCCGTGCCGGATCCGCGGGTTGATGGATAAGGTGGCCACGATGAAACCCGCCGACCGGGCCGCGTTTGAAGGAGTCGTCCTTCGCATCGTCAGCACCTGCATCCTGCAACAGCGCTTCGGCCTTGCCGCCTGACCAACGGGGCGTCAAGACGCCGATCGCCACCGGGTGCCGGGTCGGTCCGCTGCTCTCCCGCGACGGTGAAGAGATCAAATGACGCCCCGTACGCGGCCGAACAGCGGGCGATCGTAGGACGTCAGCACCTCCATCATGGTGAAGGTCAGACTGGATGTGGATCGACCCCCCGGGCGATTTGTCGCGATCAGTGAAGATCGACGTCAAATTGCAAGGCAACGTCGCGCGCAGCAGGTCGTTGTCTTAGAGCAGCGCCGCCACACCACCGAGATCAGCGCGGCCGCGGCCTACGAGCACTATTGATCTTGCGTAGGTGGGCCATACAGGCCAGCGCTGGGAAACCGGCTGAGAGGGGACCCGATGGACGGATCTACAGGCCTACTCCGGTATACAGAGGGTCAGGACGAATTCAACCTCGAGAAGTTCTTCCGGGACGGCTTCGCGCAGGCGTTGCGGGGCAGGTCCCGCCTCAACGTCATGCTCGCCGGACGCGTCGGTGTCGGAAAGAGCACGTTGGTTAATGCGATTTTTGGGGCGCCGATCGCCCCGGTCGGCGTTGGTACCTCGATTACGCAGAGTATCCGAAGATATGTGCAACCGAACCTACCGATCTCCGTGTATGACACCCCGGGCATCGAACTCGGCGTGGAGGCGGAATCGATAGCTGCAACCTACCTCGCTGAGATCAGGAGGCAGATGGACGACGACGACGCCCGTGTTCATTTTTGCCTCTACTGCGTCCGGACCCGGGACGAACGTTTCGAGACGGTCGAATCTGACATCGTCAAAGCGTTGGCGAAAGACGTGCTGGTGGCGCTTGTGCTTACCCAGTGCCCCACGTATGACGATCCCCGTGCCACCAAATTCGCCCGGTACCTCACCTCGCTCGAGCTCCCCGTCCTCGACGGGCAGTGCTTCATGACCCTGGCGGAAGAAGATAATGTCGCTGGTGTCACGCTTCCACCGTTCGGTCTCCCCGATCTCGTGAGCGCGATCTACCATCAGCTGCCAGATGCGGAACGGCATACGTTAGCCAGCTGTCAGCGTGTCTCGCTAGAGCTAAAGATCGCTGAGGCAAAGCGTTCGGTGAACTTCAACATGGGCACGGCCGCATTGATCGCGGCTACTCCGATCCCGCTTGTCGATTCTATTCCGCTGAGTGCGCTACAGATCAGCATGCTGGGTCAGATCGCCACTATCATGGGATTCAAGGTCGACCCCAGAGCCGTCGCTACCGCTTTTGCGACCGTCCTCGGCGTGGCCTCTGTAGCGCGAACGGCGGCAAGCTTTTTCAAAATTTTCCCTGGTACCGGCACCACGATCAACGCCACCATAGCGTCTACCACCACGAAGATACTGGGTGAGGTGTTCATCAACGCGTGCGCGAACGTGCTTATGCGTCAGATGGCAGGTGAGTGCATACTTCACGATGATGTCGTAGGCGAGCTTCTCAAGGAGCTCCCACTACTACTCAACGGCGGCCTCCGCCGCAGCCTGGTGGGGTCGCGGTGACGTCCGTGCCCTACAAGTCCGCTCGATCACGTTGAGCACGGATCCCTGAGCGACGGGCG
>JBHEMR010000009.1:0-9979 GCA_046262495.1 Pseudonocardiaceae bacterium | reverse complement strand
TCAGCAGCGGCTTGCGCGAGCCGCTGATGGTAGAGCTTCTCGAACTGCCCACAGATCGGACACAGGAAGTCTTCGTAGACGTCGATGGTCGTCGGCGCCTGTGGGCTGCCGGTCACGATGGTGTCGCCCTGCGCGGCCACCGGATACCGCATGCCGGCAGCGGCGACAGGAATCGCCACAGGGAGTGCACCCGGTTTATTGCGGTTCTGCAGCCATAGCCCGACCCCGACGACAACGGCTAGCACCACCACGATCGCGATCCCCGCGATCATTCCGCGGTTGCCTCCACCGCCCCCGCGGGCCGCCGTCACCGCCTGCGCAGCCTGCTGCTTGCGCTTGTCCTCGGCCCTCTCGCCGCCGCCCACGACAAATCCCTTCTTGCTCAATTGCTTGCATTCCCGGCCGCGTGCCACCGTGCGCCTGGATCCGCTCGCAGCCACCCGTCAACGCTCAGCGCTGTCCCGGGCCGCACCACCAGCCACAACGCCAACAACCAGGTGCCGACGTCGCGCGCCAGCTCTTGTGGATAGCGCGTATCCCCCTTGGCCACCGCTCCCCCACCGCCGAAGCATCCGCAATCAATGGATAATCCGCGAGCCCAGGCCTGTGCCACCGCAGTCATCAGTACTACCAGCAGTACCGCCGCGGCGAGGGCTACCCACCGGGTGAATGCACCCACCAATAGAAGGGTTCCCAGTACCAGTTCCACCAACGGCAAGGCGGTGGCGACCGGCCCGACCAGATCCGGCGGCAACAGTTCGTAGGCGCGCACCGCGATCCGGGTTTGGGCCGGGTCTACGACCTTGAGCGCTCCGGAAACCAGAAACACCCCGGCGAGTCCCAGTCGCACCACGGCGCCCAGCCCATCGACGGCGGAGCGGGATAAGCGAGCCACCCGATCAGACTAGCCACCCGCTCGGAGACGAGGTGAGGCTGCCCATGGCGAGGCGAACCTGAGTACCGCCGTGCCCCGGTGCTCTCCGTACCGTGGTGGCGAGGGCGTCGCTGAGGTGCGGGGATTAATGATGACTGTCGAGTCGGGTGATGAAGTCGGGCACGTCCACCAGGACGTATCCGGGGGATGGCTTCGACCGGCCGTATTCGGCGCGATGGACGGTCTGGTGACGAACATCGCGTTGATCGCAGGCGTGGGCGGCAGCGGGGCGGGCGCTCATCTGATCGTGTTGACCGGGATGGCCGGGCTGGTGGCGGGCGCCTTCTCGATGGCACTTGGAGAATATGCGTCGGTCGAGACCCAGAACGACCAGGTGCGCGCCGAGGTCAAGGTGGAACGCGACGAGCTGCGCCGGCATCCGGCGGCGGAGCAGGCTGAGCTGGTCAGCTCCTTCATCGAGATGGGGCTGACTCGCGAGACCGCGAAGCAGGTGGCAGCCGAGGTGCACGCCAACCCGTCGCTGGCGGTGCGGGTACACATCAACCAGGAACTCGGCGTCAACCCCGACGATCAACCGTCCCCATGGGTAGCCGCCGGCTCGTCGTTCCTCTGCTTTGCGATCGGCGCGCTAGTCCCGCTGCTTCCCTACCTGCTCGGCTTCGTCTCGTTATTCGCGGGTCTTGCCGCCGGCGCGGGTGGGTTGTTCGTGGCCGGGGCGCTCTCATCCCGGTTCACCACCCGCTCATGGTGGCTGGGCGGGCTGTGCCAGGTAGGCTTCGGCGCGATCGCCGCGGTCGCCACCTACCTGGTCGGGGCCTTGATCGGGGCCGGCGCGCGCTGAGCCGGCCTCGACGCCAGTGGCACAGGCGAGCGCAGCCAGACCACCGCAGCAAGCAGCGAGACGCTGCCGGTCAGGACGAAGGCGGCGGGATAGGACAGCCTGTCGGCGAGTAATCCGGTCGCGATCGGGCCGAGGATCGCGCCGATATCGGCGGTCATCTGAGCAACGGCCAGCGCCGGGCCGCCCTTGGCGTGCGAGCCGATCACGTCAGCGACCGTGGCCCCCTGCGCTGGCGTGATCAGCCCGGTGCCGGCTCCTGCGATCAGCGCGGCGGCCAGGAACTGCGCCACCCCGCTGGTGAAACCTAGCCAGATTGTCGCGCTACCGGTGACGACCAGCCCGATCAGCATCGGTGGCCGGCGCCCGAGGGAATCCGCGAGCCTGCCGGAAAACAGCAATACGGCCACAGTGCCGGCGGCGAACACCGAAAGCGCGACCCCGGCCAGGGACTCAGCGCGATGGAGCACCTCGACGACGAACAGCGGCACCAGCGAGACCCGTACGCCAGTGACCGCCCAGCCATTGGCGAAGCTCGAGGCCAGCGCGGCTCGGTACCCCGGATGACCGAATGCCCTACGTACCGTCAAGGCCGGTATTTCTGTGACCGATACCACGCCGACCACCGATGAGCGTCGCAGGAACAGCCAAGCCACCACAGCGGCGACGAACAGCGCCATCGCATAGACCACAAATGGCGCGCGCAGCGAGACGCCGATCAGTCCACCGCCAACCAGCGGTCCGGTGACGCCGCCCAGCAGGAAGCTGCTCGACCACAGGCTGGTGGACCGTCCGCGTAGCGGCGGCGGGGTGAGCCGGATCAACAGCGCGACGGCCGAGACGGTGAACATGGTCGACCCGACACCACCCATCGACCGCAATATCAACAGCTGCCAGTAATCCGTGGCGAATGCGCACGCGCCGGTCGATAAACCGACCACGATGATGCCCCAAATGTAAACCGGCCGTTCCCCGAGTGCCGACACCAGCCTGCCGCTGATCGGCGCGAACGCCAGCCGCATGAACGCGAAGGCACTGATCACGATGGACGCCGCTGTGACGCTGACATCGAAGCTGCGAGCGAAGGTCGGTAACGCGGGCGCGACGATTCCGAAGCCGAGAGCGATCACGAAACTGACTGTGACCAGGACCCACACCTCGCGAGGCAGCCGCGGAGCAGCCGACGCAGCGCTCGTGTAGGTCAGCGCCGGCCTCGCGTCCACGACACCACCCTTGCCCCGATCTTGTTAGCCATACCAGTAACAGCAGTGTGCACAACAAGGTGGGCAGGGCGGCGCATTCCCGCTGGCGTCGTACAGCACGTGGGTCGCCGCTAAACCAAGATGGAAAGGGTTCCTGTTAGGACCGAAGCCGCTTCCCACATACTGGCCACGCACCGATGCCCTGCGACCTCAGGACCCGCTCGGCGACGGTGATCTGCTGCGCCCGAGAGGCATTGGCGGGATTACCCACGCCGCCATTAGCGCGCCACGTCGGAAGTGCGAACTGTAGTCCGCCGAAGAAGCCGTTGCCCGTGTTGGTCGCCCAGTTCCCCCCGGATTCGCACTGCGCAACCGCATCCCAGTTCGCTCCCGGCGAAGCGGCTGCTGTGCCCACAAGCAGGCTATCGACGACCACCATTATACAGGCTGCGACGGCAAAACCTGGTAGGCGGCGTCGGGTGTGCGGTCGGTGCTTATCTCGAGACATTGGGGCTCGATTTCCCGGTCGCCCCAAAGGGTGCCGAATGGTGAGGACAGTTACCTGCTTATTTCCTCACCACGGGCACCGAAACGGAAGGACATGGCTCCTTCCGGCGCCGAACGGTCAACCTGAAGCGATGTGCGGTGTGTCATTTCTGGAGTCGTTAAAAAGCATTTTATCTAGTGTGAATCGATGATTTCTCTCCTAGCCAATGATGAAACTAAAGGCTCCGCGCAGCTTTTAGCGCTAAGAACAACAGTCGGCATTCGATGCGCTCCGCTGCGTAAATGTCCCGGTAGCGGATTCAGGAAGCGGGGCTGAGACCGAACGCGGTGTCGATCTCGGCCGCAAGGCTGTCGACATCGGCCGCAAACGGCTTCGTAGCCGCTCCGGAACTCGCCGTGCGTTCCAAATTGTTTAAATGCGTAGTGAGCGCGGTGCGGCGTTGCGGAGTGATCCACGGTGCCCGCTCCAGCGTGCTTGTAAGGTCGGCGTCGGCGCGCTGCAGGGCGAGACCAGCGCCCGCGTCGCCGCCCGTTCCCAACGACGCTGCCCCGGCGTCGACGTGCAACGACAGCACGCGAAGCTGCGAGGATGTCTGCCGGGCCTGCTCACGCACCGCCGCAACCCGGTCGGCGAGGGTCGGTGCGGTGAATCGGCCGACGAACCCGCCCAGCACACCGCCAAGGACGAACGCCGCAACCGCTAGAATCACCAGCTGCCGGCGTCGCTGGGCCTGTGGGGTGTAGAGGGCCATGATCAGGCGCGCCCGACGATCACCGCGGCGGCGCCGCCGACGACGGTGTCCGCGAGCGCATCCGGGTCGGCCAGCTCCCGGATCCGACCGTCCTGGACCACCCAGGTGGTGGGTTGCACGGTGATCGGCCCCACATGCCGGACGTGCCGGGAGACCACCGATCCGATGGTCGCTTCCAGTGGCTCATCTGGCGAGCCGTTAAGCAGGATCGCTTCGCCGCGCACGTCAAGGGTGGGGTCGCCGAATCGGTCGAAGAGCAGCACTCGACCATCGTGTGAGCTCAACCAGAACCGCCCGACCGGGTCGACCTGTTCCGAGCCACCCGCGGCGCGGGCCACCTCGATGATCGCCTCGCGGCTCAGCGGTGGCCGGCCAGGCACCACACCGGAGCCGAGTACGAGAGCGCCCACGGCCACCGCACGGATCGCACCACGGTCCCCAATCTGGCTGACTTGGACCTGCAGCGAGGTCGGCGACGCGCCCGCGGCGAGCGCTTCGGCTTCGACCTCAGCAATCAGGGCGTCGACGTCGGCCGGTGTAGGCCGCGACACGGTGCGTTCCCGTTCGGCACGGACCAACGACAGCGCGTCTCCCATCGAGGAGATCACCTCGGCGCCCGGGGGTATCTGGCAGTCGAACCCGAGAGTGCCGGCCAGCGGCCGACCCAGAACGCTGGCGCCACCACCGACGGCGATCAGGGTGGGCTGGGTGAGGCGGTGCTGCGCGGCTACCGCGGTGACGAGGTCGGCCAGTGCCTCGGTGGAGGCCTGCATCATCCGGCGAGCGAGTTCGCTGCCGGAAAGCCGCACCGCCGCCCCGGCGATGTCCAACGCCACGGTCGCGGAGCGTCGATGACCGGCGGCGTAGTCGCCGTCGGGAACCAGGCCGAGCGCGTTGGCGGCGCAGGTATTGGTCAGCGCGGCGATCGTGCCGTCGGACAGCCGTAACGCCAGGTAGTCGGCCGGATCCCCGGGCCGCGGCGCGAGGGTCTCCGGGCGAGCGCCGGCCAACCGCTCCGGCGCCAGGAAGCACGAATAGGTAAGACCCGTGATGTGCGCGCTGCGCGGCCCGACACCGTAAATTCGGCGCCGTCGAACCCGTAGCATCGATCCGCCGGCGACCCCAGCCACCTGCACGTCTAAAGCCCGGACCGCGGTGGCTTGGCTGGCGACCCGCACGTAGGACAGCGCCGGACGACCGGCGGTGATCGCCGCGACGTTGGTGGAGGTGCCGCCGACCTCGACGATCACCCCGTCGCCGATGCGCAGCGTTCGCAGCGCCCCAGCCACCGAGGCCGCGGGCCCAGAGTACAAGGTGCGAGCCGGCGCGGCGCGGAATCCGGCCAGATCGGTGGCGCCGCCGTCACCCCGCATCACCATCACGGGGCAGGTCAGCCCCGCGGCCGCTACCCCAGCCTCCACCACCTCCGCAGTGCGCAGCGCGATCGGCAGGATCGAGGCGTTGAGCGCGGCGGTGACCGTGCGCAGTTCGAGGCCGTAAAGGCCGGTCAGCCCCGACGAGGTAGTCACCGGCAGCCCCAGCTCAGCCGCCAGTACCGCGACCGCGTCTTCACATGCCGAGTCGTCGGGCGCGAAGGCCTCGGCCACGCACACCGCTTGGGCGCCAGCGCTGGCCAGCCGAGCCAGCGCCTGGCGGGCCGCGCCGGCATCGAAGCCGCCGGACAGATCGAGGAACTCGTGCGCAATAGCCCTGCTGATGGTGGTCCGGTTGCGAGCCTTGCGCAGGTACGGGGGCCGGGCCATTCCGAGCACACCGACCGGCACGGTATCGCCCTCCAGCAGCGCGTTCACCGCCTGCGTGGTGGAGTGGGTAACCAATTCGATGGCCTCTGCACCCACTTCGGCGACCAGCTTCGCGACCACGTCGACCACACCCGCGGAAACTCCGTCGCGGTGGTCGTGGGTGGTGGGGACCACCGCACGGCCGGCGAGCTCACCGGTGACGGAATCGATCGCGACTGCCTTGGTGAAGGTGCCACCAACGTCGGCGCCTACCCGGACACCCATCGCGCCTCCCGCGCCGCCCGACGGGGCCTCACCATCAACAACCACACTGCCCCCAGCGCATACACGGCGACCAGTACCGCCTGGCTGGCCAGCGTTTGCATACTCGGCCAGTAACCCAATGCCTGGGACAGGAAGATCGGTGCGCGCGGCACTCCGGGCAACGGGGTGAGGCCGATCAGGTCGGCGGTCTGCAGACTTCGCACCGCGTTACCGAGAAAGGCCACCGACGTCGCCATCAACAACACCACGGCACCGACCAGGAATGCCTTCACCGGCAGCCGCCGGCCCAGCCGGAAGATCAGATAGGACACCACAGCTAAGGCGATAAGACCGGCGGCCAACCCGACCACGATCCACCAGCCCAGCCCCTGACCGAATTCGACCAGTGCCTGGTAGAGCAGCGCGGTCTCCAAGCCCTCCCGATACATCGCGGTAAATCCCACCAACACCAGCGCCGTGGTGGAGCCGACGGACACCGCGTTGAACAGCCGGCTACGCAGGAACTCCATCCAGCGACGGTGTTCCAGCCGCGCGATCAGCCAGAACGAGATGTACAGCAGGACCGCGACAGCGGCGATGGCGACGACCGCCTCCAGCACCTCCCGCCCGACCGGCAACACCGCGAGAACGAACCGCAGGATCAGGTATGTCACCGCTGTGGCCGCGAGCCCGATGACCACTCCCCACGCGATGGGCTTGCGATACCGAGTTGCCTTCGTGGCCTCCAGATAGCCCAGCAAGGCAGTCAGCAACAGTACGGCCTCCAGGCCCTCCCGGAAGATGATCAAAAAGGACTGCCCGGCCACCACCGCGACCGCATCGAAACCGGTGTCGGTCAGTCGCCGTTCGGTATCGTCGATCAATCGCCGCAATTCGACGATATTGGTTCGCACGGCATCAACCGGCGCGCCGGACTTGATCAGGCCACGAATCTCGGCAAACTTCGTCTCGGCGTCCGCGGTGAGGTCTGGAGCCACCACCCGCAGCGGCACCTCGACGTACTCGAAGTGGTCCAGATACCCAGTTCTTGCCTGCGTATAGGCCTGCTCGATATTTCCCTGCTTGACCAGCTCCAGGGTCTGGTCGATCGACGCACGCACCATGGCCAGCTGACGGATCGCGTCTTCACGGGTGATCGCCTGTTGCTGGGCAGCAGCCTGCGGAGCCGCAATAGCGGGTGCGGCGCTGAGCAATGTCACGAGCGGCACCACAACGGTGAGTGCCAGCAGCAACGCGAGCAGTCGACGTCTGATCATCCCGAGTACTTCGCCAAATAAGGCTGCACTGCCGACGTGATCCCGGCGGAACCCTTGGCCGCCGCCGCTGCATTGCCTTCGTCCGCAGCCCTCTCCAGCACCGCGAAGCCGTCCTCTATCGCAAGATAAGTCTCCTGGTCGTTAACCTTGACGGTGTCTTCGATCTGCTTCCAAATCGGCTCAAGCTGGCTGTCCAGGTTGACCGCTCTGGCCTTATCGGTCCCCGCGGTTTCAGCGATCTGCTTGGCGATCTGATCGATCTTGCGCAGACCTGTCGCGACGTCAGCCGCCGTCGCCGGCTGCTCCGGCGCCGCGACAGCCGACGTAGCCGACGTATACCCCGTCGACGTGCCGCCACCGCCTGAGCAGCCGGCAAGTCCAACAACGCTGATAGCCACCAGGACCAGACTTGCGCTTCGCCACCTACTGGTCAACATCGGCCCTCCGAATGCCAGAAGTTCGGTCAGCCCATCGGGTGAGGTTAGGCTAGCTATTCATCGCAAAAACTGCCAGAAGTTGCTCAGTGAAGGAAGGTTAGGCTGCACAACCACCTATATGGTCGTATCTCGAGCTTCCTCACGGACGCAAAGCTGGTGTTTTCTGGCTACGTTGGGTAGCCGACCGACTCAGCCGCGCGTCTCCGTCATGAGCCAGGACAGGTACTCGGCGCTGCCGCCAGCGATCGGGGTGGCGATGATCTCGGGTAGGTCGTAGCTGTGGTTGTCCTTGATGTGAGCCGTCAGAGCGGTGACCCGGTCGGCGGTGGTCTTGATCTCCAGCCGCCATTCCTGCTCGGTCTGCACCTCGCCGTTCCACCGAAAAACACTCGTGATCGGCCCGACGATCTGGGCGCACGCGCCGAGTTTGGCGTCGATCGCTCCTGCAGCGAGCGCACGCGCCACTTCTTCGCTGGACGTGGTCGTGGCGACGATGACGTGATCAGCCAGCATGTCCAGTATCCTAGGAAGTGATTGCCACCGGCGCTGCGGGGCATGACCGACGCGACCTCTTGGGGCTTCGTGGTGGTCGCGTCCGAGAACGTCAACAGGGCACCGGACAGGAGATCCTGGACGGTGCAGCGGCAGATGCGTGCCGGTGACCTGGGCTCGCTGCTGATGATCGACCCGTCGATCCGGATCCCGGTCCAACTGAGCAGGCCCCACGCGGACAAGTACCCCGGGTTCATCGGAGCATGCCCCAATAATCGTGGGGTCCGCCGCGGCATCGCTCACCACCGGCCGACTAGTTCGTCAGCAGTGAGTTCGACCTGACGCCAGATGGCGCGGAGCGTGCCGGTCCGCGCCATCACCGTTCCCGTGGACGGGCACGACCAGAAGACGAGCGCCATCCAAGCCGCCCGACCACTTCTCCGCAGATGAGATCCGAGCCAGAAGGCTTTTTCTAGGCTAGACAAATAAAGTGCTTCCGCATCTGCGCTGATCAGATTCGGCTTAGCCCGACTTCTTCGCGGAGTAAATCGTCGAGCTCAGCGCCTGCCACCCTAGCGGTCCCCAACAGTCGGGTCGCGACGAATTCAAGCCGTACCTGCTGCTCCCGGAGATACGCCTCGACTTGATCCCTGATGCCCACGGTATCGTTGATTCCCATGTGACGGCACAGCCGGTGTGCCAACAGCAGCTCATCAAGTTCAGGTGGTATGGCCGTTGAAGCCAGTCTTCTGAAAACCACCTTTTCTGCAAACGGACCACCATACAGAACCCATACCCTGTCAAGCTCCGATGGTTTTTCGCAGAGCCGCATCCCGCCCTCGCCGTCATTCCTGTGCAGTTCGATGACGGCGACCGCAAGGCCACGTGAGGCCGCAACGAGGGCGTGCCCAGCTTCATGCACGGCCGCTCTGTTGCGTTCCGTGTCCGCAAAGCTCATGCTGGGAGCGTAGATCACCACCGTGGGCGGACCTCATTGGCCCCGCTGACCGCCGTCGAACTCAATTGCGCGGAGTGTTCCGGCGTGCTCAGTACTCGTGGTCGGTGCGGCCGCCGTCGTCAACGACCCGGGACGACGTCACATGTATCTGTTCGACGGTTACTGGCACCGTGAAGCCGGTGGGTCCGACGCTGACGCAGGACCAGCGACCGTCGCTGACGACGGGTATACCGGCGTTCGCCATGTTTCCACGAGGTCCACCCGGCAGATAGCTGTGGCACCTGTTCCAAAGCCGTTGACGGTCGGCGGAGTCGAGTTGCGCCCCACCACTGTTGGGTAAGCGAATTCACTCGGCGTTTGTGCAAATTAGTGCTCGCTTGGCGACGGTCATCCGCGACCAGCCCTGTGCGTGTCCCCAGATCGACCGCGCCACCACCGCCTCCCTCACTCTGCCACGGCCGGTGAGCTGTGATGTTAAATGGCGACAAAGTCGGCGAGGCCGTGCTCGCGTGTGTCGCGGAAATCGTAGTGCACGTCGAGCTCCTCGCCCGCCAGCGAACGCACGGTGGTCTGAGTCTCGGCCGGCGTCCAGCGCTCCCACGCCCGCACGGCGGG
>JBHEMR010000008.1:0-3587 GCA_046262495.1 Pseudonocardiaceae bacterium | reverse complement strand
AACGTCGCTCGGATGCGGCTGCTCGGTGCTGAGGTGATCCCGGTGAAGACGGGGTCCCGCACCCTCAAGGACGCCATCAACGAGGCGCTGCGGGACTGGGTGACGAACGTGGACACCACCCACTACCTGCTCGGTACCGTGGCCGGGCCGCATCCCTTTCCGGTGATGGTGCGCGATTTTCACCGGGTCATCGGAGTAGAGGCCCGCGAGCAGATGCTGGCTCGCTACGGCCGGTTGCCCGATGCGGTGGCCGCGTGCGTCGGCGGTGGCTCTAACGCGATCGGCATCTTCCACCCGTTCATCGACGACCCGGGAGTGCGTCTGGTGGGTTTCGAGGCGGCTGGCGACGGGGTCGACACCGGCCGACACGCCGCGACGCTGTCCGCCGGTGAGCCCGGGATGCTGCACGGTGCTATGTCGTACCTGCTGCAGGACTCCGATGGACAGACCATCGAGACGCACTCAATTTCGGCTGGACTGGACTATCCGGGGGTGGGGCCGGAGCATTCTTGGCTCAAGGACACCGGGCGCGCCGAGTACCGGCCGATCACCGATGCGCAGGCGATGGATGCCTTCCAGCTGCTGTCCCGCACCGAGGGAATCATCCCGGCGATCGAGTCGGCGCACGCGGTGGCCGGGGCGCTGCGGCTCGGACCGGAACTGGGGGCTGGTGCCTTGCTACTGGTGAACCTGTCCGGCCGGGGCGACAAGGACGTAGACACCGCAGTGAAGTGGTTCAACCTGTTGGAGGAGCACCCGTGACCGCCCGGCTGGCGCCGTTGTTCGAGGCCTGCGGTGCGCAGCACCGGGCTGCGCTGATCGGCTACCTGCCCGCCGGTTACCCGACGGTGGACGGCTCGCGGGCACTGCTGCGCGCCATGCTCGATGGTGGCTGCGACTTAGTTGAAGTCGGGGTGCCCTACTCCGATCCGGTGCTGGATGGGCCGACCATCCAAGCCGCCTCCGAGGCCGCCCTGCGCGCCGGGGTGCGGCTGCGCGACGTGCTCTCGGTGGTGGAGTCGATCGCTGCTGCTGGTGGGCGGGCGGTGGTGATGACCTACTGGAACCCGGTGCACCGCTACGGTGTGGACGCTTTCGCCCGCGATCTCGCCGCGGCCGGGGGGCTCGGCGTCATCACCCCAGATCTGATTCCCGACGAAGCGCGGGACTGGCTGGCCGCGGCGCAGGCCCACGACCTAGATCGCATCTTCCTGGTAGCTCCCTCATCCACTGATCAGCGCCTGGCAGCGACCGCTGCGGCGACTCGTGGCTTCCTGTACGCGAGCTCCGTTATGGGTGTGACCGGCGCCCGGGACGTGGTGAGCAGTGCCGCTGGAACACTGGTCAGCCGCGCCCGGCAGTACGCGCCGAACCTGCCGGTAGGCGTCGGGCTCGGGGTGCGCAACGGTGCGCAGGCCGCTGAGGTGGCGTCGTTCGCCGATGCCGTAATCGTCGGTTCCGCTTTCGTCACCGCCGCTGGGGCCGGTGTCCCCGGAGTCCGCGCGCTTGCCGCCGACCTCGCCACCGGCGTCCGCCGCCCCGCTACCCAACCCGCCTGACCGCCTTCTCCGATTGACGCATCAGCGGGCTCAGCGTGCCTGTCAGGGCATCGATAACCACGCTGAGCCCGCTGAATGCGTGGTCTGGCTGGGGGATACCGTGTCGGCGTGCTCACCGCGATGTTCGTTGCCAGCATTCCCAGTCCGGACCGCGGGGTCTGGCAGCTAGGGCCGGTGCCGATCCGGGCCTACGCTCTGTGCATCATCACCGCGATCATCGTGGCCATCTTGTGGGGGGAACGTCGCTGGCAGGCCAGGGGCGGTCGGGCCGGGACGGTGACTGACGTCGCGGTCTTCGCGGTGCCGTTCGGTTTGGTGGGCGGCAGGCTCTACCACGTAGCCACAGACTGGCAGAAGTACTTCGGACCCGGTGGAGATCCGATCGGTGCGCTGAAGGTCTGGCAGGGCGGGTTAGGTATCTGGGGTGCGATCGCGCTCGGCGGTCTGGGAGCCTGGATCGGTTGCCGGCGCCGGGGCATCCCGCTTCCTGCCCTGGCAGACGCGGTCGCGCCGGCCATCGTCGCCGCGCAAGGGATCGGCCGGTTGGGCAATTGGTTCAACCAGGAACTCTATGGTGGTCCGACCACACTGCCCTGGGGCCTGGAGATCCGCGAGCGGCTCAATCCGGTGACCGGCGCCCCCGATCCGCTCAATGGGATCGCTCAGGGCCCGCCGGTGGCGATTGTGCACCCCACCTTTCTTTACGAGATGCTGTGGAATTTCGGTGTCGCGGCACTGGTGGTGTGGGCCGACCGCCGGTTCAAGCTCGGCCATGGACGGGCCTTCGCCCTCTACGTTGCGGCTTATACCGTAGGTCGGTTCTGGATCGAGCTGATGCGCTCTGATCCGGCCACGATGATCTTTGGGTTGCGGATCAATGTGATCACCTCAGCCGTGGTGTTCCTGGCTGCGGTGATCTACCTCACGGTGGCCCGCCGTGGCCGGGAGGAGCCGGAAACGCTTGCGGTGCAGCGCCCGGCGGCTCTGGTCTCCTAGGTATAGCCGCTGGTTGGCCGGGCACGTCGGCGCAGTGACGGTCTAGACATACGCTGGACACCTGCCGGACACTGGATCAGCCCGGATGCACCGCTAGTCTGTGTCAGTGAGTCGACGCGCGAAGATTGTTTGTACGATCGGCCCGGTTACGGCGACCCCAGAGAAGATCCGGGAGCTGGTCTGGGCCGGTATGGACGTTGCTCGCCTTAACTTCAGTCACGGGACCCACGCGGAACACGCGCGGGTCTATGCCATGGTTCGGGAGGCCAGCGGCGAGTCGGGCAAGGCGGTCGGCATCCTTGCTGATCTGCAGGGACCCAAGATTCGGCTGGGGCGCTTTGCGACTGGTCCGGTGGAGTGGCGCACCGGTGATGAGGTGCGCGTGACGGTCGAGGACGTGCCAGGTACTCACGATCGGGTTTCCACCTCCTATGCGGGGTTGGCGAAAGATGCCCGTGAGGGCGACTCGTTGCTGGTCGACGACGGCAAGGTCGCCCTGCTCGTTCGCAAGGTCGAAGACACCGAGGTGGTGTGTGAGGTCATTCAGGGTGGCACGGTCAGCGACCATAAGGGCCTGTCCTTGCCAGGGATGAATGTCTCGGTGCCAGCGATGTCGGCGAAGGACTTCGCCGACCTGGAGTTCGCACTGCGGTTGCGGGTGGATCTGGTGGCGCTGTCGTTCGTGCGATCCCCGGCCGATATCGACCTGGTTCACCGCGCGATGGATGAGGTGGTCGGCGGCCGGCTGCCGGTGATCGCCAAGCTGGAGAAACCTGAGGCGGTGGATAACCTCGAGGCGATCGTGCTGGCGTTTGACGGCGTGATGGTGGCCCGGGGGGATCTCGGGGTCGAGCTGCCCTTGGAACACGTGCCGCTGGTGCAAAAGCGGGCGGTCCAGGTCGCTAGGGAGAACGCCAAACCGATCATCGTGGCCACTCAGATGCTCGACTCCATGATCGGCAATGCTCGGCCGACGCGGGCGGAGGCTTCCGACGTGGCCAATGCGGTGCTCGACGGTGCCGACGCGGTCAT
>JBHEMR010000007.1:0-4557 GCA_046262495.1 Pseudonocardiaceae bacterium | reverse complement strand
GCATCCGTCGGCGATTCCCCGGACGAGCTCCGCGATCAGCTCCGGGACGACCTTGCCGACGGCGATGTAGTCCTGCAGGAACAACGGCTCGGCTCCGCATACCACCAGGTCGTCGACCACCATCGCCACCAGGTCGATGCCAATGGTGTGGTGGATGCCCATCGCCTGCGCTATCGCGATCTTGGTGCCGACGCCGTCGGTGGAGCTGGCCAGGACGGGCTCGCGCCAGCGGTCGAGCTTGAGCTTGAACAGACCGGCGAAGCCACCCACAGCGCCCAACACCTCCGGACGGCGAGCCCGTTCGGCGTGCGGCTTCAGCGCGGTGACGGCCCGCGCCCCGGCGGCGATGTCCACCCCGGCCGCGGCGTAAGTGGGGTGCGGGCTGTCAATCTCGGTCACGGCAGGCGCTCCGATCATGGTCGGCCCCGATCACGACCCCCCTCGCCACCGCGTCGAGATCTTCGATCAGGTGCTTGCCGATGGACTCGCTGGGGGGCAGCGGGATCGGGTAGCGACCATCGAAGCAGGCCGTGCACAGCCGGGTGGCCGGCTGCTCGGAAGCGGCGATGAGGTTGTCGAGACTGACGTAACCGAGACTGTCGGCGCCGATGGCGCGCCGTACCCCCTCAACGTCGGCACCGTTGGCGATCAGCTCGGCACGGGAGGCGAAGTCGATGCCGTAGAAGCACGGCCAGCGCACCGGTGGGCTGGCGATCCGGACGTGCACCTCGATCGCGCCGGCTTCCCGCAGCATCCGGACCAAGGCGCCCTGGGTGTTGCCACGCACGATGGAGTCGTCCACCACGACCAGGCGCTTGCCGCGGATGACGTCGCGTAACGGGTTGAGCTTCAGGCGGATGCCCAGTTGCCGGATCGTCTGTGACGGCTGAATGAAGGTGCGCCCGACGTAGGAGTTCTTCACCAAGCCCGAGCCATACGGGATGCCCGAGCCCTGCGCGTAGCCGATCGCCGCCGGCGTACCCGACTCCGGCACCGGGATGACCAAATCAGCATCGGCCGGGTGCTGCAGCGCCAGCCGGCGGCCGATCTCCACCCGGGTGGCGTGCACCCCGCGCCCGGCGATCGTGGTGTCCGGACGAGCCAGGTAGACGTACTCGAACACGCAGCCCTTGGGATCGGGGTTGGCGAACCGGGAGCTGCGCAACCCGCTCGCATCGATGGCCAGCAGCTCCCCCGGCTCAACCTCCCGGACGAAGCTGGCGCCGACGATGTCCAGCGCCGCGGTCTCGCTGGCAAGCACCCAGCCGCGTTCCAGCCTGCCCAGCACCAGCGGGCGGACGCCCTGCGGGTCCCGCGCGGCGTAGAGCGTGCTCTCGTCGCAGAAGACGAGCGAGAAGGCGCCGCGCAGCTGCGGCAGCAGCCGCTGAGCGGCGTTCTCTATGCCGGTGTCCGCGGCGCCGGTAGCCAGCAGCCCGGTGATCAGGTCGGAGTCGGTGGTCGCCCCATTGCGAGTGGGTGCGCCGACCTTGCGGGCCTGCTCTAGTAGCTCGGCGGTGTTGACCAGGTTGCCGTTGTGCCCCAGTGCCAGGCCGGACCCGGTGGCGGTGGTGCGAAACGTCGGCTGGGCGTTCTCCCAGACGGAGGCACCGGTGGTGGAATATCGGCAGTGCCCGATCGCGATGTGCCCCGACAGGCTGGACAACACCTGCTCGTCGAATACCTGGCTGACCAGCCCGAGGTCTTTGAACACCAGCACCTGCGAGCCGTCAGACACCGCGATGCCTGCGGCCTCCTGGCCCCGATGTTGCTGGGCGTACAGACCGAAGTAAGCCAGCTTGGCGACCTCCTCGCCAGGCGCCCAGACCCCGAAGACACCGCACTCCTCCCGCGGTCCCGCGTAATCATCTGCGCCGTGGTTTTCTGGGCGGTGGGCATCTGGGCGCTTACGGTCGGGGTCTTGCCGGGGCGTTTCGTTGCCCACCTGCGGCTCCAGGGTGCTGACGAGGATCAAGCTGCCGGACTAGCTGCACCTTCTAGTCTAGTTCTAGTCTCGGGACCCCGTGTCACCTATCCTGGCCGCCGCCCGAGCAGAGCCAGCAGGCGGGTCTGGGCGTCGGCGTCGTCAGCCAGGGCCACCGGCGGGGCGAACAAGCCGCTGCCGGCCAGCTGCTCGACCTGCGACTCGATGAACGCCAGCACGTCGCTGACCAGTTCCGGATCGAGCCGCTCGTCAGCCGCGATGCCCCGGGCCAGGTCCCAGGCGTGCACGGTCAGATCCATGGTCATCTCCTGGCAGTAACCCTGGGCCGGGCGGCGCCCGTAGGACAACTCGACCGACCGCCGCAGCGCACCCGGCGCCGCGAACGCTTCGCGCGCCGCGACGGCAGCACTCGCCCAGGCCGCCACCGGATCGTCACCGAGCTGATCGCCATCGAAGCGATCCCCGATATCGTCGATAGTGGCTCCGTCGAGCAGTAGCGGCGCCCACAGCTGCTCAGTCACCAGGTGGTTCACCAACGCTCGAACGTCCCACTCGGTGCACGGCGTCGAATTGCCCCATTGCTCCGCCCGCACCGACCGCACCCGCCGATCGAACTCGTCCATAGCGCAGGCAAACCCCGACACCGTCATGACGTCCATCGTGGTGGTATTCCGCCAGCCGCGCGAGGCGAGGTCCCGCTCAGTTCACACTGCTACTAAACGTGGTTTTTTCAGCTGTTGTAACACCTTCGGTCGTGGTTGAATAGCCCGAACGGGGATACAAGAGCCGACTCGTCTCTGCTCTTGGTGACTGGACCCACGTCAAGTAGGGGGCTTGGTGTGGGGGCATATGCATGAACGCTGGCTGCTGGTCGCGGTCGCCATACGAACGGTTGCGGTTCCCGCCGTCCTTGCCCATCCCCGTTGTTGACCACGAGACGCTGCTGCGTCGCGCTGCTTGGCTGGCGGCAGGACGCACCGTGTCGCGCAGCGCAGGTGAAACACCACGATGCCGTCCTGGGAAGCGTCCCAGGAGGAAAAGGAGGGGACATGAGGGTTTCGGAGATTTTCAGCACCGGCCACGGCGGCGGTCACGACCGCGATGAAGACCGACACCACCACCACGAGGACTCGGACCGGTGTGACCGGGAGCGTCGGTGCTCGGACCGTGGCGACGACTGGGCGCGCAGGTACTGGGACCGCTGCAAGCACTGAGTAACCAGCAACAGCTGGTCGGCGGGGGCCTGCTACGTCGTGGAAACGGGGTGGCGGCCCTCGCCCTGGCGCAGTTGTCGGGAGGTACCGCTACGCCCGCCGCGGCGGGGTGTCCACCAATGGCAGCCATTCCGAGACGTCAGCCCGGGATCCCGATGCGGCGACCCGCCCCTGGGCCACCGCGGCGACCCAGGTTGTCCGGCCGGTGGCAAGCTCGAGCCAGGTCCGTGGGTCGGTCTCCACCACGTTCGATGGAGTGCCCCTGGTGTGTCTGGGTCCAGCGACACACTGCACGGCGGCGAACGGCGGCACCCGCACCTCCACTGTGGCGCCCGGAGCCACCTGCGCCAGCCGACGAAGACTGAGCCGGACGGCCCGTGCCAGCTCATCGCGCGCCGGCGCCGCCCCCTGCCCGTCCAGCCACTCGCCAAGCACGTCCTCCACACCACACTCCTTCCCCGCAGAACGCGGTAAAAACGGGGTTATGGGTTGAACAGGGCGGGGAGGGTGGCGGTCCAGGCGGCGCTCAGATCGTCGAGGGTGAAGGTGGCGATGCGGGCGATGTCGAGGGAAGGTGCAGCATGAACGGCACCGAGCCGGGTCACCGGCACTCCGTGGTCGGTGCACAGCTGGGCAACCCGGTGTGCAGCGGCCACGGGCACGCCGAGCAGGACGCGCGCGGAGGACTCAGAAAACAGCGCGACGAACGGATCGAGCTGCACCGGTAGGGTCACCCGAGCGCCGGCACCGCTGGACAGGCAGGCCTCCACCAGCGCCTGCGCCAGGCCACCGTCAGACAGATCGTGCGCCGCGCTCACCAGACCGTCGTGGGATGCGGCGACGAGCACCGTGCCGATCGCCTGCTCGCGGACCAGATCCACCGCGGGCGGCCGACCACCGAGGTGGCCGTGCACCTCATGCGCCCACTGACTGCCGCCGAATTCGTCACGGGTGTCACCGAGCAACCAGATCTCGTCGCCGGCAGTGCCTAATCCGGTGGGAATCCGCTGGCGGACGTCGTCGATGACGCCGAGCACTCCGATCACCGGCGTGGGCAGGATCGCGGTGTCGCCGGTCTGGTTGTAAAAGCTCACGTTGCCCCCGGTGACCGGGATGCCCAGTTGAGCGCAACCATCGGCCAGACCGCGGACGGCCTGCTCGAACTGCCACATCACCCCGGGATCGGTCGGGGCGCCGAAGTTGAGGCAGTTCGTCACCGCCAGTGGGATTGCGCCGGTCACCGCGACGTTGCGGTAGGCCTCGGCCAGCGCCAGCTGGGTACCGGTGTAAGGATCCAGGGCGCAGTACCGGGAGTTGCAGTCGGTGGCCACCGCCACGCCGCGCTGGGTGGCCTCGTCGATGCGCACCATGCCCGCGTCGCTGGGTTGGGCGAGCACGGTG
>JBHEMR010000006.1:0-17023 GCA_046262495.1 Pseudonocardiaceae bacterium | reverse complement strand
CCTCGACCCCCGCGACGGCGAGGTGGCAGGAGCCAGCATCAGACAACCTGCCAGCTCTTCGAAGACCCCAAAAAGTGGAGGTCATACCGTGGCGAGCGTGAACATCAAGCCGCTCGAGGACAAGATCGTCGTTCAGGCCAGCGAGGCTGAAACGACGACCGCGTCCGGCATCGTCATTCCGGACACCGCCAAGGAAAAGCCCCAGGAGGGCAAGGTCCTTGCGGTGGGCCCGGGTCGCGTCAATGACACCGGCACCCGCATCCCGATGGATGTGACTGTCGGCGACGTCGTGATCTACACCAAGTACGGCGGCACTGAAATCAAGTACAACGGCGAGGAGTACCTGATCCTCTCCGCGCGCGACGTGCTCGCTGTCGTCAACTGACGGTTCGACCGTCGTCAACTGACGGTTCGACCGTCGTCAACCGCCCCGCGGCCCTCCGGGGTCAGCGGGGCGGTTGCTTGATTGACGGTTCACCGTCGCAGTACATGGGGTCCCGGCTGATCCCGCGAGGGGCCGGAGGCCTATCGAAGTCCGCCCCTGAGGAAGGCAGCCAATGCCCAAGCAGATCACGTTCGACGAGACCGCACGGCGTGCGCTGGAACGCGGAGTCGACCAGCTCGCCGACGCGGTCAAGATCACTCTCGGTCCACGCGGCCGGCACGTTGTGCTGGAGAAGAAGTACGGCGGCCCGTCGATTACCAACGACGGGGTGACGATCGCCCGCGAGATCGAGCTTTCCGATCCCTATGAGAACCTCGGTGCCCAGCTCGCCAAGAGCGTGGCGACGAAGACTAACGACGTCGCTGGTGACGGCACCACCACTGCCACCGTGCTGGCTCAGGCGATGGTCCGGGAAGGCCTGCGCAACGTGGCCGCCGGGGCCAATCCCATCGCGCTCGGTCGCGGTATCGCGGCGGCCGCGGATGCGGTTGCCACCGCGTTGGTGGCCAAGGCGACACCGGTCGTCGGCGAGGAGGCGATCGCCCAGGTTGCCACGGTGTCGTCACGTGACCCGGAGATCGGCGCTCTGATCGGCCAGGCGATGACCAAGGTCGGCGAGGACGGCGTCATCACCGTGGAGGAATCCTCCACGATGGCCACCGAGGTGGAGTTCACCGAGGGCGTCGCGTTCGACAAGGGTTACATCTCGCCCTATTTCGTCAACGACCCTGAGCGGATGGAGACGGTGCTGACCGACGCCCATCTCCTGCTGCACCGCGACAAGATCTCCTCGATCATGGACCTGCTGCCGGTGCTTGAACTGGTCGGCCAGGCGGGCAAGCCGTTACTCATCGTGGCTGAGGATGTCGAGGGCGAAGCGCTGTCCACGCTGGTGGTCAACGCGCTACGCAAGACTCTTTCAGTGGTGGCGGTCAAGGCGCCGTTCTTCGGTGACCGCCGTAAGGCGTTCATGGATGACCTCGCCGTCGTCACTGGTGCCCAGGTGATCAACCCCGAGATCGGTCTGACGCTGTCCGAGGTCGGGCTTGAGATGCTCGGCCGGGCCCGGCGCATCGTGGTAACCAAGGATGAGACCACCATCGTCGAGGGTGGCGGCGCTCAAGCAGACGTTGACGCCCGTACGGCGCAGCTTCGTCGCGAGATCGAGGAAAGCGACTCCGACTGGGACCGCGAGAAGTTGCAGGAGCGGCTCGCCAAGCTCGCCGGGGGAGTAGCGGTGATCAAAGTCGGAGCGGCTACCGAGACCGCACTCAAGGAGCGCAAGGGTCGCATCGAGGATGCCGTGGCGGCCTCGCGGGCGGCCGCCGAGGAGGGCATCGTGCCCGGTGGTGGTGTGGCGCTCGTGCACGCTGCCAACTCAGTCGGTGACCTCGGCTTACTCGGCGACGAGGCGCTTGGCGTCGCCATCGTGCGGGCGGCAAGCGCTGCTCCGGTTCGCTGGATCGCGAACAACGCGGGCGTCGAGGGATCTGTGGTAGTCGCCAAGGTGCGCGACATGCAGTGGGGCCACGGCTTTGACGCCGAAGCGCAGACCTACGGCGACCTCGTTGCCGCGGGCATCGTGGACCCCGTCAAGGTGACTCGATCGGCGATCGTCAACGCTGCCTCCATCGCGCGGATGATCATCAGTACCGAAAGTGCGGTGGTCGACAAGCCGGCGCCGCAACCCCCGGCCGGTCAGGGTCAGGGCCACGGCCACGGGCACGGGCCGGGTATGTAGCCAGCGAGCCGGCCGCCACCGAAGCTTGGTGAGCGACGGCGCAGCCCTTGTGCTGCGCCTGCGCTAGGCGGCCCAGTAGTTGAGGCCACGACGGTCCCCGAACCCCCAAAAGGGTTCGGGGACCGTCGTGGCATGCCTTGAGATAGCCGCTATGCCCGAATCATCCGTGTTCACGGTACTGCCGGGATCCGCTTACACTCGGTAGAGTGAGGGTTGCTCCACCCCGGTGAAGGCGGCCGCTGGAGCGTGCGGCTCCGGTTCTTGATGAAATCCATCAGATCGTGTCAAGTTCCGGGTCTGCATGACCGATAGGGAGGTGGGCACATCAGTTGGCTGCAGGAGAGGAGTTCATCCGTGACCGCAGTTCTCATCTGCGACGACCGGCGACAGGTCCGCGAGGGTCTCACACGTGTGATGTCCGCGGTCCCCGGCGTGGCCCGGATCGACTGCGTGGCACACGGTGACGAGCTGTTAGCTCGCTATTCTCGGCAGCCGGTGGATGTGGTGCTGGTCGGAACGCAGCGTGCCGTCCCGGCCGGAGTCGAGGCTACCCGCCGGCTGGTCTCGGCGCACCCGCAGGCGAACGTGATCGTGTTCGGGGCGCCGGACGACGCGGGCAGCATCGCCGCCGCGATCGCCGGCGGTGCCCGAGGTTACTTGCGTTGGGATGCGTCCCGACCCGAACTCGTCGCAGCGCTGGCTCACACGCTGGCCAGCACGTCAGTCCCGGCGCCTCGCCCCCCGTCCGATCCTGGTGTCCAGCTCACTGAGCGGGAGCTGCAGGTCCTCCGCGGGATGAGTCAGGGTAAGAGCAACGGGCAGATCGGGCGGGAGCTGTATCTCTCCGAGGACACCGTGAAAACTCATGCCCGCAGGCTCTTCCGCAAGCTCGGCGTGCGGGATCGCGCACAGGCCGTCGCACACGGTTTCCGGCGCGGCCTGGTGGCGTGAGGCCGCGGACGCTGGCCGGAATCAGGGCGCCCGAGGATGTGTGCAGGCGACGGCCGATGGCATTGCCATCGGCCGTCGCTGTGTTCGGTCGGTAGCAGCGCCATCGCGCAGCGGTACCGCGTTACCGGAACTGACCGGTCTAGCACTACGGTTTGCCGTGAGGTGCCCGTGTCTCGGCGGATGGTGATGGATGGTCGGGACGATGAAGTGGCCACCGCCAGCCGGCGTGCAGCCCGGTTGGTCTCGCGTCGTAACGGCAAGGCTGCATCTAGCGATGACCGCAGTAGGGGACGACCTCGACGTCCTGATCGGTGATGCCGTCAACGGGAAGCCAGCAGCCGTTGAGGGTGTACTCCGCCGGATCCGTCCCCTCGTGGTGCGGTACTGCCGTGCCCGCGTCGGTGGCCAGGAAAAGACGTTCGCTTCGGCGGATGATGTAGCTCAGGAGGTGTGTCTCGCGGTGCTCACGGCCCTGCCCAGTTACCGCGACCAAGGCCGGCCATTCCTCGCCTTCGTCTACGGCATCGCCTCGCACAAGGTGGCCGACTCCCATCGGTCCTCAGCGCGCAATCGCTCCGAGCCGGTCCCGGAGATCCCCGATATCCCGGACCAGGCTGACGGTCCAGAGGCACAAGCGATGCTGGGCGAGTTCGCCGGGCGAATGACCAAGCTGATGGAAACCCTGCCGGAGAAGCAACGAGAGATCGTCCGCCTGCGGGTCATGGTGGGTCTGTCCGCGGAGGAGACCGCAGAGGCCGTTGGCTCTACTCCTGGCGCGATACGGGTGGCGCAGCACCGAGCTCTCAGCCGGCTGCGCAGCGTGTTGGCGTCTGAGGGGGTGGTCTGAGTGCCTGGTCGAGACGACTTCCCCGGTGCCGGTTACTCCAACGGGGACTCTCATGAGATGCCCGTTGATCTGGCTGCTGCGCAGGCCGACGACGCGTTCCTGGACATGATTGGCCAGGCTCGCTTCAGCCCGAGCGACAACCACGACGAGTTGACGCGCGTGCTGGCGGGATGGCGCCAAGAGATGGAGGCCGAGCCGTTCAGCGAGCTGGTCGACACCGACACCGCCGTGGCGGCGATCCGTGCCGGCCGCCGGCCGGTCCGCCGCCGTAACCCGGTGTTCGGCTCAATCGCCGCGGCTGCCGCCGTGCTGGTGATTGCCTTTTCCTCGGTGGGCTTGGTCGCCAAGTCCGCGCAACCCGGTGACCGCTTGTGGGGCGTGACTCAGGTGCTCTACGGCGACTACGCCCGCTCGGTGGAGACGGCTGCTTCAGTCCGAACCGAGCTCAACGAGGCCAGAACGGCACTGAAGCAGGGCGATCCTGAGCGCGCCAGGGCATCACTGCAACGCGTTCAGAATCAACTTCCGGCGATCAGCGAGTCCGAGGGTCGCACCGATCTCACCGTCCGCAGCCGTGAGCTCGAGCACCAGGTGAGCCAGTCCTCGGGGCTGCCCATGGAAAGTCCATCGACGCAAGTTCCATCGAAGATTGACAGCAGGACATCACCGAAGCCGGGCCAACCACCGATTCTCACGCCGGGTTCATGGCCCGGCCAGCCGGGTTCGGCGTCGAGCCAGTCGGGTTCGGTGTCGAGCCAGTCGGGTTCGGTGTCGGGTCAGGTAGGGCCACCGCATGGCCAGCCGCCGGGGTCACCGCATGTCCAACCGGGTCCGCATGGTGAGGGACCACCGCGTGGCTGGCCGGGACCGCCGGTTCAGCCGGGATCGCCGCCTGCCCAGCCGGGGCAGTATGGCCAGTCGGGGCTACCGGGACAGCAAGGTCAGCCGGGGTCGCCGAAGCTACCTGGTCAACCGGATAGGTGAGGCTGTTCAGCCGCCGTTCTCGGCGAGCACCGCATCGGTGTATCCACGGCAGTATTCCCATGTGACGTAGCCGTCTGGGTCGGGGTTGTAGGCGGGCTCGTGCGGGCGCATCCGGCCGACCTCGAGCAGCTGCTGCAAACTGGCTCGCAGTAAATGCCAGTCGTGGTAGTGCTGCTCAGCACAGTCAGGACAGTCCACCGCGATACCGCGTAGCCCGCGAGGCGCCAGCAGGGCCTGATAAACCGCCAGATCACCAAGGTCAGCCAGCAGCCCGGCCCGCTCCTCGTCATCCAGCGGCTCGTCGTCAGCGTCCTCTGAGTGGTCCAAGGCCTCCAGGGCCAGCGCCGGATCCTCCGGGTCACCAGCGAACGGGTCAGGGGGGAGCGAGTCATGCGCCACGGCTGGCACCGTACCCGCCCGGTGGATAGCCGCGGGCAGATGGCCTGCAGTAGACGGCCACCGGTGGATAGGACCAGGACGGATACCGACGGATACCATCGTCGCATGACCAGCGAGCACACCGCGCCCGGCTTCCCCTCGAAGTTTGCGCTGCTTGGTCTGACCTTCGACGATGTCCTGCTGCTGCCTGCCGAGTCCGACGTCGTGCCGTCTGAGGTCGATACGTCGACCAGACTGTCGCGCAACATTACGTTGCGGGTGCCGCTGGTCTCCTCGGCGATGGATACGGTGACCGAGGCGCGGATGGCCATCGCGATGGCCCGTTACGGTGGGATGGGGGTGCTGCACCGCAATCTGCCGGCGGTCGAGCAGGCCGCTCAGGTCGAGGTGGTCAAGCGGTCCGAGGCGGGGATGGTGACCGACCCGGTGACCTGCTCTCCGGACGACACGCTGGCCGACGTCGACGCCTTGTGCGCCCGCTACCGAATCTCCGGGGTGCCCGTCACCGACCCCGACGGCGTGCTGGTCGGCATCATCACCAACCGGGACATTCGCTTCGAGGTTGACTTCGACAAACGGGTCGCCGAGGTGATGACGAAGCAACCGTTGATCACCGCGCAGGTGGGAGTTACCGCCGAGGCGGCGCTGGGTCTGCTGCGCAGGCACAAGATAGAGAAGCTGCCGATCGTCGACGGGCACGGCATGCTGCGCGGCCTGATCACCGTCAAGGACTTCGTGAAGACCGAGCAGTACCCGCTGGCGACCAAGGACCCAGATGGGCGACTGCTGGTCGGTGCCGCGATCGGAGTAGGCGAGGACGCCAAGCAGCGGGCCGCGTTGTTGGTCGAGGCCGGCGTCGACGTGCTCGTCGTGGACACCGCGCACGGGCATTCCCGCGGAGTGCTGGAGATGATCAGCCTGCTCAAAGCTGAGCTGGGCGCAGGTGTCGACGTCATCGGCGGCAACGTGGCCACCCGGGCCGGCGCGCAGGCGCTGGTCGACGCCGGTGCGGACGCCGTGAAGGTCGGCGTGGGCCCCGGCTCGATCTGCACGACGCGGGTGGTGGCCGGAGTGGGCGTGCCGCAGATCAGCGCCATCTTCGAAGCGGACCGGGCGTGCCGCCCAGCGGGTGTTCCAGTGATCGGAGACGGCGGGATTCAGTTCTCCGGGGACATCGCCAAGGCCATCGTCGCCGGGGCCAGCTCGGTGATGTTGGGCAGCCTGCTCGGCGGTACGGCCGAGGCGCCGGGTGACCTGATCCTGGTCGATGGCAAGCAGTACAAGACTTATCGCGGGATGGGCTCGGTGGGCGCCATGGCGTCGCGCGGCGGTGGTAGGTCCTACTCCAGGGACCGCTACTTCGCCGACGACCTGCTCTCTGACGACAAGTTGGTACCAGAGGGCATCGAAGGGCGGGTTCCCTTCCGCGGGCCGTTGTCCCTGGTGGCTCATCAGCTCGTTGGGGGCCTGAGGGCGGCGATGGGCTATGCCGGCGCTGCGACGATCCCGGCGTTGCAGGGCGCGCAGCTGGTGCGGATCACCGCGGCGGGTCTGAAGGAGGGCCACCCGCATGGCATCACCATGACGGTGGAGGCCCCCAACTACGTGGTGCACTAAGGTGCACGATCTGGTGGAGATCGGCATGGGCCGCACCGCGCGGCGCGGCTACGACTTCAATGAGGTTCAGATCGTGCCGTCGCGGCGCACTCGCTCGTCGCGGGATGTGTCCACCAGCTGGCAGATCGACGCCTACCGGTTCGACATCCCCCTGGTGACCCATCCCACCGATGCGATCGTCTCCCCGGTGACGGCCGTGCGGATCGGTGAGTTGGGCGGGCTTGGGGTGCTCAACGCCGAGGGCCTGTGGGGCCGCCACCCGAACGTCGACAAGCTGCTGTTGCAGCTGCGCTCCGTGATGGCCGACGCCGACGACGCGGCGGTGGTGCGGCTGCTGCAGCAGTGGCACTCGGCCCCGATCCAGATCGACCTGCTCAGCGAGGCGATCGGCAAGGTGGCCGAGTCCGGCGTGACGGTGGCTGCCCGGGTCAGCCCGCAGCACGCCCGGGATCTCGCGCCGAATCTGCTCGCCGCTGGCGTCGAGATCCTTATCGTGCAGGGCACCATCGTCTCGGCTGAGCATGTCTCCCGTGCCGCGGAGCCGCTCAACCTGGTGGAGTTCATCGCGTCGATGGACGTTCCGGTCATCGCTGGGGGAGTCGGCGATTACCGCACCGCGATGCACCTGATGCGTACCGGGGCGGCCGGGGTGATCGTCGGTCACGGCGCGGGTGCGAGCACGTCCACCGCCGACGTCTTGGGCATCAGGGTGCCGATGGCCACCGCGGTCGCCGACGCCGCCGCCGCCCGCCGGGATTATCTCGATGAGACCGGTGGCCGTTATGTGCACGTGATCGCCGACGGCGGCATGTCTACCAGCGGCGACGTGGCCAAAGCGATCGCCTGCGGGGCGGACGCCGTGATGCTCGGTGAACCGCTCGCGGCCGCCGCGGAGGCGCCCGGCCACGGCTTGTACTGGACTGCTGCGGCCGCGCACCCGTCGCTGCCGCGCAGCCATGTCACCGATGTGCCCAGGGAACCGATCGGCATCAATACGCTGCTGTTCGGCCCGTCAGAGGATCCCAGCGGCACGGTGAACCTATTCGGCGCCCTGCGCCGCGCGATGGCCAAAACCGGCTACTCAGAACTCAAGGAGTTCCAAAAGGTCGGCCTGACCGTCCGCCCCTGACTCGCCTCGCCTTCGCCGCAGTGCTGACCCCTGCGGCCCGGCGGCTTGGTTAACCTGCGTTGGAAACATCGGTGGCACGAGGAGGTCCCACGGCGTGGTCCACTACGACGTGGTGGTGGTCGGATCCGGGTTCGGTGGCAGCGTCGCGGCGTTGCGGCTGACCGAGAAGGGGTACCGGGTTGGGGTGCTCGAGGCGGGGCGCCGGTTCGCCGACGATGAGCTGGCCAGCACGTCCTGGCAGCTGCGCAAGTTCCTCTGGGCGCCGGCGCTGGGTTGCTACGGTATCCAGCGCATTCACCTACTGCGTGACCTCGTGGTGCTGGCCGGCGCCGGCGTTGGAGGCGGATCACTGAACTACGCCAACACCCTGTACCGGCCGCCCGACGTGTTCTTCGACGACCCGCAGTGGGCGCACCTTGCCAACTGGCGCGCCGAGCTCGACCCGCACTACGACGAGGCGGAGCGGATGCTCGGGGTGACGACCTACGCCGGGCACACTGCCTCTGACGAGGTGATACAGCGGGTCGCGCGGGATATGGGGGTCTTGAAGAGCTACCGCCCCACGCCGGTCGGGGTATTTTTCGGACCACCGGGCGAGGAGGTCGACGATCCCTACTTCGGCGGCGCCGGCCCTCGACGGACCGGCTGCATCGAATGCGGTTCCTGCATGACTGGATGTCGGATCGGCGCCAAGAACACCCTGGTGAAGAACTACCTCTTCTTCGCAGAACGGGCCGGGGCGACGGTGCACCCGATGACCACGGTGACTGCGGTGCGCCAGCAGCCGGACGGGACCTGGCTGGTCGACGCCGTGCGCACCGGCAAACTGCGTATCGGGCCAGTGGGGCGCCAAACGATCCAGGCGAATTACGTGGTGCTCGCCGCCGGCACCTGGGGCACCCAGCAGCTGCTGCACCGGATGCGCGACGAGGGCGTGCTGTCCCGGCTCTCGCCCCGGCTGGGGCAACTGACCCGGTCGAATTCCGAGACGATCGTCGGCGCCAGCCGAGCCACCGTGGATCCGGTGTGCGACTTCTCCCGTGGGGTGGCGATCACCTCCTCCTTCCATCCCGACGAGCACACCCACATCGAGCCGGTCCGCTATGGGCGAGGCAGCAACGCGATGGCCCTGCTGCAAACCTTGGCCACCGACGGCGCATCGGACACGCCACGATGGAAGCAGTTGCTGCGTTTCGTCGTCCGGCACCCCGCCCGTACGGCGCGGCTGTTGTCGGTACGACGCTGGAGTGAACGGACGGTGATCCTGCTCGTGATGCAGAGCCTGGACAACTCGCTGACCACCTACCGCCGCCGCGGTCGGCTGACCTCAAGACCCGGTCATGGCGAGCCCAACCCCACCTTCATTCCCGCCGGTTTCCAGGCCAGCCAGCTCGCCGCCCAGCACATCGGCGGGACCGCGGGCAGTTTCTGGGGCGAGCTGTTCGGGCTCCCGTTGACGGCGCATTTCCTCGGTGGTTGCCCGATGGGCGCAACTGCTGACGACGGCGTCATCGACGCCAATCACCGGGTGCACGGCTACCCGGGCCTGTTCGTGGTGGACGGCTCAGCGGTCAGCGCGAACCTCGGAGTGAACCCGGCGCTGACCATCACCGCACTAGCCGAAAGGGCCTTCGGCCTGTGGCCGAAGGCTTGTGAGTGCCATTAAGAGCCACAACCCTGTTTCCCACTCACGGCCTGTTCTGGTCGTAGACTTCGGGGCGCAGTACGCCCAGCTGATCGCTCGACGGGTCCGCGAGGCGCAGGTGTACTCGGAGGTCGTGCCGCACACCGCACCGGTGGCGGAGATCCTGGACCGCCAGCCCGCGGCGATCGTGCTCTCCGGTGGGCCGGCCAGCGTGTACGCGCAGGGCGCTCCTCGCCTGGACCCTGAACTGTTCCAGGCTGGGGTGCCGGTGCTGGGTATCTGCTACGGCTTCCAGGCGATGGCCGACGCGCTGGGCGGCACCGTGCAACAAACCGGCACCCGGGAATACGGGCGCACCGATCTGCAGGTGCTCGACGGTGGCGGTGTGCTGCACCGGGAGCTGCCCGCGCGGGGTCCGGTGTGGATGAGCCACGGCGACGCCGTCACTGCCGCTCCGGAGGGATTCGCGGTCACCGCCCGGTCGGCCGGTGCGCCGGTGGCGGCGTTCGAAGACACCGGCCGGCGGCTGGCCGGGGTGCAATATCACCCCGAGGTGATGCACTCCCCGCACGGCCAAGAGGTGCTGCGCCGGTTCCTGCACGAGGTGGCTGGCATCCGGCCGAGCTGGACCACCGCCAACGTCATCAACGAGACCGTGTCCGCGATCCAGGCTCAGGCTCAACGCAGCAAGTTGATCTGCGGTCTGTCCGGCGGGGTGGACTCCGCGGTCGCCGCCGCGCTGGTACACCGAGCCGTGGGCGATGCGCTGACCTGCGTATTCGTCGACCACGGATTGCTGCGGGCCGGCGAGCGGGCCCAGGTTGAACGCGATTATGTCGCTGCGACGGGCGTCCAGCTGGTCACCATCGACGCCCGGGAGCGGTTCCTGTCCGCGCTGGCCGGAGTGACTGATCCGGAGCAGAAACGCAAGATAATCGGTCGGGAGTTCATCCGGGTCTTCGAGGCCGCGGCCCGGAACCTACAAGTCGAGGCGGGCCGGCACGGTGAGGAGATTCGCTTCCTGGTGCAGGGCACCCTGTACCCGGACGTGGTGGAGTCCGGAGGGGGGTCGGGCACGGCAAACATCAAGAGCCACCACAACGTCGGCGGCCTGCCCGAGGACCTGGAATTCGAGCTGGTCGAGCCGCTGCGCGCACTGTTCAAGGACGAGGTTCGCCGAGTGGGATTGGAACTGGGGCTGCCGGAGACGATCGTGCACCGTCAGCCGTTCCCCGGGCCTGGTCTGGCGATCCGGATCATCGGCGAGGTCACCGCGGCCCGCCTGGAGACGCTGCGCGTCGCGGACGCGATCGCCCGCGAAGAGCTCACCGCGGCCGGGATGGACCGCGACATCTGGCAGTGCCCGGTCGTCCTGCTGGCCCAGGTTCGCAGCGTCGGGGTGCAGGGCGACGGGCGAACCTACGGGCATCCTGTCGTGCTGCGCCCGGTATCCAGCGAGGATGCGATGACCGCGGACTGGTCCCGGGTGCCCTACGACGTGCTGGCGCGGATTTCCGGCCGAATCACCAATGAGGTGCCCGAGATCAACAGAGTGGTGCTCGACGTGACGAGCAAACCCCCCGGCACCATTGAATGGGAATAGCTCAATCATCCGCGTGATGCGTCCTCGTGCACCGAAATGTGATGTAATATTGATGCATGCCGAGGAGAACCACTGTCACGTTCGATGACGATGACCAGAGTGTCATCGCTTCAGTCAGCGATCCCGACGGCGGCGAGTGGGCCGTCCTCGTGGAGGCCGCCGCGGAGAAGGGCATCACCCTGAAACCGGGTGCGTCAGAGGCAGCGATCGTCCGCGCCCTCGTCCACGCCGGCGCCGACGCCCTGCGCGAACGTGCCCTGGAACGCGGATACGCCGAACTGGCGGACTTGTGGCCTGAGGTGCACGACGCCGCCGAGAGCCGCGAGCGCCGTCGCCGCTACGCCCAGCGGGTCGACCGCGTCGCCGAGACATGAGCGCTCCACTGCGAGGACAGGTCTACCGCGCCGACATCGGATTCGGGCCCAAACCCTGGCTGGTGGTCAGCAACAACCACCGCAACCGTGCATTATCCGACCTGCTCGCCGTCAGAATCACCACCACAGACCGGCGCGCCCACCTGTCAACCTGGGTTCCTCTCGGTACCAGCGACCCGCTCGTCGGCTATGTCAACACCGACGACCTCCAGCAACTGCACCGCGACGAACTCACTGACCTGCTTGGCTCGCTCAGCCCCACGACACTACGCGCAGTCAACGATGCACTTCGCATCGTCCTCGCCATCCCATGAATCTATGACGGCGGCGGTGCCGTCGGCCGCCAAGCTGGTCCAGTAGCCGACATGGTCTCTCGTGATCGCTGACTCGGCGTCGGTCATGTCGAGGGAGAATGTAGGTCGGGGAGACACGAGCTTGTAGAGAAAGTAGGTCATCGGCAGGACGAGGATCTCAACCTGCTGCAGCACCCGATCGATCACCGGCAGTGGGCCGCAGCTCCTGGATGAATTACTGGCAGGGTTGCGACGAGGGGATGTGGACCTCCGGCGACGGCGACGCCAGCTGCCAATCGCTCAGCGCAACGATCCGGGAGACCCGTCGTGACCGCAGGCCGGGCAGGCAACGGCCACCGCCCGGTCAGCGGACGGCTGCGCCGCGCCCTGAGCTCCGAAAAAGGCCGACCTGCTGCGCGGCTGGGTCGACGCGGCCAACGTCACCGACAACCAGAGCGCGCATGTCCGGCTGTCCAGCTTCCGGAATCGATATCGTCTCCGACGGGGAGCTGCGTCGGGACAACGACATCGACTACTTCTTGGCGCGGGTCTCGGGGGTACAGATCCCGGTCACCGTCAGGTCGTTCTACTACGACTACTACGACACCCTCGTGGTCGATCCGCTGCCGGCCGCTCCGCCGCCGCTGGGGCTGGACGACTACCGCTTCACCCGCCAGTACACCGACCGCCCGGTCAAGTTCTCGTTCACCGGACCGTTCTCGATATCGCGGCGGATGCGGGGACGAGCCGTTCCTGGCCGGGCACCGAGGCCGTGGGAGTGGCGGTCGAGGCGATCAATATCCTGACCCGAGGCGTTGACGTGCGATGGGGGCTGCACGTCTGCTACGGCAACGGCTACGCCCGGCCGTCCTGGGAAGGGCATTATGATTTTCTGTTCCCCGCGGTGCTGGAAGCGAACGTGGATCAGCTCATCCTCGAATTCGGCCGCAAAGGCTACGAGGATCTGCATATGATCCAACGGCTCGGTTGGGACCGTACGCTCGGACTCGGCGTGGTGGACGTCAAGACCGAGCAGATCGAATCCGTGGAAGTGATCGCCCAGCGTATCGGCAAGGCGCTGGAAACGTTTCCGGCCGATAATTTGATTACCGATCCGACTGCGGGGTGCGGCACCTTCCCGCCGATGTCGCCAGAGCGAAGCTGGCGGCAATGGTGGAGGGCACCTTCGCCGTCCGCCGTACCCTGCCCGCCGCCTGGGGTCAGGAACCGACCGTCGAGCAAGGAGCGTGATCCCATGACCCAAATGGAGAGCATCGAGTACCTGTTCACCTCCGAGTCGGTGACCGAGGGGCACCCGGACAAGATGGCCGACCAGATCTCCGATGCGGTGCTCGACGCTGCGCTGACGATGGACCCCAACTCGCGAGTGGCCTGCGAGACGCTGATCACCACCGGAATGGTCGTGCTGGCGGGCGAGATCACCACACCGGGCACATTGGACTACACCCAGATCGTGCGTGACACTATCTGCGGGATCGGCTATGACAACGGAACTTTCGGTTTCGACGGGCACAGCTGCGCGGTGCTGACCGCGTTGGACAAGCAGTCGCCGGACATCGCCCAGGGTGTCGATATGGCGGCTGAGCGGCGCGGCAGGCTGTCCGAGGACGAGCTGGACAGCGTCGGCGCGGGTGATCAGGGCATGATGTTCGGCTACGCCACCAACGAGACCCCTGAGCTGATGCCGATGCCGATCGCGCTGGCGCACCGGCTGTCCAAGCGGTTGGCGACGGTGCGCAAGGACGGCACGCTGCCCTACCTGCGGCCCGACGGCAAGACGCAGGTCACCGTCCGCTACCGGGATCACGTTCCGATCGGGGTAGAGAAGGTGCTGATTTCCACCCAACACGCCGAAGAGGTCACCTCAGAGCAGATCCGGGCGGACCTGTGGAAGCACGTGGTGCTCGCGGTCCTGCCTGCCGACTTCTACAACGAGGCCGAGTTGGCGTGCAACCTGTTCGTCAACCCGACCGGGCGGTTCGTGATCGGCGGGCCGGTCGGTGATGCCGGTTTGACCGGACGGAAGATCATCGTGGACACCTACGGTGGATTCTCCCGGCACGGTGGCGGCGCGTTCTCCGGTAAAGACCCGTCCAAGGTAGATCGTTCCGCGGCGTACGCGGCCCGCTATGTGGCCAAGAACGTCGTGGCTGCCGGCCTGGCGGACCGGGTCGAGGTCCAGGTGGCTTACGCGATCGGCGTGGCCCGGCCGCTGTCGGTGTTCGTGGAGACGTTCGGCACCGAGCAGGTGCCTCGCACGACCATCGAAAAGCTGGTGGGCGAGCACTTCGATCTACGTCCGGCGGCCTTCCGCGGTTACCTGGGACTACACCGGCCGATCTATGCTAAGACCGCCGCTTACGGCCACTTCGGACGCAACGACCCCGACTTCACCTGGGAGCGGACCGACAAGGCGGCGGAACTGCGCGAGTCCGCCGGGTTGCCGGTCAGCGCGCTACCGGCAGCGGTCTGATGGAGGCCCAAAGGAGGCTGAAGTGAGCATCATCGTCACGGGGTCGATCGCCACCGACTATCTGATGGTCTTTCCGGGCCGGTTCGCCGAGCAGATCATGCCCGATCAGCTGGACAACATCTCGCTGTCCTTCCTGGTGGAAGATCTGGCGATCCGTAGGGGTGGGGCGGCCGCCAACATCGCCTTCAACCTGGGCTGCCTCGGGCTGGCGCCAGTGCTGGTGGGAGCGGTCGGTGCCGACTTCGGCGAGTACGGGCAATGGTTGTCCGACCACGGGGTGGACATCAGCGCGGTGCACGTGTCACAGACCAAGCACACCGCCCGGTTCCAGTGCACCACCGATTCCGACCAGAACCAGATCGCGTCGTTCTACGCCGGCGCGATGACCGAGTCCCGCGATATCGAACTCAAACCGATCGTGGACCACTTGGGCGGTACCGATCTTGTGGTGGTGGGCCCGAGCGACCCGGCGGCCATGCTGCGACACAGCCAGGAGTGCCGGGAGCAGGGCTACCCGTTCGCCGCGGATCCGTCCCAGCAGCTTTCCTCGCTCGACGGCGAGGCGATCACGCAGCTGGTCGACGGTGCGGCCTACCTGTTCACCAACACCTACGAGCGTGGTTTGCTTGAACTCAAGACCGGCTGGGGTGACGAAGACATCCTCGCGCGAGTAGGCGTTTCGGTGATGACCCGGGGCGCCAAGGGGGTGACCGTGCAACGGCCAGGCGAACCGGTCATCTCGGTAACACCGCCGCAAGAGCTGGCCAAGGCCGATCCCACCGGTGTGGGTGACGCGTTTCGGGCTGGCTTCCTGGCCGGCGTCCACTGGGGCGTGGGCGACGAGCGAGCGGCCCAGCTTGGCTGCATGCTGGCCACCCTCGTGATCGAGTCGGTTGGCACCCAGGAGCACCAGTTCGAACCCGAGACGTTCATGCAGCGGTTCAGCGACGCTTACGGACCTGACAGCGCGGCCGAGGTGGCCGAGCACGTAAACGCGTGACATGACAATTCACTGACAGGGAGTGCATTTCGATGACTGTGGCGCCTGCCGCTGAGAAGAAGTTACAGAGCCGCGCTGGTATCGACTTCGCTGTGGCCGATCTGGGCCTGGCTGAGTTCGGCCGTAATGAGATCCGGTTGGCGCAGCATGAGATGCCGGGTTTGATGGCGTTGCGGCGGGAGTACGCGGACGTTTTCCCGCTGCACGGCGCGCGGATTTCGGGATCGTTGCATATGACCGTGCAGACGGCGGTGCTGATCGAGACCCTGGTTAGTCTCGGCGCTGAGGTCCGGTGGGCGTCGTGCAACATCTTCTCCACCCAGGACCATTCCGCGGCGGCGGTGGTGGTGGGTCCGCACGGCAGTGCGGAGGAGCCGCGCGGTGTGCCGTGTTTCGCCTGGAAGGGCGAAACGCTCGAGGAGTACTGGTGGTGCACCGAACGGATGCTGACCTGGCCAGATGCGGCCGGGCCGAACATGATCCTCGACGACGGTGGAGACGCCACCATGATGGTGCATAAGGCGACGACCTTCGAGAAGGCCGGCGTGGTGCCCGCCCCGGACGAGAACCACTCAAATGAGTGGAAGGTGTTTCTGGACGTGTTGCGGGCCTCGTTGGCCACGACCCCGGGAAAGTGGACGGCGATCGGAGAGGGCATTCGCGGGGTGACCGAGGAGACCACCACCGGCGTGCACCGGTTGTATCAGTTGGCCGCGGCGGGGGAGCTGCTGTTCCCGGCGATCAACGTCAACGATTCGGTGACGAAGTCGAAGTTCGACAACAAGTATGGGTGTAGGCATTCGCTGGTGGACGGGATCAACCGGGCGGTGGATGTGCTGATCGCCGGGAAGCTGTGCGTGGTATGTGGGTATGGGGACGTGGGCAAGGGGTGTTCGGAGTCGCTGCGCGGCCAAGGCGCTCGGGTGGTGGTGGCCGAGATCGATCCGATCTGTGCGCTGCAGGCGATGATGGACGGTTTCACTGTCGACACCCTGGACAACGTGGTGGATCGCGCGGACATCATCATCACCGCCACCGGCAACAAGAACATCGTGACGGTCGAGCACATGGCGCGGATGAAGCACCAGGCGATCCTGGGCAATATCGGCCACTTCGACAACGAGATCGACATGGCCGGGTTGGAACGCCGGTCGGGAGCCCGCCGGTTGGTGATCAAGCCGCAGGTCGATGAGTGGACCTTTCCGGATGGGCATTCGATCATCCTGTTGTCCGAGGGTCGGCTGCTGAACCTGGGCAATGCGACCGGACACCCGAGTTTCGTGATGTCGAACTCGTTCTCCAACCAGGTGATCGCCCAGATCGAGCTGTTCACCAAGCACGAGGAATACGACCGGGAGGTTTACACCTTGCCCAAGGTGCTCGATGAGAAGGTCGCCCGCATCCACGTCGAGGCTCTCGGTGGTGAGCTCACCAAGCTAACCAAAGAGCAGGCCGAGTACATCGACGTCGACGTCGAGGGCCCCTACAAGCCAGTCCACTA
>JBHEMR010000005.1:0-4424 GCA_046262495.1 Pseudonocardiaceae bacterium | reverse complement strand
GGGATCCCGCTAGAGACCGGACCGGCCTTGGCCCCGGCATCGACCTCGGCCGACGGCGCCACGGTCGACGGGATCCAGTGCAACACCAGCGAACAGGTCGCCTACCACATCCACAGCCACCTGCTGGTCTTCGTCAACGGTCAACCCCGCAGCATTCCCTACGGGATCGGAACTGTGGCGCCGGTGGTCAAAAACACCGCGCAGGGCGCCTTCGCGGGAGCCAGCCACTGCTACTACTGGCTGCACGTGCACGCCGGCGACGGCATCATCCACATCGAGTCGCCCACCCAGCGGACCTACACGTTGGGCCAGTTCTTCGCGCTCTGGCGACAACCACTCAATGACCACGCGGTCGGCCCGGCCACCGCAGCGGTCACCGCCTACGTCAACGGCAAGCCCTTCACCGGCGACCGGAGCACGATTCCACACAAAGATCACGAGGTCATCCAGCTCGACGTCGGCACACCCACCCCGCCACCGCAGAACGTAAACTGGGCCAACGCGCAGCTGTGAACACCTCGATCGAGCACCACGCCGCAGGGAGCGAGCATAGGGGCACCCGGTGGCTCGGCCCGCGACCAACGATCTTGTGAAAACTGGCGTTAGGGAGCTGGGCTGGCTGCGGGGCAGTGACCCGGGATGAGAGGAGTTTCCTGACCCCGGAGCAGCTGGCGGGGTGTGGCTGTGGGCAGGCTCTGCTGCTTCCCATGCTGTCATGCCCGGGACCTGCGGTGTTCGATGAGCAAAACGTCGCGCCAGAGGCCGTGGTGTGGCCGAACTTCTTCGCGGCGCCTCATGGCTGAGCCGGTGTTTTCCTGTCGGGTGTGGCACCCCGGGTCGTATGTTTGTCTTGTTCTGTCCGGCACTGATGAGGAGCAGTCCCCGCATGGAGGATCTCCGCTCCCAGCTCAGCGCGGCCGTCGAGTCCGCCCAGCAGACCGCCGACAGGGCCCGCCGCGACGCCGACACCGACGCCGAGGCGATCCGCGCCCACGCCGAGCGCACCGCGACACTGATCACCACCCAGGCCGAGGACGCCGCCACCGCGCTCACCCGCCAAACCCTGGCGCTACGCGCGGCGCCCCAAGCCGACGCCGACGCCGCCCGCGAGCGCCTCGCCGACGCCGACCGCCGCGCCCAACAGCTGGAGCACACCGCCCGGGAACGCTGGGAGGCCCTACGGGTAGAAACCGAACAGCGCTTCGACCGGCTACAAGCCGCCGAACGCCGCTTCGCCGAACGAACCCAACACGCCCACGCTGCATTGGGCGCGCTGCGTTCCCAGGTCGCGCTGCTCGACCACGTCCAACAGGCCGAGGCCCAACTCGCGGCGCTACACACCGACACCGCACCGCCCTACCCCGACCCCGACCCCACCGGCGACCCCAACGGCGCCAGGGCCCCGGCCGCAGGCCCCGGGCGATGAGCACCCCAGCTCCAGGTCCTATTGCGAGGCCACTAACGATACCGGGTGTTATGGCGTGGCCTCCTCCAGCAGGGTGGGGTGTCCGCCGGGTCCGCTGGGCAGCGGGTAGTAGCTGTGCCCGGTGGTGGGGTCCACCGCGACGACGTGCGCATCCTCGCCGAGGTGCTCACGGTGGGTGAGTGTCAGCCGTCGGTTGTGGTTGTCCAGGGTGCTCACCCAGCCGCTTTCGGCGGCGAGGTAGAGGCGGTGGGCCAGCGGGTCGTAGGCCAGGACATCGGGGGCGGGGTCCACGGTGTGTGTCTCGGTGACCTGCCAGTTGTTCAGGTCGAGGGTGAGCAGCACCGCGTTGCCGTCGCAGGCGATGAACGCCAGCCGATCGACCGGGTCCAAGGCGAGCCCGTGGTCGTGGTCACAGCCCGGCAACGGCACCCTGCGCACCACCGCCAGGGTAGCCGGATCGATCACGGCGAGACTGTTGTCGGATTGCACATCGACCAGCATCATGCCGCTGCCAGGGTCGTAGGCGACGTTGCCGACCTCCCCACCCAGCTCCACCGTGCCACGTACCCGGTAGGTGGCGGCGTCGATCACCGTCTCCGAGCCGCCGGTTTCGTTGGTAGTCCACACAGTGGCATGCACCGGGTCGTAGGCCAGACCATCGGGATACTCACCGGTGCGGGCGCGCCCCAGTTCGACACCGGTGTCCTCGTCGAGAGTGACCATCTCGTTGCTGCCGGTCGCGGTCGCGTAGACCTGGTGGCGTTGCGGCACGACCAGCACCCCATGAACCTGCGAGAGGCCGCTGATCGTGCGCACCACCCGGTGGGCGTGCACATCGACCTCGATCACCTCACTGGCGCCCAGGTGGGCGACGAACAGCAACCCGCGTCCGACATCGAGGCTGGCGTAGTCGAAACGTGACCCGTCGCCAGAAAGCTCGAGCTGGCCCACCTGGTGCAACGCCGGTGCGCTTGGTGGTGAACCGCGGCCACAGGAGACGAACACCACGCCCACCGCCGTCGCAGCCACGAGCCCGACGATTGCCACCACACCACGCCGCAAACGCCGCCAGAGCTGGATCTCGACCGGTGAGGTGGGGCGCTTGGTGGGCATCATGTCGCGGTCCTCGTGTTCTGGAGCCAACGCCTCGCTGACCACCGGGGGCATCGGAGTGCGCTGTGACGATGGGGGCTTCGCCCGTGCACAGGCTCCGAGTTGGATCAGATGGTGATGACGTTGACGGCGAGCGCACCCAGGGTTGCCAGGGCGCGGGTCTGCCGGTAGCGGCCGGGATCGGCAGGGGCCCGCAGGTCGGTGAAGACGCTGAGCAACAGGTAGGTCAGCGCGGGGGCGGCCCAGTCGTTGGCGGAAAAGCCGGGTAGCCCGTCGTCGTTGAGCTGCGGCATATTCGCCGAAAGCCGCCACAGCAACACCGCCACCCCGGACAGCACAGTGACGGTGAGGATGTCGAGCCACGCGGTGCGGGGTAGCCGCCAGAACGCGACGATCAACGCCAGCACGCTGGTGATCGCCGCGGTGAGCACGATGTGACTAGCGCCGAAGATCATCAGGTCTTTCCTCTGCGGCCGGTATCCGGCCGGTCCGCGGGTCGCGTGAGGGCCTATTGGTCAGGAGCGCGGGGATTGGGTGCTTCGTTGGCGCGATGTCGCGGTCTTCCTGTTCTCACAGATTGTCAGCTGGCGGGTTTGAGATTGGTGGCCTCCAGCGCGGGGCGTAGCGCCTTGGCCAGGGTCGCGGCGTCGTCCACGGCCCAGAAGTGCAAATAGAACAGCCGGGGTTGTTCGTTGAGGCTGTGGTTGTGCACTTCGACGATCTGGATGTTGCCTTTGCGCAGGGCGGCGATGACTTTCTGGATCTCGTCGCTGGTCATCACGATGTCACCGTTGATGGCGGCCTTGCCACCGCCCAGGGGTTGGAAGTTCACCGCGGTGGTTTCCCCGAGGCCAGGTGGCAGGACGCGCCCGTCCTCGGTGATCGTCTGGTTGCGGGCGATGCTGAATTTGTAGAGGCCACCCTCGGCGGTGCCCGTGCGGCCCAACGCGGCGGCGATGCTCGGGGCGGCGAACTGCGACGCTGCCGGCAGCTGCCCGGTAGGGGGTGACGCCGCGGGTGCGGGGATGGCGGTGGTATCCAGCGCGGCGCGTAGCCCCTGGGCGATCCGCACCGGGTCACCCATGGCTTGCACATGGGTCCACCACACCGGCGGAGACTGCTCGAGGAGGTGTTTATGCAGCGCGGTCTGGGCAATCCCGTGGGCCTGCAACGCGTCGATGACCTTGGGTACCTCGGCCTCGGTGATCACCAGGTCGCCCATCATCATGCTCATGTCGCCATAGCGAGTGAACGCCGCGTAGCCGCCCAGCGACAGCCCGGGGTTGATGGTCACGCCCTGGGAGACCACGGCCAGGTCGCTACGAACAAGGGGCACCCGGTAGACGGTGCCGGTGAGCTTGCCCGGGCGACCCAACGCTTGAGCCACCCCGGCCCAATCCGCCTCACCGGTCGCCACCGGCTGCTGCTGGCCCTGCTGCATTGCCTGACCACTGCTGGGCTGGGCTGGAGCCTGCCCCGCGGTGCCGGTGCAGCCGGCCAGCGCGGACAGCACCACCACCACCGCCACCGGCAGTCCCGCACGGCGCAGGACACCTCCACTTCTCGACCGGGTGACCATGATCATCCCTCGTCCCCATCAGGACCGTCTCCGTCGCCACCGTTGACGGCGGGGCCGACGGTGAGCGGCTTGAAGGTCTTGTCCAGGTGCACCTCGGATTTGGTGCCGTCGGGCTTGCTGACCTGCACGCCGTAGCCATCGGACTCCGAGAGCACCTGCCCGGCGATGCCGCCGGGCACGGCCTGCGCGGCGGCGGCCCGGGCCACCTGCGCGGTCGACCCGCTGACCTGCTCGTTATCCCCGAGGGCTCCCGTGGCGGCGGCGATGCCGAATCCGCCCGCGGTCAGGATAAGCGCGCCAGCGGCC
>JBHEMR010000004.1:0-11831 GCA_046262495.1 Pseudonocardiaceae bacterium | reverse complement strand
CCGAGCATCGCGATTCGGCTCCGAATAGCGCTCGAGGGGGGATCGGCTGATGGGGCGGAGATCTGATATTTCGCATGTTTTGGTAGTGGGGTCTGGGCCGATTGTGATCGGACAGGGGTGTGAGTTCGACTATTCGGGTACGCAAGCTTGCCGGGTATTGCGCGAGGAGGGGCTGCGGGTCAGCCTGGTGAACTCGAACCCGGCGACGATCATGACTGATCCGGAGTTCGCCGATGCGACCTATATCGAGCCGATCACCCCGGAGTTCGTCGAGAAGGTGATCGCCGCCGAGCGGGCGGGTGGAACTCCGGTGACAGCCTTGCTGGCCACCCTGGGCGGGCAGACCGCGCTGAACACCGCCGTCGCCCTACACGAGCGCGGGGTGCTGACTCGTTACGGCGTGGAGTTGATCGGCGCCGACATCGAGGCCATCCATCGCGGTGAGGACCGGTTGAAGTTCAAGGATGTGGTGCACGCGGTGGGCGCCGAAGTACCGCGCAGCACCGTTTGCGGCTCGTTGGACGAAGTCCGCCAAGCCGCTGGCGAGCTCGGCCTGCCGGTGGTGATCCGGCCGTCGTACACCATGGGCGGGCTCGGCTCCGGGATGGCGCACACCTCGGCCGAGCTCTCGCGGCTTGGTGCTGCAGGCCTGGCCGAGAGCCCAGTGCACCAGGTGCTCATCGAGGAGAGCGTGCTGGGTTGGAAAGAATACGAGCTCGAGCTAATGCGCGACCATCGGGACAACGTGGTAGTGGTGTGCTCGATCGAGAACATCGACCCCATGGGGGTGCACACCGGGGATTCGGTGACTGTCGCCCCGGCGATGACGCTCACCGACCGCGAGTACCAGTACATGCGTGACGTCGGCATTGCAGTGCTCCGCAAGGTCGGGGTGGACACCGGCGGCTGCAACATCCAGTTCGCGGTGCATCCCAGTACCGGCCGTCTGGTCGTGATCGAGATGAACCCGCGGGTGTCTCGCTCGTCCGCGTTGGCGTCCAAGGCCACCGGCTTTCCCATCGCCAAGATCGCGGCGAAACTCGCGATCGGCTACACGCTCGATGAGATCACCAACGACATCACCGGTGAGACCCCGGCCAGCTTCGAGCCCACCCTGGACTATGTGGTGGTCAAGGTGCCCCGATTCGCCTTCGAGAAGTTCCCCGGCGCGGACCCCACGCTAACCACCACGATGAAGTCGGTGGGAGAGGCGATGGCGCTGGGCCGCTCGTTCCCCGAGGCGCTAGGCAAAGCGCTGCGCTCGATGGAGACTTCCGCCGCCGGGTTCTGGACCAGATCCGATCCGCCCGACGCCACCGTGACCTCAGAGCTGGCAGCGCTGCGAGTCCCGCATGACGGCCGGCTCTACGCCGCTGAGCGGGCGCTTCGGCTGGGCGCAACAGTTGCGCAGGTCGCAGGAGCTTCGGGTATCGATCCGTGGTTCATCGACCAGATCGCCAGTCTGGTGGAGGTGCGGGCCGAACTCGTGGCCGCCCCGAAACTGGACGAGCCGCTGCTGCGTCGCGCCAAGCGAGCCGGCATCTCCGACCGGCAGCTCGCCGCTGTGCGCCCCGAGCTCACCGAGTCCGAGGTCACCGCGCTGCGCCACCGGCTGGGTGTGCGGCCGGTCTACAAGACCGTGGACACCTGCGCCGCCGAGTTCGCCGCCCGTACCCCGTACCACTACTCCGCCTACGAAAGCGATCCGGAGGCCGAGACCGAGGTCAGTGAGCAGCGGCAACGACCCAAGGTGATCATCTTGGGTTCCGGACCGAACCGGATCGGTCAGGGCATCGAGTTCGACTACTCGTGTGTGCACGCCGCAATGGCACTGCGCGCTGCTCCTGACAACGAGGGCCGCGGTTACGAGACGGTGATGATCAATTGCAATCCGGAAACCGTATCCACCGATTACGACACCGCCGACCGGCTCTACTTCGAGCCACTGACCTTCGAAGATGTCATGGAGGTGGTGCACGCCGAGCGCACCTCGGGCACCGTCGCCGGCGTGATCGTGCAGCTGGGTGGGCAGACCCCGCTGGGTCTCGCGCAGCGGCTTGCCGACGCGGGTGTCCCGGTGGTCGGCACGTCTCCGGCGGCGATTCATCTCGCCGAGGATCGGGGATCGTTCGGCGCCGTGCTGGAGCGCGCCGGGTTGCCCGCCCCGGCCTTCGGCACCGCCACGTCGTTCGCGGAGGCCCGGAAAATCGCCGACGAGATCGGCTACCCGGTGCTGGTCCGTCCCTCCTACGTGCTCGGCGGGCGCGGCATGGAGATCGTCTACGACGAGCAGACCCTCGCTGGTTACATCGCCAGGGCCACCGAGATCACTCCCGAACACCCGGTCTTGGTGGACCGTTTCCTCGATGACGCCATCGAGATCGATGTCGACGCGCTCTGCGACGGCGCAGAGGTCTATCTCGGTGGGATCATGGAGCACATCGAAGAGGCCGGGGTGCACTCCGGGGATTCCGCTTGCGCCTTGCCGCCGATCACGCTGGGGGAATCAGACCTGGCTGCGGTGCGCACCTCGACCGAGGCGATCGCCCGCGAGATCGGCGTGCTCGGTCTGCTCAACGTGCAGTACGCGCTCAAGGATGACGTGCTGTACGTGCTGGAGGCCAACCCGCGGGCCAGTCGCACCGCACCGTTCGTCTCCAAGGCCACTGCGGTGCCGCTGGCCAAGGCGGCCGCTCGGATCATGCTTGGCGCCAGCATTGCGCAACTGCGAGCTGAGGGCCTGCTGATTCCGCACGGCGACGGTGGTGACCTGCCGGCCGATGCGCCGGTGGCGGTCAAGGAGGCCGTGTTGCCCTTCCACCGGTTCCGCACCCCGGAGGGCCAGGGGGTGGATTCGCTGCTCGGGCCGGAGATGAAGTCCACCGGCGAGGTTATGGGCCTCGATGTCGCGTTCGGCCAGGCCTTCGCGAAGTCGCAAGCCGCGGCTTACGGCTCACTGCCGACGTCGGGGCGGGTGTTCGTGTCGGTGGCCAACCGGGACAAGCGGGCCATGGTTTTCCCTGCCGCACGGCTGGCTGATCTAGGTTTTGAAGTCCTCGCCACCCGGGGAACAGCGAACACGCTGCGCCGCAATGGCATCCCCTGCACCGTTGTGCGCAAGCACTTTGAAGGACCGGACAACATCGTTGACCTGATTAACGCAGGACAAGTCGATATGATCATCAATACCCCGTACGGTAACCCCGGCCCCCGGGTGGACGGCTACGAGATCCGGACCGCGGCGGTATCTCGGTCCATCCCGTGCATCACCACGATGCAGGGCGCCGCAGCAGCCGTCCAGGGCATCGAAGCCCTCATCCGGGGCGACATCACCGTTCGCCCCCTCCAGTCCCTGCACGCCGCTCTCCGCGCCGCCCCCGCTCCCACCCACCCGCATTCAGCGGGTTCAGCGGGGTTTTCCAGTGCTGAATAACAACGCTGAGCCCGCTGAATGCGGGTTCGGTGCGCGGTTGAGCGCGGCGGTCGCAGCTCGGGGGCCGTTGTGTGCGGGGATCGATCCGCATCCGGGGTTGCTGCGGGAGTGGGGGTTGGCCGATGACGTGGCGGGGCTTGAGAGGTTCGCGTTGGGCGCGGTTGAGGTGCTAGCGCCGGAGGTGGCCCTGGTCAAGCCGCAGTCGGCGTTTTTCGAGCGACACGGGGCACGGGGCATCGAAGTGTTGGAGCGGGTACTGCTGGCGGCCCGAGCCGCCGGCGCGCTGGTGTTGCTCGACGTCAAGCGCGGTGACATCGGCACCACCATGGCCGGGTATGCCGCCGCCTACCTCAGCGATGGGGCTCCGCTGGCCGCCGACGCGATCACCGTCTCGCCCTACCTTGGTATCGGCGCGCTGGATCCGGCGTTCGAGCTGGCCGGTCGCACCGGGCGCGGAGTGTTCGTGTTGGCACTGACCTCCAACCCCGAGGGTGCCGACGTGCAGGCCGCGGTCACCAGTACCGGGGTCACGGTCGCGCAGTCCGTGGTCGACGCCGTCGCCGCCCGCAACGCTGGCCAGCGTCCCGGCGGCGACGTCGGCGTGGTGGTGGGCGCTACCGCACCGCTCGGAGCTCTGCGACTGGCGGCCCTCAACGGCCCCATACTGGCGCCTGGGATAGGCGCGCAGGGCGCCTGCCTGGCTGACATGCCGCAGATCTTCGGGGGGGCAACCCGCCACGTCGTGGCAACGACATCACGTGATCTGCTGCGCCATGGGCCGCGACCTGCGTCGCTACGACACGCCGCCCAACGAATCGCCGATCAGGCGCGCGCCGTACTCCGTCCACTGGCCGGACAGCGCGGCGGTGCCACCCCGGGTTAAGCGGCTGGTTGCGTGGGGGATACGGTCGCCGCACTAATCCGGAATATCCCTTAGCACTAGCAATCGACGGAGGAGACCGTGGCCCTTCCCCAGCTGACCGAGGAGCAGCGGGCCGCTGCATTGGAGAAGGCGGCCGCCGCCCGACGTGCCAGAGCCGAGCTCAAGGAGCGCCTCAAGCGCGGCGGGACCAACCTTCAAGAAGTCCTGGCCAAGTCCGACAGCGACGACATCCTGGGCAAGATGAAGGTGTCGGCTTTGCTCGAAGCCTTGCCTGGCGTGGGCAAGGTCCGTGCTCAGCAAATCATGGAGCGGCTGGAAATCGCCACTAGCCGGCGGTTGCGCGGACTAGGCGACCGTCAGCGCAAGGCGCTACTCAGCGAGTTCGGCACCGAATAGCCGCCCCAGAATAGTTTTGAGCATAATTACCGATCAGTCTCTCAGGGTGGTCGGCCACAGTGGTCATACTGTGACGGTGCGTGAGCCGGGGCTTAGTGCGGTCGTCCGCCCCCGGCTTACCGTCGTTTCAGGCCCCTCTGGGGTCGGTAAGTCCAGCGTGGTTGCCGAGGTAGTCCGGCGCTGGCCGCAGCTATTCGTCAGCGTCTCGATGACCACGCGCGCGCCCCGTAGCGAGGAACGGCCCGACGAGCATTACCACTACGTGGATCGCGCCACCTTCACCCGCATGATCGAGCGCGGTGAATTTCTGGAGTACGCCGAGTACGCCGGCAACTTTTACGGCACTCCTCTCGGGCCGCTGCGTGAGGCGCTGTCCGTCGGGCGACCGACCCTGCTGGAGATCGAAGTACAGGGCGCCCGGCAGGTTCGGGCCGCCATGCCCGACGCCCTGCTGGTGATGCTCGTACCGCCGTCCTGGGAAGTGCTGCACAGCCGGTTGTACGACCGCGGCACGGAAGATCCCGCGGCACGCGAGTGCCGCTTGCGGGTGGCGCGTGCGGAGCTCGACGCGGTGGGAGAGTTCGATGCCACCGTGGTCAACGACGACGTGCGGCGCGCCGCACAGGAGTTGATAAACTTGATGGGCGGGACGGGCGACCGGACACCTCCGGCTCGACCACTGTGACGTTTGAAGGCATCTGGAGACAATTGAGTGAGCATCCCCACCGAACTGAGCATGCAGGACGCGGCTTTGGCTAATGCCCCTGAGGGCATCACCAACCCCCCTATTGATGATCTGCTGAGCAGGGTCAGCTCAAAGTACGCCTTGGTGATCTTCGGGGCTAAACGGGCTCGTCAGATCAACGACTACTACGCCCAGCTCGGGGAGGGCCTGCTGGAGTATGTCGGACCGCTGGTCGAGCCAGGGCCACGGGAGAAGCCACTGTCGATCGCGCTGCGCGAAATCCACGCCGGACTACTCGAGCACACCGAGGGCCAGTGACCCAAGCCGGGCCCGTCCGGCCGGACTCACCCCGGCGGATCGTGCTCGGCATCGGGGGCGGCATCGCCGCCTACAAGGTATGCGAGGTGCTCCGTCGGTTTACCGAGGCGGGGCATCAGGTCCGGGTTGTTCCCACCGAGGCCGCCCTGCGCTTCGTCGGCGCCCCGACTTGGGAAGCCTTGTCAGGGTCACCGGTGCATCAAGGGCTGTTCGTCGACGTGCCTGCGGTGCCCCACGTGCGGCTGGGGCGGACTGCAGAGCTGGTCCTGGTCGCCCCGACCACTGCCGATTTGCTGGCACGAGCCGCGCATGGCCGGGCCGACGACCTATTGTGTGCCACCCTGCTCACCGCCCGTTGCCCGATTCTGCTCGTTCCCGCGATGCATCCCGAGATGTGGGAGCACCCTGCCACGGTGCATAACGTCGACGTGCTGCGCTCCCGAGGGATCGTCGTCGCGCAGCCCGCGTCCGGGCGGCTCACCGGTGCTGACTCGGGTGCCGGCCGGCTGCCGGAGCCCGCCGAGATCGTCGACTTGGCCACCTTGCTGTTGCGTCGCGCGGACGCGCTGCCACGGGATCTCGACGGCCGGCATGTGGTGATCTCCGCGGGTGGCACGCACGAACCACTGGACCCGGTGCGTTACCTCGGCAACCGGTCCTCCGGCCGGCAGGGGTACGCGCTGGCCCAGGTGGCGGCACAGCGTGGGGCGCAGGTGACCTTGATCGCGGCGCATACAGCTGATCTGACCGACCCCGCCGGGGTGGAGGTCCTCCGAGTTTCTACCGCATGTGATATGCGGCAGGCGGTGCTCACAGCGGCGGCGCACGCTGACGCGGTCGTGATGGCGGCCGCAGTGGCTGACTTCCGGCCGGCCGAACCCCGGTCCAGCAAGATAAAGAAAGTCGGGGCAGACGCAAATCCGGTGTCGCTAGTCGTCAACCCGGACATCCTGGTCGAGCTGGTCCGAGGTCGTCCGCAGGGGCAGGTCGTGGTCGGCTTCGCAGCCGAGACCGGCGACTCTAACGGTGATGTGCTTACCCACGGTCGGACTAAACTCGCCCGCAAGGGCTGTGATCTGCTGGTGGTCAACGCTGTCGGGCGGGGCGGGGCGTTCGAAGTCGACCACAACACCGGCTGGCTGCTCAGTGACGACGACGTGGAGGCCGAGCTACCCGAGGGCCCCAAGAGCCTGCTGGCTTCTTACGTCTGGGATGCGGTCGCGGCTCGGCTTTGCAGATGATGAGGCTTCCGTAGGGCTCTGAAACGCGGCGGAGGCGCAGCTGTCATACGCGTCATTGGCGTCCTTTCGGGGAAGTCAACTGGCGCGCGCGGCAGATCCTGCCGGAACCGCAACGGCTGGCGGTCGACGTCATTCGGGTGACCGCGTCGCGCGGCTCTAGGGTAGGTGCGGGAGCGGGGCTCTGTTCGTCTTCGTGCTCAGCTAGACCACCTCAGGGCCGCCGCCCCGCGGGGCTGACGGGGCGTTCTGGTAGACCCGCCAGGTGAGTCTCGGCCGATCCCGTCGTGGGCAGCGCAGCCCGGCCGTCGCGCTGCCCGTTGCGCAGGTGTGCGTGGATACTCCATTGGCTCACCTCGACCGCCCCTTTGACTATCTCGTACCGGCTGAGCTCGACGAGACGGCGGCGCCCGGGGTGCGGGTCCGGGTGCGCTTCGCCGGCCGGTTGGTGGATGGATGGCTGCTGGCTCGAGTCGAGCGATCGGACCACAAGGGCGAGCTGGCCTGGCTCGACCGAGTCGTCTCCCCCGAGCCCGCACTAAGTCCCCAGATCGCGGCGCTCGCCCGGGCGGTAGCCGATCGATGCGCGGGCACCATGAGCGACGTGTTGCGGTTGGCGGTGCCACCGCGGCATGCCCGCACCGAGGCAGAGCCGCCCGCATACCCCGTGGCGTGCCTGGCACTGCCTGCGGCCGATGGCTGGGATCGCTATCCCCGTGGGCCGGCGTTTCTGGACGCTTTGCATCAGGGTCGTGCGGCGCACGCCTGCTGGCAGGCAATGCCGGGGGAGGACTGGGCGGCCCGGCTGGCGGAGGCCGCCGTCACCGTCGCCGCCGCTGGCCGGGGCGCGTTGCTGGTGCTCCCCGATCACCGGGACACCGCGCGAGTGCACGCCGCGGTGTCGGCGCTGGCCGGACCCGACGCGGTGGTCACTTTCGCTGCCGAGTCCGGACCGGCGAAGCGGTACCGCCGGTGGCTGGCGGTGCGGCGCGGCTCGGTGCGCATCGTGGTCGGCACCCGGGCCGCGGCCTTTGCTCCGGTTGTGGACTTGGGACTGATGGTGCTCTGGGACGACGGCGACGACCTGCACGCCGAACCGCGGGCTCCCTACCCACACAGCCGGCTGGTGCTCGGCCAGCGCGCACTGCTGGAAGGAGGCGCTCTGCTGGTGGCTGGTTACGCCCGAACCGCGGAGACGCAGCTGTCGATCGAGACTGGATGGGCGCACGAGATCGTCGCGGCCCGTGACGCGGTACGGGCCGCCGCTCCACGAGTCACCGCGATCGGGGAGGACGACACCCAGCTGGCCCGGGACCCGGCGGCCCGGGCCGCGCGGCTGCCCGCAGTGGCCTTCGAAGCGGCTCGCGCGGCGCTGAGCCGGGATCAGCCGGTTCTCGTCCAGGTGCCGCGGCGCGGCTATGTTCCCGCGCTGGTCTGCCAGCAGTGCCGGGCCATGGCCCGCTGCCGGCGCTGCGCGGGCCCGCTGGCGCTGTTCAAGGCCGGTCCGTCCACCTGCCGGTGGTGCGGCACCATCGAGGCCGGTTACCGGTGTCCGACCTGTGGTGGCGGCCGGCTCCGAGCGATGGTGATCGGGGCCCGCCGCACCGCGGAGGAACTCGGCCGCGCCTTTCCCGGGGTGCCGCTGTATACCTCTGCCGGCGGGGAGGTGCCGACTGGAATCTCACCGGGACGGTCACTGGTGATCGCCACGCCTGGGGCGGAGCCACTGGCCCGGTACGGGGCGGCGTTGTTGCTGGATGCCGCTGCGCTGCTGGCTCGTCCCGATCTTCGCGCGGCGGAGGAGGCGTTACGGCGATGGATGGCTGCGGCGGCGATGGTGCAGCCGGCAGCCGAAGGCGGCCGGGTGGTGGTGGTCGCGGAGGCGTCGCTTGCTGCTGTGCAGGCCCTCATCCGATGGGATCCGGCCGGCCACGCCGCGGCCGAGCTGGCGGCGCGCGCGGAGGTTGGTTTCCCGCCCGCGACGCGGATGGCCGCGTTGGAGGGTGCGCCGGCCACGCTGGCGGATGCGGCCGAGTCACTTGATCTGCCACCTGAGGCCGTGCTGCTTGGTCCGGTGCCTATCCGGGGGGAATCCGAGGGCGAACGGGAACAGTTGTTGATCCGTGTTCCCCGCTCCGATGGCTCGGCCCTGGCCAGGGCGTTGGCCGCCCTGCAGGCCGGACGCAGCGCACGCAAAACGCTCAACCCGCTGCGCATCCAGCTCGACCCGCAGCAATTGGGCTGACGGACACACCGGGCATAATGCGCTGGTGCCCGTCCGATTCACCCGTCCACGCCCACGCTTCGGTAAGGCGCGCTGAGTTGTGCGGCTCGTCTTCGCAGGTACTCCCGATGTGGCGGTGCGGTCGCTGCAGGCGCTGCTGGACTGCGACCGGCACGACGTCGTCGCAGTGGTGACCCGGCCGGACGCGCCAGCCGGACGCGGGCGACGACCGACCCGTTCCCCGGTGGGCGCGCTGGCCGGCGACGCCGGGCTGGAGGTGCTCACGCCGCGTCGCCCGGCGCAACCAGACTTCCAGGCTCGGCTGTCGGCGCTGGCCCCAGACTGCTGCCCCGTCGTCGGCTACGGCGCGTTGGTTCCGCGGACGGCGCTGGACATCCCGCAGCACGGGTGGGTGAACCTGCACTTCTCGCTGCTGCCGGCCTGGCGTGGTGCGGCGCCGGTGCAGGCCGCAATCCGGCACGGGGACAAGATCACTGGCGCCTCGACCTTCGCGTTGGACGAGGGGCTGGATACCGGCCCGGTGTACGGCACGGTCACCGAGGTGATCCGTCCGGAGGACACCGCCGGGGAGCTGTTGTCCCGACTGGCCGACTCCGGAGCGGCACTGTTGGTAGCCACCTTGGATGGGATCGCAGACGGGACTATCCGCCCGGTGCCTCAGCCAGCCGAGGGCGTCTCACACGCACCAAAGCTCACTACCCAAGACGCTCACGTGGACTTCAGCGCTCCGGCTTTTGCCGTGCACCGCCAGGTGCGCGCAGTCACGCCAGCCCCGGGAGCCTGGGCCCGATTCAGGAAGCAACGCATCGGCCTTGGTCCGGTGCGAGTCGCCGACGTCCGCGACGTTGATGGGCTCGCCCGTGGTGAGCTGCATGTGGCCAAACGAGAAGTGCTCGTTGGCACGGCCACCGGAGCGGTGCGGCTGGGTGACGTCACCGCGCCAGGCAAGCGAGCGATGCCCGCCCCGGACTGGGCCCGCGGTGCCCGACCGGAGCCTGGGGAGCGGTTCGAGTGACGGCCAACGCCCTGGTTCTGCTGTGACTATGCCCCGCAAGCCGTCCCGACCGCCCCGCCCCGGGCCCCCTCGGCGGCGCTCCGGGCCACCCCGACCACCGGTGGACGATCCGCCTCGGCAGGCGGCGTTGGACGCTCTGGCTGCGGTGCGCGAGCGCGACGCGTACGCCAACCTGGTGTTGCCCGGCTTGTTGCGGCAGCGCGGGCTCAACGGCCGCGACGCTGCGCTGGCCACCGAGCTGTGCTACGGAACATGCCGCGCGCAGGGTCTGCTGGACGCGGTGCTGCAGTCCTGCGCGGATCGCCCACTCTCGGAGATCGACGGCGGGCTGCTGGACGCCCTGCGGCTGGGTAGCTACCAGCTGCTGCGGACCCGAGTGCCGCCACACGCTGCCGTTGCCACCACCGTGGACCTGGTCAGAGCCGCTCGTGGCACTGCTGCGGCTGGTTTCGTCAATGCGGTGCTGCGCCGGGTCGGCGGCCAGGACCAAGACGGCTGGGTGGTGGCGGTAGCGCCGGCCGTTGACGATGATCCGGTGGGTCACCTTGCGATGACGCATTCCCATCCGCGGTGGATCGCGCAGGCCTTCGCTGACGCCCTCGGCGGAGACCTGGACGAGCTCGCGGAAGCGCTGGCCGCTGACGACACGCGCCCGCTCGTGCACCTTGCCGCGAGTCCTGGGAAGATCAGCGCCGCTGAACTGGCCGAGCTGACCGGCGGTCAGGTTGCCCCGTACTCGCCGTGCGGTGTGCATCTGGCCGACGGTGGTGACCCGGGTGAACTGACCCCAGTACGAGATCACCTGGCTCAGGTGCAGGATGAGGGCAGCCAGCTCGTCACCCTTGCCTTGCCGTCGGTGCCGCTACAAGGCACCGACGCCCGCTGGCTGGACCTGTGCGCTGGGCCGGGAGGCAAGGCAGTCCTGCTGGGTTCCCTGAGCGCCACGCGCGGGTCAATCGTGGATGCCGTGGAAAAGGCCGAGCACCGGGCCCGGTTGGTCAGTCAGGCGTGCGCCGGACTGCCGGTGACGGTGCACGTCGTTGATGGCCGGGACAGCGGGCTGGCGGAACGGGCCTACGACCGAGTGCTCGTAGACGCGCCGTGCACGGGGCTCGGGGCACTGCGGCGCCGCCCAGAGGCGCGCTGGCGACGGCAGGCCGATGACCTCGCTGGTCTGGTTCGGCTGCAGCGGGAACTGCTGATCGCGGCGTTTCGACTGGTCCGCCCAGGGGGCGTGGTGGCCTACGTGACCTGCTCGCCGCACCTCGATGAGACAGTGGGCGTGGTCGCGGACGTGGTGCGGCGCACGGGTGCCGCCCAGCTCGACGCCAGGCGGCAGTTTCCCGGCGTTCCCAGGCTGGGCGACGGGCCGTACGTGCAGCTGTGGCCACACCGCCACGGCACCGACGCAATGTTCTGCGCACTCCTGCGTCGCTAGATTCTGTTCTTGTTCTTGTCTGCCGTCACAAGGTAGTAGTCGATGAATCTGCGCGGTAGAGGTTGGCTTGCTTTCGGTGCGCTCGTCGGCATTCGCCTCCTCCGTCTCCGCCGCTCGCTTTGGCCGTGAACTCGACAGCACGGACGTTTCCGCCTGGGCGGCTGGGCGAAACGTCGGTCG
>JBHEMR010000003.1:0-4478 GCA_046262495.1 Pseudonocardiaceae bacterium | reverse complement strand
CACCCCGGCCTGTAGGTCGGCCACCACAGCGCGCACCAGGTCCACGCCGTGCAGTTGCAGCGCGGGCCCCTTGGTCACCGCAGCCGGGTAGCTTCCCCGCTCGGCGAGGTCGGCCCGCTGTTCCAACTCCACCGCGGCCTGACCCTCGTAGTTGATCGTGTCACGGATTCCGAGGACGGCCGCGACAGCGTCGAACAATCGCCCCGCGCTCGAGGTCAGCGGGGCGTTCACCTGCCGGTGCGCCATCGCCAGCACCGCGTCCCAGCGCTCGGCATGGCGTTGCGCCAGCCCCTCCGGGGCGTCGGAACCCAGATAGGCAGCGGCCATCCGCCACGGTTGGCGGATGGCCGCGCTGCCGCCCGGCATCGGGACCGGAACCAGGTGCGCCAACCGCTGGAAACCCGCGAGATCAGCCAGCAGGAACTCCCCGCCCCACAAGGTGCCGTCGCTGCCGTAGCCCAGTCCGTCGAAGGCCACCCCGATCACCGGACCCGCGGCGCCGTTGTCAGCCAGGCAGGACGCGATGTGCGCGTGGTGGTGCTGCACCCCGATGAGCTCAACATCAGGGAGGTCGTGGGCGTACTTGGTGGACAGATACTCCGGATGCAGGTCATGCGCGACGACCTCCGGCTGTACGTCGAACAGTCGTCGGAAGTGCGTGATGCCCTCGGTGAACGAGCGCAAGGTCTCGTAATTCTCCAGATCACCGATGTGGTGGGAGATGAATGCGTGCCGGCCGCGGGCCAGACAGAAGGTGCTCTTGAGCTCGGCACCACAGCCAAGAATCGGCCGGGGCGCCGGTTGCGCCAGACTCAGCGGTTCGGGTGCGTAGCCGCGCGCCCGGCGCACCGGTAGCTCAGCGCCGCGAAAAACCCGCACCACCGAGTCGTCGGTGCGCATGTGGATCGCCCGGTCGTGGGTCAAGAAAGCGTCTGCGATGCCGGCCAGCCGTCGGCGTGCGTCGTCATCCTGGTAGGAGATCGGCTCATCAGAGACATTTCCGCTGGTCAGCACGATGGGACCGGCGGTGTCGCGGAGCAACAGGTGATGCAGCGGGGTGTAGGGCAGCATCAGGCCCAGATTGCGATTACCCGGCGCGACGGCCGGCGCAAGAGGGATATCCAGCCGGCGCGGCAGCAACACCACGGGGCGTCGCCGTCCCGCCAACACCCGCTCCCCCACCGGATCGATCACGCACAGTTCGTGTGCGGCCGTCAGATCAGCCACCATCACCGCGAACGGCTTGTCCTCGCGGTGCTTACGCGCGCGCAACAAAGCGGTGGCGGCAGTGTGGGAGGCCAGCGTCGCGACGTGGAAGCCGCCGAGCCCCTTGACCGCCAGAACCGCCCCGTCGGTGAGCAAGGCCGCGGCCGTAGCCAGCGGCTCACCGGGAAGGTCGACGCCGTTGGCGTCGAGCAGCCGTAGTCGGGGCCCGCAGGCCGGGCAGCACACCGGCTGGGCATGGAAACGCCGGTCGATGGGATCGTGGTACTCGTCGGCACAGGCAGGGCACATCGCGAACGGCGCCATCGTGGTGAACGGCCGGTCGTAGGGCACGTCGCGCACGATGGTGAACCTCGGACCGCAGTTGGTGCAGTTGATGAAGGGATAATCGAAGCGGCGGTCGGTGGGATCAGCCAGTTCGCGCAGGCAGTCCGCGCAAGTCGCGCTGTCCGCCGAGACCAAGGTGTCCGGCCGCCCGGCGGCATTGCTGGACACGATGTGGAAACCCGGTTCCCCGGTGGGCACCAGCGGACTGGTTTGCACCTGTTCGATGACGGCCAGCGGTGGGGCCTGCGCCGGTAGCGTCGCGAGGAACTCCCTGACTGATTGCTCAGTGCCTTCGACCTCCATGAAGACCCCAGCGGTGTCGTTACCCACCCGGCCGGACAAACCGAGACGGCGCGCCAGACCGTGAACGTAGGGCCGGAACCCCACACCCTGGACGACACCCTCGACCCGCACCTCAACTCGGATACAGTGCTGCACAGAAGCATTGTCTCGCCCTTGACAAGATCCCCGCAGGGGGCTGCACTGGGCATCGAGCCGAGGAGGCCAATCATTGCATGAAATGGCGATCACCCAGAGCATGATCCAGGCGGTTTGTGAGCGGATGGGCGACGCGCCGGTGCAGCGGGTCTGCCTGGAAATCGGCACGTTATCTGGTGTGGTGGCTGACTCGGTTCGGTTCTGTTTCGATCTTGTGACCGCGGGTACCACCCTCGAGGGCGCGTCGTTGGAGATCATCCAACCGACCGGTCGGGCACGCTGCCGGGACTGCGGCGCGGAGTTCGAGCTGAATGATCTGCTGGTGCTCTGCGAGTGCGGCAGCGCGAACCGCGAACTCCTCGCGGGAGAAGAACTAAAAATTCGGGAAGTTGAGGTACTGGTCTGATGTGCGCGACATGTGGTTGCTCCGGCGGCACCATCCTCGAAGAGCATGAGCACGAGCATGGACCGGGCCACGAGCATGGACCCGGGCACGAGCATGGACCTGGGCACGGCCATTCAGCGACGAGAACCGTCACGCTCGAGCAGGCGGTGCTGGCCCGTAACGACGGTCTCGCCGAGATCAACCGCAAGTGGTTGGCGGAACGCGGCATCCTCGCGGTCAACCTGATGAGCTCACCTGGGGCGGGTAAGACCACACTGCTCGAGCGCACCATCCGAGAACTGGGCGCCGAGCTGCGGGTGTCGGTTGTCGAGGGGGACCAGGAGACGGTGCTCGACGCCGATCGGATCCGGGCAACCGGTGCACCGGCGGTGCAGATCAATACCGGGTCTGGATGCCACCTCGATGCTCAGATGCTGGCCGGTGGGCTGCAGACGCTAGACCCGCCCCACAACTCGGTGGTGTTGATCGAGAACGTCGGCCATATCGTGTGCCCGGCTTTGTTCGATTTGGGCGAGCAGGCTCGGGTGGTCATCACCTCGGTGACCGAGGGCGCGGAGAAGCCACGGAAATACCCGCAGATGTTCCGCGCCGCAGACTTGGTGCTGCTGAACAAGACCGACCTGCTGCCATACGTCGATTTCGACGTCGACGCCTTCCTGGAGGGAGCAAGACGGGCGAACCCGGGCGTGGAGGTACTGCAGCTGTCGGCCACCACCGGCGACGGTATCGATGGTTGGTACGGCTGGTTGCGCGCCCGCCTTCCCTGATCACGCCGTGGCTCAGTACGGGCGCTTGGGCATCAGCACCCATAGCGCCAGGTAGGCCACGAACTGTGGTCCGGGCAACAGACACGACAGCACGAACAACAGGCGCACCGTATTGGCGTCCCAGCCGTATCGATCGGCGATCCCGGCGCACACTCCGGCGATGATCTTGCCTTGTCGTGGGCGAGTCAGTGACGTACTCATTGCGTCCACCTCCTGGCAGCCATGCTTCCACTCTCCCGCGCAAGGACTGCCATTGTGTCGGCACGAGCCCCGGATTTGAGATCGGGGTCAACCCCGAGAACGCATCGCACTTCGGCCTGCAGGAGATGCAGCTCGGAGTCGTCTCGCCAACCGACGCGGAGCCGAACACGGACGCCTCGAGCTACTGGCGTTCTGCGCTGCCGACCAACGACACCGACAGTTGCCCAGGTGCGGCTTGCTCCAGGCGCCAGTCGCGGAGTGGCGTCCTCGGGTCGATACCTTGACCTGGACGCCGATCTGGACGGCAAAACGTCGTCAGGCGACCGCAGCGGCGCCGGGTGATGCTGAGTAGGGCTCGAGCATGATTCCCAGCTGCAGTGTCAGCATCCGCATCCACGCCTGGCCCCCCTCCGCGGCGGCTGCCGGTTCGGGAATCTTGCCGAAGGCATACCCTCCGTCGGCTCCCGGGGCGATGGTGTTCAACGCCGTCATGACTCTCATCTCGACCCATCCCTTGAGTGCGATGGTCAGATCCGCCGGAATGACCACCTGCGGATGTGTCCCGCCACCCTTGACGTGAGCATCGGCCAATCGGGACATGTAGGCGTAAAAGTCGCCGTCCATCGGCTTTGTGGTAGTCCTGCACCACCAGTTCTTGAGTGTCATCTTTCGTTTGCTGCTGGCATGCCGTCGATCAGAGTTGACATGTCACTGCCGGTTATTTGGACGGCCATAGCCTCGTACTCGCCGAATCCGGCGAACTCGGCGAGTGCAGCGAATTCGGGAGTGATCTGCTGATCGGACCGTTCGATCGCTTGGACTTCCCCAGCTTGACTGGTCATGGCTACTTCCCTCTCGGCGGGCACTCAACGCTCGTGAGGAGATGCCCCTCGCTGTGACTCGGATAACAATGGGAACTCACGTTCGACTGAAGCGGTGTGCCATCCGCCATCTGCCCGGACCGATGGTCACACCGGCAACATTGCGAGGTCGCGCGGGCGGTGGTTGAGCCGAGTGACGCCGCTGCCATTGACCACCACGATGTCCTCGATACGGGCACCCCATCGGCCGGGGAGGTAGATGCCGGGCTCGATGCTGAAGGCCATCCCGGCTTC
>JBHEMR010000002.1:0-38369 GCA_046262495.1 Pseudonocardiaceae bacterium | reverse complement strand
TGTCATGGCCATCAAGACCGAGCGCGGCCTTGAGCCCGAGTAGGAACCGGGCGCCACCGACGCCGCCGACCAGCACCACGACCTTCACGGCAGGAATCAGGGTTTGTCGTTGGCCGAAGGCTGGTGGTCGAACGTGGTCTGTACCTGCTGGGAAGGCGCAAAGCGCTCAGAGTCCACGTATGAACGGTAGGACGCTCGGTCGGCGCGAGTGAGCGTGACGTCGTTGAAGAAGGGGATGAGCAGATTGCGTGGCCATAGCCGGCGCGCCCGCACCACGTTGATTTCCGCGCAGAACACCACGATGACCGCTTGCAAGTACAGCCAGGCCAGCAACCCGAGAACCAGCCCGAAGACGCCGTAGATTTGTGAGGCACCACTAAGTTCGTGACTGACGAATAACGCGCCCACGATCTGCAGCATCTCGACCGCGACCCCGGCGCCGACCGCTCCCGGCACCAGGTCAGTCAGCGGAACGTCCCGGGCGGTCAACACCCGAAACCCGATAAGAAACGCACCCACGTTGACAATCATCGCGATTGCGATCGCCGCGATACGTATGCCGAAGCCGAAGCCGAAGCCGTAGCCGGTGGCCACCGGGCCGACCGCGGCTAGCGCGGTGGTAATCAGAACGACTGCCCCGATCAGGACGAACAACACCAGGCCGCGCAGCCGGGATACCACTGGGTCGGGGCGGGCAAAGCGCGGTACGGCCCAGACCCGATTCAAGGCCGTCTGGATGGCCACCGAGACACCCAGGCCGCCGTAGACCGCGCCGAGGATGCCCAGGAGCACACCCAGGCTGCTGCCGTGAATCGAGCTGACGTTCTGCTGTAGTTGCGGCCCGACGATCGGGAATTGCTGCAACGCCGAACCAAGTACCGCCTGCTGCCAGTCGGGATGGCTCTGCAACGTGTAGCCCAGCACACTGATCAGCAAGAGCAGTCCGGGAAACAGCGACACGAAACCGTAGTAGGTGATCAGGACGGCGAGGTAGCCACCCTGATCGTCAACGAACTTGTAGACCACCGCCACCGGAAAACCCAGCCAGGTATGACGCCGCTGGAAGCCGTCCAGTCGAGCCGTGAAACCCATCCGTCGTCCTCGCCGTCCCCCGGATAATGCACTCGAGACGCTGACGTTATCCCGGCGCTGATCAGCCGTCGAGTTGGCTCGCCTGCAGCGAGCTCGTCAGCGCCAGAACAGGAACTCCTGGAGGCCGGCCACCGCTGTCAACGGATCACCACCGAGGGCGGCGAAGACGGCGAAGCTGGCGCCGAACAAAGCATTGCCCACCGCCGGTACGCCAATGATCAATACGAACAGTAGCAAGGGGGCATACCAGCCGAGGCTGCCGGCGAACCTGCGAGCCCGCAGGGGCAAATAGGGCTCCAGAACGCCGAACCCGTCGAGGCCCGGCACCGGGAGGATATTGAGTACGAACGCGAGGATCTGTACCAGAGCGAGATAGGACAGGCCGGCTGCGAGCCCGTCCGGCAGGCTGCTGCTGGCGACCACGGCGGTGATTGCCGTTCCGAGCGCGAGATTCGTCAGCGGTCCGGCCAGCGATACCGCCGAGGCGACCGCTCGGGAACGCAGCGCGGCGCGGTTGATCCACACCGCGCCGCCGGGCAGCGGGACTCCGCCCAGCGCCAGCAGCGCCAGTGGCATCAGCAAGGACGTCACCGGGTCGGTGTAGCGCCGGATGTCCAGGGTGAGGTATCCCTTGGCGCGCACCGAACGGTCGCCGCCTCGGTAGGCCGTCAGGGCATGCCCGAACTCGTGCAGGCACAGGGCGATCGCCCATCCGCCGAGGACCAGCGCGACGACGCCGGCGGTGTGAGCGATGCCGCTGGCCAACGCCGCGAGCGCGCCCCCGGCGACGGTCGTCGCGAGCAGCAGCAGAAACAGCGGGCTGGGAGCCAGGCCGGTGGCGGGCACCCGCCTACTCTTACCCACTGGCCGCCCAGTTCATCGGCCGGGGGAAGTGACCGATGGCGCACTGCGATTACGCGGCGTGTCAACTGCAACACGCCATGTAGGTGATCAGCACAAGCCCCTGGACTTGCATCCCCGATCACAGAGGTGTAATCACAGGGTTGTTATTCTCCCGGCTGGTAGCCCGGGAAGCGCGAAACGGGGAGGAACTCTATGGCGAGAAGGGCGGACCGCCATGGATGAGAGGGACATCAGCTGGCCAGCGGAGGGCAGGGTCGAGCTTCAAGGCGACTGGGCCCCATTCGACGGGCTCGACCAACAGGAGCAACAAGACTGGCAGGAGCGGGCGCTGTGCGCTCAGACCGATCCAGAGGCGTTCTTTCCCGAGAAGGGCGGATCCACCAGGGAAGCGAAGCTGATTTGTGCTGGCTGCGAGGTCCGCGCCGAGTGCCTGGAGTACGCGTTGGCCTTCGATGAGCGGTTCGGTATTTGGGGTGGACTGTCGGAGCGCGAGCGTCGCAGGCTCAAACGCGGCGCGGGCTGATCCTGGCCGCTGCCCGGAGTCCGCGCCGGTCGCGCGGGGGCGTTACCGTGTGCCCCCACCAACGGGGATGGACAGGGAGGAGTCGGCGTGTCGCGCAATGCTCGGGTACCAGCCGGTGACGGCAATGCGCGTCGTACCGGCAGTTCGCGCAGCGCCAGTAACGTCGCGACGCCGGTAGCTCTCAGCGTCCCTCAGGACAACGGCGCAACGGTCAGCGGAGCACCCGCGCCCAGCACGCGAACCAGACCGCGGCCCTCACCGCTGCCCAAGTATTCCGATCCAACGAACCCACAGAGCGTTACCGACCGTAGCGACTCCAGTGTGCTGACGTTGGACGACGGCGGAGTCGGCGGACGCATCCGGAAGTTCCTGTTTTCTCCGCCCGCGTTGCTGGCTGCGGCGATGACGGTGCTCGCCGTGCTGCTCAACCGCCACCGGCTGGCCCTGGACTTGTCTGGTGGCCGGTTGCTGCCGGTGGAGAGTGTGGGTCAGACCTGGTCGTCCTACCTGGCGTCGTGGCACCCGGTCGGCGGTGGGAGCGCGGCCCCCGCGCCGGCTGCCCTGGCGGTCCTCGACATGCTCGGCCTGCCGGTGGGATCGCCGGCCGCTGCGGTGTCATTATTGTTCTTGGCCGCACTGCCACTGGCGGCACTGTCCGCCTATCGGGCCACCCGCGCCTTGCCGGTCAGCCGCGAGCGTCGAGCACTGGCCGCTGCTGGCTACGCGTTGCTCCCGCCGGCCATCGCTGGGTTGGCGCAGGGCCGAATGGACGTCGTGGTGACCTACCTACTGCTGCCACTCGTCCTGGCCGGTGTCGCTTCAGTGTTACGCGATGGGACGGGCCGACGATCCGGTGGTTGGCTGTCCACCGCTGCCGCCACCGCTCTCGGGATTGCGGTGATTGGCGCGTTCGCCCCCCTCGTGCATCTGATGGTACTGACCGTGGTGCTCATTGGCTTCGTGGTGATCCCGGCCCCCCGGGTGCCGACGCTGCGCCGCGCGGTCGGACTGTTCGCCGTGGTGCTCCTGCCGCTGGGGTTGCTTTTGCCGTGGCCGGCAGTGGTAATTCAACGTCCTGAGGTGCTGTTGCAGGGGGTAGGCGCGGTGGTGCCCGAGCAGGTGCCGGGCTGGCTGCGGCTACTCGCTTTGGATCCCGGTGGTGCGGGCGCCGCACCGTGGGTAGGAGCGGTGGTACTGCTAGCGGCGGTGCTCGCGCTCGCCGTTGCGCCATCCCGGGCGATGCTGCCGGCTGTGGGGATCGTGGTTCTGGGCGCCATCGCGGTAGCGCTGTTGGTTCGGCTGCCGATGCGGCCGCTGGTCGGTGGTGATCCTCGGCCTGGTTTCACCGGAGGTGCGCTGCTGTTCGCCGGATGTGGGTTGCTCTGGATGGTGCTGCTGGCCGCCCGCACCGCGGAGCCGACTCGGCGGTGGTTCAGTGAGCAGTGGGCTACGAGATTGTCGGTGACGCCGTGGGCAGGGTTGGCGGTGCTGTCAGCGGCAGCCGTTGCGGTGGGTATCAGCGGTCCCCTGACCAGCGGTCCACCGGCCGGTCTGCCGGTACTGGCGCCATCACTGGCCGCTGAGCTGGATCGGTCAGATACATCAGTTCTCGTCATAGGTGCCCCGAGTGAGCCGGTACGGCTGACCAGATCGCGGACCGCACGCTTCGGCGACGATGACATTGCTCCATTACGTGCCACCGGAGTCCGCCTGGAGCGCGCGGCCGCGGCACTGCGCGCCGGGCAGCCGGGCGAGACGTCCGCCGCGATGGCAGACCTGGCTGCGACTGGGGTGCAATTCGTTGTTCTTCCCACTACTGCGCAGGGGGTCCGCGCCCTCGCCGCAGCTGGACCCCTGGCCCGGCCAGCGCCCCGAACCGCGGATGGCAGACCAGTTCTGCGAGTGGTGCGGCCAGTGTCGGGCGCGGAGCTGTTGGGTCCCGCGCTGGCAGTGCAGGCGCGTAGCGGCGCCGCTCCACCCATCGAACCGGGGGTCAGCGGGGTGCTCGCGCCGGCCCAGCCGCCGCGGCTGGCAGTTCGGGTAGCACCCGGGGCGGACGGACGGTTGCTCGTGGTCGCCGCCAACGACGAGCCGGGCTGGCAGGCTAGCGTGGATGGGCGCCCGGTTCCAGTGGTACGCGGGTGGGGTCACCAGGTCGCGGTCCCGGTGGGGGGTAGCTCTGCTGAAGTTCGGGTAGTCCGCTCGGACGTTCCCAGGACAGCGCTGTTGCTGATCGAAGGTGCATTGCTACTGCTCGTTGCGGGCACAGCGCTGCCGTCTCGGCGCTACTCGAAGAGGTAGCGCGCCGTGGTCGGTCAGCCTGCTTTGTGCGTCAGTCCACTTCTGCGTCAGTCCACTTCGGGTGAGCCGTCGACGATGTCTGGATCGAGCCCCAGATAGTTCGCCACCTGCTCGACCAGCACTTCATGAACGAGGTCCGAAAGGTCGCCGCCGTCCTGCGCCCGAGTTTCCAGCGGCCGTCGATAAAGCACGATTCGAGCCCGAGTGGGTAAGCCAGCGCGGTCCACGCCAGCCTGAACCAGTCGGGCCAGCGGGACGTTTCCGTCCTCCACGACGTCGCTGCCCCAGCTGACAGTCGTCGGATCGCAGTCAGTGACCTCTGGTACGTCGTCGACGGCGACGTCGAGCCGGTCAAGCTCAGTGTGCCAACGCTCGTCGATCGGTTCGAGCGCTTCCAGCACTATTGCGTCGAAGCGCTCCGCACGGCTGCGCGCCGCGGGCAGCGTGGTCGGGTACAGCAACCCCCGCACACCGCGGCCGCGCCGGTCGCGGCGTCTGCGTAGCCGCGAGCGGGCTGACCGGGTCACCGCCATCCGTCGAGACTACGCCGACGTCGAAGCTGGCCGGCGCGGTGTTCCGCGCGCCTGCGGCACTCGGCTGGACCTGCGCGCTATGGTCCGGGCCGTGCGCAGTGGGCGGCGATGTTTAAGGACCGGGTGCACAAACGCGGCAGTTGCCACGCTCACTTTCGTCTATGCCGACTCCACCGCGGTGGTGGGTCCGCTGGCTACCTGCAGCGAGCCTCATTCCTACGACTTATGCGAGCGGCACGCGCTACGGCTGACGGCGCCGCGGGGTTGGGACGTCGTGCGTCACGACGGCGAGTTCGCCGAGCCAGAACCCTCAGTGGATGATCTCACCGCGCTGGCCGAAGCGGTACGTGAGGCCGGTCGAGCCGACCGAGCAGTGGATCCAGTCCTCACCGCTGCCGCCAACGGCGCCCGCCGGAGCCACCTCAGAGTCCTTCCCGACCCAGTAGACGACTGAATCTGTCCCATGCGTGTATTCAGCGCAGCAAGGTAACCGAATCCCCAATAGCCCCGGTCAACCTGCGTAACGCGCGCTAATGTCGCCTGGATACAGCCCGACGTGAGGAGAGCAGTGTCTGACCTGTCAGCGATCGTCAAGGCCTACGACATCCGGGGCATTGTCGGGGAGCAGCTGGACTCCGCGGTGGTGCGTGATATCGGGGCGGCCTTCGCTGAGTTCATCGGGCGTCGCGACGGCTCGGCCCGATCGCCGGCCGTGGTCATCGGACACGACATGCGGGATTCCTCACCCAGCCTGGCGGCCGCGTTCGCGCACGGCGTCACCAGCCGTGATCTCGACATCATCTCCATCGGCCTGGCCAGTACCGACATGCTTTATTTCGCATCCGGGAAGCTTAAATTACCGGGCGCGATGTTCACCGCTAGCCACAACCCGGCCCGATACAACGGCATTAAGCTCTGCCGAGCGGGGGCCGCGCCGGTTGGCCAGGACAGCGGCCTCGACGAGATCCGGATTGCGGTGGAGGGCGGCATCGAGCCAGGGTCGGGTGGCGGTGGTGTCACCGAACGGGACATGCTCGCCGACTACGTGCAGCACCTGCGCTCCCTGGTGGACTTGTCCGCAATCCGCCCGTTGCGCGTCGTTGTGGACGCCGGCAACGGAATGGGTGGGTATACCGTGCCCGCGGTTGTCGAAGGACTGCCGCTGAGCGTCATCCCGCTGTATTTCGAACTGGACGGCAATTTCCCGAATCACGAGGCCAACCCGTTGGATCCGGCGAATCTGGTGGATCTGCAGGCCGCCGTGCGCGAGCACGGCGCCGACCTGGGCCTGGCCTTCGACGGCGATGCTGACCGCTGCTTCGTGATCGACGAGCGCGGCGAGCCGGTGAGTCCCAGCGCTATCACCGCGTTGGTCGCGACCCGGGAGTTGGCGACTGAGCCCGGAGCGGCAGTGATCTATAACTTGATTACATCGCAAGCTGTGCCAGAGATCGTCGCCGAACATGGTGGGCGGCCGATACGTACCCGGGTCGGACATTCATTCATCAAGCAGCGGATGGCGGAGACCGGGGCGATCTTTGGCGGTGAGCATTCCGCACACTACTATTTCCGCAGTTTCTGGCGCGCTGATTCCGGAATGCTCGCCGCGTTGCACGTGCTCGCCGCACTCGGCCGGCAGCAGCGGCCGCTATCGGCGCTGATGGCCGAGTTCAGCCGCTACGCCGCATCCGGTGAAATCAACTCCACGGTCGACGACCAGCGGGCCAGGATGGCGGTCGTGCGGCAGCGCTTCGCGGCTCGAGACGGCATCCAGCTCGACGAGCTCGACGGCCTCACCGTACGGTGCTCCAACGGTTCGTGGTTTAACCTGCGCCCGTCGAACACCGAACCGCTACTGCGCCTGAATGTCGAGGCCCGGGACACCGCGGCGGTCGACGCGTTGCGCGACGAGGTGTTGGCACTGGTGCGCGGCGACTGAGGAGGACGACGACGATGGCCGTGGATTTGGACGCTGCGCTGATGGAAATCTTGGCGTGCCCGTGCCCGGCGCACGCACCGCTGAGCACTGGTACCGACGCTGATCCTGACGCGGACGCGCTGACCTGCACCGCATGCGGACGCAGCTTCCCGGTGACCGATGGCATCCCGGTGCTCCTGCTGCACGAGGCGTTGCCCGGGACCGGACCGGACGCCGACAGCGGCGGTGGTGGCGGGTGATGGAATCCGACCGCAGCCAGTTCCGGGGTGATGACGATGACTTACTCGACGACCCTGGGCGCCTGGAGGCCATCGATACCGGCGGGTTGCTGCGCGCCGCGGCCACGGCGGGTGCCCAAGTGCGTTCCACGGCGGCCGCCGCCGAGGAGGCAGGTCTGCGGAGGCTGATCAGTGAACGGCCACGTGCCCTGGTGTTGTTGACCCGACCGGGTGCGGCGTCCGCCGCAGCACCGCTGCTGCTTGCTCTGCTGGGGCCGTCGTGCCCGGTACCGGTGGTGACTACCCGATCGGTGCCGATGTGGGTGGGCGCGTTGGACATCGTCTTGGCCAATACCACCGATCCCGGCGATCGGGAGCTGGCCGAAGGTCTTGCCCGTGCGGTCGGCAGGGGAGCCCAATTGGTGCTCACCGCGCCGGCGGACGGTCCGGTGGCTGCCGCAGTGGCAGGTCGAGCGGTGCTGGTGGTGCCCAGAATCGAGGTGTCACCGGGGTTGGCGCTGCCGCGGACGCTGACCGCCGGTCTGTTGCTGTTGGATGCCCTGGGGCTGCTCGCCACTGACGTCGAGGCACTGGCTGGCGAGCTGGATCGGGAAGCCGAGCGGGACCACGTCGCGCACGAGTCGTTTGTCAACCCAGCTAAGTCTCTGGCGTTGCGGCTGACCGGGCGAATCCCATTGCTGTGGGGTACTGATCCGGTGGCCACCGCGGTGGCAGGGCATGGCGCCGCGGCGCTCGCCGCGCATGCGGGAGTGGTGGCGCACGCGGCGGGATTCCATGAGGCGGCAGAGCTGCCGGTGCTGTGCCGAGAGGCGATCCGCGGCAGTGCGGAGACTGACGTGTTCAGCGATCCATTCAATGATTCTTTGCGGGATCCGTACGAGGATGTGGCGCCGTACGGTGCAATGCCGGCGGTCCGGCCGGTGCTGCTCGGGGTGCTCGGCGACACCGGCAACGAGTCTGAGGGGGCCGCGGCGTTGGATGCTTTGCCAGCCGCTGATGTGGTGACTGCCGACGAGGAGCTGATGGTGCGTCAGGGCGAGCCGGGGGCCGCAGCGAGTGCTGCCGCGGTCCTGGCCCTACGGTTCGACTTTGCCGCGCTGTACCTCGGATTGAGCCGGGGTGTGTTGGGCAGCCCCGGTTGGATCGGCTCGGCCGGCTCGGTCATGGAATGAACGCAGCCGGTAAGGGAGGGGTTGTGGAGCTGTTGCGCAACGCGGTGCGGCCTTACGCCTGGGGTTCCCGCACAGCGATTCCGGAGCTACTCGGTGGCCCGGTCCCCGCCCCGCACCCGCAGGCGGAGCTGTGGCTGGGCGCGCACCCGGCGGATCCGTCGGTGCTCATGCACGCAGACGGCGCCCAGACCTCCCTGCTGGAAGCGTTGCGTGCCGACCCGTACCGGCATCTCGGGCCGCGCTGTGTGCAGCGTTGGGGCGGCCAGTTGCCGTTCCTGCTCAAGGTGCTCGCCGCCGACGAGCCGCTGAGTCTGCAGGCTCATCCCTCTGCGGGGCAGGCTGCCGAGGGCTTCGCACGCGAGGAGGTCCGGGGAGTCCCCCGGGACGCGCCGGAACGAAACTACGTCGACCCCAGCCACAAACCTGAGCTGATCTGCGCGCTCACCGAGCTTCAGGCGTTGGCCGGGTTCCGGGATCCGCGACGCACCGTCGAGTTGCTCGAAGCTCTGGACGTGCCGGCTCTGGAGCCCTACCGAGCGATGCTCGCGGCTGAGCCTAATGCAGACGGGCTGCGAACCCTGTTCACCACCTGGATCACAATGCCCGAGCCAGCGATGAAGGCACTACTGCCTCCCACTCTGGATGCCTGCGTTGCGTTACTGCGCCGCAACGGCGTGTGCGGCTCCTGTCCCACCCCGCCGAGCGATTTTCAAAGCCCTCGCGGAGGCGACTTCCGAAGTGAGTGTCGGGTGGTTCTCGAGCTGGCCGAGACCTATCCGGGCGACGTCGGAGTGCTCGCGGCCCTGCTACTGAACTACGTCGTACTGGCGTCGGGAGAGGCGATGTACCTGCCCGCCGGCAACCTGCACACCTACCTGCGGGGCACCGGTGTGGAAATCAGCGCGAACTCAGACAACGTACTGCGCGGCGGTTTGACCTCCAAGCACATCGACGTCCCGGAGCTGCTGCGGGTACTGGACTTCTCTCACGGTGCGCTGCCGGTGCAACGCGGTGAACCGGTGGGGCCGCACGAAACTGCTTATCGCACCCTGGCGGAGGAGTTCCAACTGACCCGGCTGGAATGGGCCCATGGCGAGTCGACCCCGATGTGCCTGCACAGTCGGTGGCCGCAGATCCTGCTGTGCACTCAGGGCTCAGCGCGGTTGCATTCCCTCGACGGCGGCAGCGTCACCGTGCGCCGAGGTGGCTCCGTATGGCTGGCCGCCGAGGATCCCGAGGTCACCCTGTGCCCCGGCCCCGGCCCGGTGCAGCTATTCCGCGCGCTACCCGGCCTAGCGCCGTTGCCGGCGCACCCCGTACTGTCATTCGGCTCCGAATAGCGATCTATTAGCCGCCGAAACCGCCATTCGCCTGGCGAATGCTGCGGTCTGGGCAACAGGAGGCGAGACGGTGTCAGCGGGGAGCGGGAAAGCAGCGATCGTCGCGGCGTTGCTTGCGAACGCCGGTATCGCAGCGGCGAAGTTCGTCGGCTTCCTGATCACCGGGTCATCGTCGATACTCGCCGAGGCTGTGCACTCGGTAGCCGACACCTCCAACCAGGGACTGTTGCTGCTGGGCGGCAAGCGCTCCCAGCGGGAAGCCACCGCAGAGCATCCGTTCGGCTACGGTCGCGACCGCTACTTCTACTCCTTCGTGGTGGCGCTACTGCTGTTCAGTCTCGGTTCGGTGTTCGCGCTTTATGAAGGCGTCCACAAGCTGCACAGTCCCGAAGAGATCACTTCGCCAGTGGTCGCCATCGGGATCCTGCTCGTGGCGATCGTGCTGGAGGGTTTCAGCTTCCGCACCGCTCTCAGGGAATCCAGGCCGCTCAAGGGCGCCGGCAGCTGGTGGCGGTTCATCAGACAGTCGAAGTCACCGGAACTTCCGGTGGTGCTTTTAGAGGATTCGGGTGCGCTGGTCGGGTTGGTCTTCGCCCTGGCAGGCGTCGGGTTGGCGGTGCTCACCGGGGACCCGATGTGGGATGCGATCGGCACCCTGGGCATCGGCCTGCTGCTCGGCGTCATCGCGGTCATCCTCATCGTGGAGACCAAGAGCCTGCTGATCGGCGAAGGGTCCGGGCCCGAGGAGCTGCGCACTATCTGTACCGCGATGGTGGGCCGCGGCGTGGACCGGGTGATCCACCTCAGGACCCAGTACCTCGGCCCGGACGAGCTGCTGGTCGCCGCAAAGATCGCGGTGCCGGCCACCATGTCCATCGCCGAGGTGGCCAGGGTCATCGACGAGGTTGAGGCGCGGGTCCGCGGCGCCGTCCCCGCTGCGCGGATCATTTACCTTGAACCGGACCTTGACCGCACGCCGGCTAACACCACTTGATCAACATCGTAGGTGAGGAGTGTGGTGGGTGTTTGAGTCACTGTTGATCGCCAACCGAGGTGAGATCGCTCGGCGGGTCATCCGTTCCGCACGTGCGCTGGGCATCCGAACCATCGCGGTGCACTCCTCGGTGGACGCGGAGCTCCCGTTCGTCGCCGAGGCCGACGAGGCGGTGGAACTGACCGGGTCGCCCGCGCAGGTCTACCGGGACGTTCACCAGTTACTCGACGCCGCCCGTCGGACCCGGGCGGTCGCGGTGCACCCCGGTTACGGGTTCCTGTCCGAGGATCCTGGGTTCGCCCGCGCGGTGTCCGATGCCGGCCTGGCGTGGGTCGGTCCTTGCGCTGAAGCGATCTCCGCGATGGGTGACAAGGTGGCCGCCCGGGAAACCGTCGCGGCCGCCGGGGTGCCGGTGGCGCCGGGTTCGGCTCACGCCGTGACTACGCAGGACGCTGCGGTCGCTGAAGCCGAGACGGTCGGCTTCCCTGTCATGCTCAAGGCCGCCGCCGGCGGAGGTGGCATGGGTATGGCGGTGGCGGCCGACGTCGCAACCGTGCGCACCGAGTACATCAAGGTCGCCGCCTTCGCGCACCGGCTCTTCGGTGACTCGAGGCTGTTCGTCGAGCGGTACTTCCCGCGGGTACGGCATGTGGAGGTGCAGGTTCTGGGATTGGCCGACGGTCGGGTGGTAGCGCTGGGGGAGCGCGAATGCTCGGTGCAGCGGCGGCACCAGAAGGTCGCCGAGGAGAGCCCGTCACCCGCCGTCGAGCCGGATCTGTGTCGCCGGATGGAACACGCCGCGGTGCTGGCAGCTGCCACCGTGGACTATCGCAATGCGGGAACGGTGGAGTTCCTGCTCGACCAGGACACCGGTGAGTTCTTCTTTCTCGAGATGAACACCCGGCTGCAGGTGGAGCACCCGGTCACCGAGGTGCGCTATGGAGTGGACCTGGTAGCCGCCCAGCTGCGTATCGCCGAGGGAGCCGAACCTGGTTTCGACGTCGACGCTGTGACCCCTATCGGGCACGCGATCGAACTGCGGGTCAACGCCGAGGACCCTAAGCGTTTCTTGCCGGGTCCTGGGCCGGTCACCGAGTGGATGGAACCGAGCGGCAAGGGGGTGCGAGTCGACTCTGGTTACGCGGCGGGCACCACGGTGACGCCGTTCTATGATTCGCTGCTCGCCAAGCTCGTGGTGCATGGCTCAGATCGGGAGCAGGCGCTGGCGCGGGCCCGCATGGCGGTTGCCGGATTCATCGTCACCGGCCCGAAGTGCAACCTGCCCTTTCACGCCGATCTACTAGAGAACCCCGAATTCGTCTCAGGCCATTACGACACCGGTCTGGTCGCCCGCATGCGCCCTTGACTCTCGTTATGGCTGCGCTGGGGCTCCCGAACTCCGGAGTTCGGGAACTGTAGGGCTGGTCTAGCGTGTGCGGGCGTGGGCCGTCTAGTAGTTATTGAGGGGCTGGACGGGGCGGGTAAGCGAACCCTCGCCGATGGACTGGTCTGCGCGCTGAGCGCCCGTGGCGCGAGTGTCGCTCGGATGGCGTTTCCCCGATACGACCTCGACGTGCACGCCGAGCTGGCGCGCGACGCGCTATACGGGCGGCTGGGCGATCTCGCCAGCTCGGTGCACGGCATGGCGGTGCTGTTCGCCCTGGACCGGCGAGCTGCAGCCGAGCAGCTGCGCGCGCTGCGGTGCGGCCACGACGTGGTATTGCTGGATCGCTACGTCGCGTCCAACGCCGCATATGGCGCGGCGCGGCTGCACGAGGACGCGCAGGGGCCGTTCGTCGAATGGCTCCGTGGCCTGGAGGTCGACCGGTTCGACGTCCCGGTGCCCGATCTGCAGCTGCTGCTGCGGGTGCCGCTAAGCGTCGCCGCTGCCCGGGCGGATTGCCGGGCCGACGCGGACAGCGCGCGGGCCAAGGATCTGTATGAGACTGATCATGGGCTGCAGGCGCGGTGCGCAGCCGTCTATGACGGTCTGGCCGCCAGCTGCTGGCTTGCTCCGTGGTCTGTCTTAGACGGCGCTACTGTCGGCGCGGCCGCAAGGAGTAACCTCAGTGAGCTGGCGGTGCGGCTGATCGGCTAAGCCGATGGCGCCCGACCGGCGGGGCCGTCGCGCGCAATGCCACGATGGTGAGCATGGCAGCTCGTGTGCTCGTGGTGGAGGATGATCCGGCGTCCGCTGAGATGTTGTCCATCGCGCTGCGTCAGGCGGGCTTCGAGACCGCGGTGGTCGGCGAGGGCACCAAGGTAATGCCCGCGCTGCGCGAGCTGAAGCCTGACCTTGTGTTGTTGGATCTGATGTTGCCGGGCATGAGCGGCATTGACGTGTGCAAGGTGATCCGCGCCGAGTCCGATGTCCCGATCGTGGTGCTCACCGCGAAGAGCGACACCGTCGACGTGGTGCTGGGCCTGGAGTCCGGCGCCGACGACTACATGGTCAAGCCGCCCAAAACCCAGGAGCTGGTGGCGAGGTTGCGTGCCCGGTTGCGCCGGATCGAGGCCGATCCCGCCGAGCAACTCACCATCGGCGACCTGGAGATCGACGTGCCTGGCCACCGGGTCAGCCGGGATGGCACGCCGATCCCGCTGACCCCGCTGGAGTTCGAGCTGCTGCTCGCGCTGGCCCGCAAACCACGTCAGGTGTTCACCCGTGAGGTCTTGTTGGAGCAGGTCTGGGGTTACCGGCACGCCGCCGACACCCGATTGGTCAACGTGCACGTGCAGCGGCTGCGCTCCAAGGTCGAGCGGGATCCCGAGCATCCCGAGGTGGTGCTCACCGTGCGCGGTATCGGGTACAAGGCCGGCACTGCGTGAGGCCCCCACCGCTGTCGATGCCCGGATTAGGGATCACTTCGCGGTGACGTCGCTCGCCGGACGGGCGACCGACCAGCTGCGCCCGGTCACCGGAGCGGCCAGCGAGCTGGCCGTCATGTTCGGCGCGGTGTGGCGCCGCTCCTTGAAGGTCCGGGTGGTGAGCAGCACCGTCGCGCTGTCGTCCACCGTGGTGCTGGTGCTGGGCATGGTACTGCAGGCCCAGCTCGCCCAGCGGCTGATCGAAAACAAGACGCAGGCTGCGCTGTCGCAGGCCGAGAACGGCAGAATCCTGGTGGAGTCCGAGCTCGGCGTGGTGGACCCCACCTCAGCGTCGCTGGCCGGCCGGCTCACCACCGCCGTCGACCGGCTGACCAATCCCGACCCGCTCGGTACCGGTCCCGCCACGGCCAGCGCCGGCGCTTACGAGCCGGTGCTGGTCGACGGCGGGGACCCGTCTGGGGTGGCCGGCACCGGGCAGAAGATCGGCCCGCTGGAGGACGTCCCCGCGGTTCTTCGCTCCGCGGTCGAACGCGGCGCGCTCGCCCACAAGATCACCACAGTGCAACGCGGCTCGACTGGGGTGACCATGCTGGTCGTCGGCATGCCTGTCGCCAGCGCGGGCCGCACGATGCAGCTCTATCTACTGTTCCCACTTACCGCCGAGCAGCGCACGCTCACCTTGGTGCAGTCCACCCTGGTGCTCGGCGGGTTGGTGCTGCTGGTGTTGATCGCGGGCATCGCCAGCCTGGTGACCCGCCAGGTGGTGGTCCCGGTCCGGCAAGCCGCCGAGGTTGCCGAACGCTTCGCGCACGGTCACCTCTCCGAGCGCATCCCGGTCGTCGGGGAGGACGACATGGCCCGGCTCGGCACCTCGTTCAACGAGATGGCCGCCAGCATCCAGCGCCAGATCCGTCAGCTGGAGGAGTTCGGTGAGCTGCAGCGCGGTTTCACCTCCGATGTGTCCCACGAGCTGCGCACCCCGCTGACCACCGTCCGGATGGCCGCCGATCTACTCTATGAGTCACGCGACAAGCTGCACCCGGTGCTACACCGCCCGGTCGAGCTGCTGGTCAGCGAGCTGGATCGATTCGAGACGTTGCTGGCTGACCTGCTGGAGATCTCCCGGCTGGACGCCGGGGTTGCCGAGCTGCACGGTGAGATCGTCGACCTGCGCGCCACCGTGGCGAATGCGGCGGGCTCGGTGCGCGCGGTGGCCGACCGCGCTGGCATCGCGCTGGAGCTGGACCTGCCGGACGACGAGGTGCTCGCTGAGGTCGACCCGCGGCGAGTCGAGCGGATCCTGCGCAATCTGCTGACCAACGCGCTTGACCACGGCGAGGGTCATCCGGTTCAGGTGATCGTCGCGGCCGACTCCGACGCGGTCGCGGTGCTGGTGCGTGATCACGGCATCGGGCTGCAGCCAGGCCAGCAGGACCTGGTGTTCACCCGATTCTGGCGGGGCGACCCATCGCGTGATCGGCGCACCGGTGGGACCGGCCTCGGACTGTCGATCAGTCTGGAGGACGCCCGCCTGCACGGGGGTTGGTTGCAGGCCTGGGGTGCACCCGGGCAGGGCAGTGCTTTCCGGCTCACGCTGCCCAGAAGCCGGGACATCGAGCTCACCGGCAGCCCGCTGCCGCTGGGCCCCGAGGGGTCTCCAGGGACGGGGCCAGCCGTGCAGGGACCTCCGGTGCCAGCTGGACCGGGACGCTGACGATGCGGATGCGCCTCCGACCCTTCCTGGCTACCGCCCTGCTCTTCGTTGCCGCCCTGGTGGGCTGCGCGGCAGTCCCGGAGAGCTCTGATCTCGAGGTGGTGCGGTCCATGCCGGTGGGTTCCGGGTCGGCTTCACCAGCTGGTCCCCAGCGTGGGGTAGACCCATTCCGGTTGGTACGCGAGTTCATCCAGGCCACCGGCAGCCCGGCGAACGGGCACGCCGCCGCCCGCGCTTTTCTGTCCCGCAGCGCGGCGGCGAGCTGGGATGATCGCGCCGGCCTGACCGTGATCGAGGATGCGCCTGGGGCTGCCCCGCAAGCCGGTCCCAATGACGGCATCCGTCGCATCCGGGTGGGGGGTTCGCGCCTTGGCGTGCTCACCGCCGATGGCAGCTTCATGCCGTCGGCGGGTACCTTCTCCATCCCGCTCGATGTGGTTACCGAGCATGGCGAGTGGCGGATCACCAACCCACCGCCGGGTGTGCTGGTGGAGGCCAGCGCCGTGCAGCGCAACTACCGTCAAGTTCGGGTCAGCTTCGTCGACCCGAACCGCGGTACCCTGGTGCCCGACCTGCGCTGGGTGCCCGCCCAACCGGCGTCCACGCTACCCGGACGCGTGTTGGACTTGCTGTTCGCCGGACCGTCCGAGCGGCTGGCCGGAGCCGTCCGGACGGCGATCCCCGGAGGGACCCGGCTGCGATCCAACGTGCTGGTCAGCCGCTCGGGGCGGACGGTGATCAACCTCAGCGGGGTGGATGCGCTCACCGAGGAGCAACGGCGCCTGGTCGCGGCGCAGATCGTCAGTTCCCTGGACGGCCTGGTTCCCGCCCCGATGCGACTGCTCACCGATGGTGAGCCGCTGGTAGGCGAGCAGGCCGAGTGGCGCTCGGCTGATATCGCCGCCTACGCCGCGCCGACCGGGCCACGGTTTGACGTGCCAGGGCAGGTCGTCATCGGTGGTCGACTGCGCAGATTGGACGGCACTCCGGCAGTGGGCTCGGTCGGAGCCGGCCAGTTCAGTGTGCTCAGTGCCGCCAGCTCGAATCCCGGTGGGGAGTTGTTGGCGGCCGTCGTGGCCGGTCCGGACGGGCGTCCGCAGCTCCGGGTGGGCCCATCCGGCGGCGATCTGGCGGCGGTGCCGTTGGACGCGGTCACCATGAGCCGACCCACCTGGCGACCTTCCGGTACCGAGGTGTGGACGGTGCTAAACGGTCGCACCGTGGTGGGCGTGGCCCTGTCCGGCGCCGGCCCACCGTTGACCTACCAGGTCAACGCGACCGAACTGACCCGGTTGGGCACTATCTCGGAGCTGCGGTCGTCCAGGGACGGGGTGCAGGTGGCCGCGGTGGTCGGGAGCCGGCTGGTGGTCGCCGCGGTGGTGACCGAGTCGGGATTGGTGAGTCTGCGCCATCCGCAGCTGCTGCGAGACGGCAGCCTGCCGCCCACCGCCAGCGTGGACTGGGCGCGTCCAGAACTCCTGGTGGTGGCGTCAGCCGGGCCGTCCCCACAGGTGTCGTCGGTGTCCGTGGACGGGCTCACCGTTCGACAATTGTCCAGCACCAACCTCACCGGTCCGCTCACCGAAGTCGTAGCCGCACCCGGCCGTGAGGTGCTGGTTGCAGACGCCACCGGATTGTGGGCGTATTCGGACACCCAAGAGGTGTGGGAACCGTTGCTCGGTGGGATCGGACCGGGTTCGGCACCCCTGTACCCGGGCTGAGCTATGAGGCGCAAGCCCGCACCGCGGCAATGGGGACGGCCGGACCGTTGTGCACAGCTGCCCGGCTACCACCGTGCGAGACCGTTGCACGGGGTGGGCCACTGGCACGCTTGGTGAGGTGTTGAGCCCTCTGCTGGATCTGTTATTGCCCGTCGAATGCGGTGGTTGCGCAGTGCCCGGCCCGCTGTTGTGCCCGGACTGTGCCGGGTTACTGGGTGCCCCGGTGCGGGTCTATCCGGCGTGTGGCGCGGCTGGGCCGCCGGTGTACGCGCTGGGCACCTACCGTGGCCGGTTGCGTACCGCGCTGCTGGCCTACAAGGAGCGCGGCCGCCGAGACCTCGCCGCTCCGCTGGGCGCCGCGCTCGCGTCCGCGCTGCTCCGTCTGCCCGGTCTGGATGCAAACTGCGGTAAATCCGGGCTCGATTACCGCACTCTGTCTCCGCAACGGCGCAGAGCTGGGGGGCTGTGCCTAGTGCCGGTGCCGTCGAGGCGGGTGGCTGCGGCTCGGCGGGGTGGGCAGCATGTGGAGGTGCTCGCCCGGCGGACGGCCGCTTCGCTGGCTGGCGCGGGGGTGGCCGCCGCGGTCGCCCCCGCGTTGCGGGTCGCCCCCGGGGCCCGGGACTCGGTCGGTCTGGGAGCGGCGGATCGCCAGGCCAATCTGGCGGGGCGGGTGCTGCCGCGCCGGGCCGGCCTGCCTCCCGCCGGCACGGCCGTGGTGCTTGTCGACGACGTGGTGACTACTGGGGCAACCGCTGCCGCCTGTGCCGCGGCATTGCTCCGGACGGGTGTCGATGTGCCAGCGATCGTGGTCCTCGCTGCCGCTGGCTGTCACGCATTGTCGTAATCCTTGGCTGCGCGATACCTACCACAGCGTTGACCCTGCGACGCGCCACGCCAAGCCCTGGCGAGTGCACCGTCAGCGGACTACCGTCCGGGCATCAGCATCGCTGCCCGTTCGGGAGGAGGCGAGAAAGCCATGGTTCTGACGCCGACGGTCGAGTGATCATCGCGGGCGGCCCCCCGCTGCTGCCGTCCGACGATCATCACTGCAGTGCCCCGGCGTCGATGAAGTCCCTGTTGGACAACGCGAGGAGGTCGCCCGTGAACATTGTCGTGAAGGGCCGGAACGTCGAGGTACCCGATCACTACCGGATGCACGTTACCGAGAAGCTCGCCCGCGTCGAACGGTATGACCAGAAGGCCGTTCACTACGACGTCGAGCTGTTCCACGAACGCAATCCCCGGCAGTCCAAGAGCTGCCAGCGGGTGGAGATCACTGGTCGGTGCCGCGGGCAGGTAGTCCGCGCAGAGGCGTGTGGCGCCGACTTCTACGCCGCCCTAGACGCGGCGGTGAGCAAGCTGGACAACCGGCTGCGTCGAGTCGCAGACCGCCGCAAGGTGCACTACGGACGCCGCCACCCCACCTCCGTCGCCGAGGCCACCGCGCCGTTGGCGGCCACCCTAACCTCCGATATCGAAGCTGCGGTCGAGACGAACGGCCACCGGACGAGATTGCTTGCCCCACCCGATCCGGAACTTGACTACGAGCTGCCCACCCAGCGGGCCGAATCACCGACTGTCCGGTCACCGGATGGCCGGGATGCGCAAGGACCGGGACGCATCGTCCGGCGCAAGCGGCACTCCGCCACACCCATGACCGTCGACGATGCGCTCTATGAGATGGAGCTCGTGGGCCACGACTTCTACCTGTTCGCCGACGCCACGTCCGGACTGCCCAGCGTGGTGTACCGCCGGCACGGCTTCGACTATGGCGTGATCCAGCTCGTCTGACACCCCCTAGGCGTAACTATGATCGCCGTCTGTGTGCATGGCACGACATCTCGTGTCGCTCAGGACACACAGACGGCGATCATGGCGTTTGCGTGCGTAGCTGACCTGCGCTGATACCGCAGTGGCCGGGCTGGGGCATACGATGGCCCGCAGACCGGCGGCGCTGGCGTGCCATGTGGTACGGCACAGCCGCCCGCCGCCGACCCGCCCTCCAACGGGTGCCCCGATACGAGTGAGGTCTACACGGTGGTCCTGTCCCGACTGCTCCGCGCCGGCGAGCACAAGACCGTGCGCCGGTTACGCGCCATTGCCGACCATATCAACGGCCTGGAACGCGACGTCGCCAGCCGGTCCGACGCTGAGCTGCGCGCCAAGACCGACGAGTTCCGCCGCCGCCACGGCAACGGCGAGTCTCTGGACGATCTGTTGCCCGAGGTTTTCGCGGTGGTCCGTGAGGCTGCCAAACGCACGTTGGGCCAGCGCCACTTCGACGTTCAGTTGATGGGCGGCGCCGCGATGCACCTAGGCAACATCGCCGAAATGCGCACCGGTGAGGGCAAGACGCTGACCTGTGTGTTGCCGGCGTACCTCAACGCGATCGCCGGCAAGGGCGTACACGTCGTCACAACCAACGACTACCTCGCCAAGCGTGACTCCGAGTGGATGGGTCGGATACACCGGTTCCTCGGCATGGAGGTCGGGGTGATCCTGTCCCAGCTGAGCCCGGACGAGCGGCGCACCGCATACAGCGCCGACATCACCTATGGCACGAACAACGAGTTCGGCTTCGACTACCTGCGCGACAACATGGCATGGAGTCTTGCGGACTGCGTCCAGCGTGGTCACAACTATGCCATCGTCGACGAAGTCGACTCCATTCTCATCGACGAGGCGCGCACCCCACTGATCATCTCAGGCCCCGCGGACCAGTCCTCTCGATGGTATGGCGAGTTCGCCCGGCTCGCCCCGATGCTCAAGCGAGACGTGCATTACGAGGTGGACGAACGCAAGCGCACCGTAGGGGTCTCCGAGGAAGGTGTCGCGTTCGTCGAGGACCAGCTGGGCATCGAGAACCTTTACGAGGCGGCCAACACGCCGCTGGTCGGCTATCTCAACAACGCGCTGAAGGTCAAGGAGCTGTTCACCAAGGACAAGGACTACATCGTCCGCGACGGTGAGGTCCTGATCGTCGACGAGTTCACCGGCCGAGTGCTGCACGGTCGGCGTTACAACGAGGGCATGCACCAGGCCATCGAGGCCAAGGAGAAGGTGGAGATCAAGGCCGAGAACCAGACCTTGGCGACGATCACGCTGCAGAACTACTTCCGGCTCTACGACAAGCTCGCCGGGATGACCGGTACGGCGCAGACCGAAGCCGCCGAGCTGGGTCAGATCTACAAGTTGGGTGTGGTGTCGATCCCCACCAACATGCCGATGATCCGCACCGACCACGGTGACCTGGTCTATAAGACCGAGGAAGCCAAGTTCACGGCGGTGGTGCAAGACATCGCACAGCGCCATGCGAAGGGTCAACCGGTCCTGGTCGGAACTGCGAGCGTGGAGCGCTCCGAGTACCTGTCCAAGGCACTGGTGGCCGCAGGGATCCCGCACTCTGTGCTCAATGCCAAACAGCACGAGAGGGAGGCGTTGATCGTCGCCGAGGCCGGCCGCAAAGGCGCGGTCACGGTTTCCACCAACATGGCCGGCCGCGGTACCGACATCATGCTGGGCGGCAACCCCACGTTCCTTGCCGATGCCGCGCTGCGGGCCCACGGGCTTGACCCGGTGGAGACGCCGCAGGAGTACGAGACCGCCTGGGAAACCGCGGTCAACGATGCCCGCGCCGAGGTAGCGGCCGAGGCCAAGGAGGTCGTCGCCGCTGGCGGACTGTACGTCCTGGGTACCGAGCGGCATGAGTCGCGGCGCATCGACAACCAGTTGCGTGGCCGCTCCGGGCGCCAAGGTGACCCCGGGGAGTCCCGGTTCTACCTATCCCTGCGTGATGAGCTCATGGTGCGGTTCAACGGCCCGTTGGTCGAGTCGATCATGACTCGGCTGCGGCTCGAGGACGACGTCCCGATCGAGGCCAAGATGGTCAGCAGGGCGATCCAGTCCGCACAGACCCAGGTCGAGCAGCAGAACTTCGAGATCCGCAAGAACGTCCTGAAGTACGACGAGGTAATGGACCTGCAACGCAAGGTGATCTACGCCGAGCGCCGCAGGGTTCTCGAGGGTGAGGACTTGCGCGACCAGATCGACCACATGATGTCCGATGTGATCACCGCCTACATCAACGGTGCCACCGAGAACGGCTACGCCGAGGACTGGGACCTCGACCAGCTGTGGTCGGCGCTGAAGACGCTGTATCCCGTCGGCATCAAGTACGAGTCCATCGCCGACGACACCGGTGACCTGACCCGCGAGACGCTGCTGGCCGCCGTGCTCGACGACGCGCGGGCAGCGTACTCCCGGCGCGAGGCAGAACTCACGGAGATGGCCGGTCCGGAGGCGATGCGGGAGCTCGAGCGCCGTGTGGTGCTCTCGGTCCTGGACCGCAAGTGGCGCGAGCATCTCTATGAGATGGACTACCTCAAGGAGGGCATCGGGCTGCGCGCGATGGCCCAGCGCGACCCTCTGGTGGAGTACAAGCGTGAGGGCTTCGTGATGTTCAGCGCACTGCTCGAGGCGCTGAAAGAGGAATCCGTCGGCCTCCTGTTCAACGTTGCGGTCCAGGTCGCCGAGCCGGAAGTAGCCGAGGACCTGTCGCAGGCCCCGTTGGCCCCAGCGCCGGTCCCGGCCCCGCTGGTCCCCGCGCCGGCCGGTTCGGCCCTCTCGCAGCTTGACGGTCAGACCGATGACGGTGGTCTTCCCGCGGCACTGGGCTCACCCGCACTGAGCAACGGCGGCCTGGCGCAGCCGCAGTCCCCGGCGCTTACCTACACTGGACCCGCCGAGGATGGCGGCACCGAGGTCCGGGGCCGTGGTCGCCACGCCGGCAACGACGCCGGTGGGCCCGCCCGCAACGCGCCCTGCCCGTGCGGTTCCGGCAAGAAATACAAGCGTTGCCACGGCGCCCCCACCACAGCCCCGTCCTGACTCACGGCTGGGGTCGTTTTCGGCGTGCTTTCAGGTCTCCGATGGTCAGGCGCAGCTGCAGGGCGGTGCACTGCCAACGGCTGCCGTGTTTGTCGAAGCGTGCGGCTAGCGCCCGAACGCCGGTGGTCAGCGTCACCAGCGCGACCGCCTCCAGTGCGCCGCCCGCATGGTGCTGGACGAGCACTTTGCGCACCCGTGGTTCCAGATGACCGGCGGTCACCTGCAGCGATACCAGGTAGGTCAGCAGATCAGGACCCAACACCGCGGACAGCTGCCGCGCCGGGCGCCAGCCACCGAGGACCTCCACCGCGGCCCGCAGCACCCGCTCAGCCAGGACGGCCGCGGCGGGATCGGCTGCTGGTAGCGCCGTGGCCGGTGACAGCAGCGTAACCGTGGCCGGCGTCGCGACCGGCAGAACGTCGACCAAGCGGCGTAGCACCGGCCGCTGCGGTAGTTGGGGATAGGGCTCGGCGATGCTTGCGGTCAACGAAACTCTCCTCGTCTGAAACGACCACGCGAGTTGCGCGCAGCCGGTCGACGGCGGAGCCGGAGACGCCGTGTTCGGGCGGTCCGGGGCGACAGTGCCGCAGACCGTGGCCACCGGGTCGGAGGAGGGGCAACGATCCGGTGCCGGGAAGTATGCGCGAGGTCGAGGGAGCTGTCGTCGAATGTCGCCGAACCGGGTGGGATCTGTGCGTGATCGGCTTACTTCGGTATTTGGCGCCGACGGGCCCACTCGAAGCACACCACCGCGGCGGCGCTGGCCACGTTGAGTGACTCGACGTTGCCGGCCATCGGGATGGTGACCCAGCCGGTGAGCTGCGCGGCGACGGCCGGCGAGATGCCCGTGGTCTCGTTGCCGAGCACGTAGGCCACCTGCGGCGGTGGTGGGTCGCCGAACAATGATCCGGCGCCCGGTGCCGAACCGGTCAGTCCGAGTACCCCGAACCCGGCGGCGCGCAGCGTAGTGCAGGCTAGCTCGGCGGTGGCGCTGCGCAGCACCGGGGCGTGGAAGGCCACCCCAGCCGAAGCCTTGATTACCAGAGGATCGATCGCGGGCACGCCCCGGCGGGGCAGCACCACGCCGTCGATACCTGCTGCTGTCGCGGTGCGCAGGATCATGCCCACGTTGCCCGGATTGGTGATCGCGTCGAGCACGAGGACCGCCGCCGGGCTGCGCAACGTCTGCAGCGCGCGCTCCAGCGGACGCATCCGGGGTGCCACCACGTCGGCCAGGATGCCCTGGTCGTGCCGGCCATTGCCCGCGAGCACCTTCACCCGGTGCGCTGACGCGCGCTGCACCGGCACCCGCCGGCGCGCCGCTGCGTCGAGAATCTCCTGCATGGTGTCGCCACGGGCGTGCTCGGCCATGATCACCTTGTCGATGGACAGCGCCGGGTCGATCAGCGCCTCCAACACTGGTTTGCGGCCGTAGACGGTGATGAAGGTGTCCTTTGGGCTGGCGGCACGCTGGCTGGTCGGGACGCAGAACTGCTTGTCGCGCGGGGGCACAAGATGAAGGGTAAGCCGAGGTCGACGGTGGGTACTGATCTAGTCTGATGTCCGCTGGAGAGGGGCGCTGTTTCGCCGATGAGGGTCTATATCCCCGCTACGCTCACGATGCTGCGGACGCTGGTCGATTCCGGGGAGCTGATTCCGGTCGCCGGAACTGCATTTGCGCTCACCCCGATGCTTCGCGAGTCCTACGCCGCCGGAGACACCGAAGAGTTGGAATACGTGGCGATGAACGAGGCGGCCCGAGCCTCGCTGCGATTGTTGGCCGCCGAGCTTGAGGACGACCCGGGGGCGCTGGCGCGCCGCGTCGTGGTGGCCGCCGACGTCGAGCGGGTGCGGTTGCGCCCTGATCTCGACGATGCCGTCGTCACGATCACCGGTGCGGTAGAGGCCTGTGCCGTCGCTGCTGTGCACGTTGACGTAGCTGAGGCGGAGGATCCGGTGCGCGCCGCGGTCGCGGTAGTCGACGCTGCCGATCTCGGTGATCCGGACGCCGAGTTCGCGCTCGGCGAGGTGGAGGACCACGCCATGGCCTGGTATGCCACCCAGGAGATCGCTTTCTTGCTCGAGCTGCTCTGAGACCCGTGAGTGGCGATGCGAGTCCTGACTCGCATCGCCACTCACGGGTAGGCTCGTCACGATGGACGCGATCACGTCGCCTCCGACGCCCTGCAATGAACCGGTCCGTAGCTACCCACCAGGCAGTCCGGAACGCGCCTCGCTGACTCGGTCGCTCGCTGAGCTCGCTGCCCAGCGGACTGAGCTGACCATGACTATCGGCGGTGTCCAGCGGATGGCGGGCGGGGAGCGCTTCGATGTCGTGACTCCGCACCGGCACGCTCACGTTCTGGGCACCAGCGCGCAGGCCAGCGCCGCCGACGTCGCCGATGCCGTTCGCGCCGCGCTGCGGGCTGCGCCGGTTTGGCGCGAGCTGCCGTTCGACGAGCGCGCCGCGGTGCTACTGCGTGCCGCGGACCTCGCCGCCGGTCCGTGGCGCGACACGCTCAACGCCGCCACCATGCTCGGCCAGTCGAAGTCGGTGCAGCAGGCTGAGATCGACGCGGCCTGCGAGCTGATCGACTTCTGGCGGTTCAACGTGAACTACGCCCGCCGCATCCTGGGAGAGCAACCGAACTCGGCCCCCGGCGAGTGGAATCGCATGGATTACCGCCCGCTGGATGGGTTCGTCACCGCAATCACGCCGTTTAACTTCACCGCGATCGCCGGCAACCTGCCGACCGCGCCCACGCTGATGGGCAACACGGTGTTGTGGAAACCCACCCCCACCCAGCAGCTCGCCGCGCACGTCACGATGCGGCTGCTGGAGGCCGCCGGGCTACCACCCGGGGTGATCAACCTGGTCACCGGTGACGGGGCGGCGGTTAGCGAGGTCGCGCTGGCCGATCCCAACTTCGCCGGACTGCACTTCACCGGCTCCACTAAGACTTTCAAGGCACTCTGGCGCACTATCACTGATCACCTGGACAGTTACCGCAGCTACCCGCGCATCGTGGGAGAGACCGGCGGCAAGGACTTCGTGATCGCGCACCCCTCGGCCGACCCTGCCGCGGTGACGACCGCGCTGGTGCGCGGAGCATTCGAGTACCAGGGTCAAAAATGCTCCGCGGTCTCCCGGGCGTACGTCGCCCGGTCGCTGTGGGACGGCGGTCTGCGCGACCAGCTTGCCGACACCACCCGAACCATCACTTATGGCGACGTCGCCGACCTGTCGAACTTCGGCGGTGCGGTCATCGACGCCCGGGCTTTCGCCAAGCACCGCGCCCTGCTGGCCCGGGTCGCCACCGACCCGTCGATCGAGGTCCTCGCCGGCGGCGGCTGCAACGACTCGCAGGGGTGGTTCGTACAGCCCACGGTGTTGCTCAGCGCCGACTCCACACACGAGATATTCGCCGTGGAGTACTTCGGGCCGATCCTCGCGGTGCACGTATACCCCGACGCCGATTATGCCGCGATCCTCGACGTCATCGACTCCTCCGGCCCCTATGCCCTCACCGGCGCGGTGTTCGCCACTGACCGGGAGGCAGTGGTGCGGGCTCAGGCGGCTTTACGCTTCGCCGCAGGCAACTTCTACGTCAATGACAAGCCCACCGGATCGGTCGTGGGTCGCCAACCCTTCGGCGGCTCACGCGCGTCGGGCACCAACGACAAGGCCGGCTCGGTGATCAACTTGCTGAGATGGACCAGCCCCCGGGCGATCAAAGAGGCTTTCGACCCCCCGACTGATCACACCTACTCACACATGACTACGTAGTCGCAGTGCGTTGGATCAGGCGCCGGCCCTTGCGGGATCAGTCGGCGAGCGCGGTGAGCAGGTCACGCACGGACATCGCCCGGCGGTGCGGGGCGCCGTCGAGCTGGTCGAGCGCGCACTCCGGGTCAGCGGGGGGGCCGAGGTGAGTGCAGCCTCGCGGGCAGTTAGCGATCGCCGTGGCCAGGTCGGCGAAGGCGCGGACAACATCATCGGGCGTCACGTGCGCCAGGCCGAAAGAACGGATCCCCGGAGTGTCCACCACCCACCCACCGCCCGGCAGCGGCAACGCCACGGCGGAGCTGGAGGTGTGCCGTCCCTTGCCCACCCCGCTTACCGCCCCGGTGGCCCGCAAAGCGTCCGGAACCAGCCGGTTCACCAGGGTCGACTTGCCCACTCCGGAGTGCCCGACCAGGACTGAGACCCGACCCGCCAGCCGCGCCCGCACCGCATCCACCCCGGTTTCCGGCGCGGTGACCAGAGCCGGGATGTCTAGCGCGGCGTAGCGGTCCAGCACTGTGTCCGGCGCGGCGAGGTCACGCTTGGTCAGGCAGAGCACTGGTTCCAATCCACCGGCGAAACCAGCTACCAAGCATCGGTCGATCAGCCCGGTCCGCGGCGGCGGGTCGGCCAGCGAGGCGACGATGAACAGCTGCTCGGCGTTGGCCACCACGATCCGCTCGTAGGGGTCGCCGTCGTCAGCGGTGCGGCGCAGCACGCTGGTCCGCTCATCAACCCGGACGATCCGGGCCAGCGCGTCCGGTGCGCCGCTGACCTCGCCGACCAGCCCGACCTGGTCACCCACCACCACCGGGGTGCGCCCGAGCTCGCGGGCCCGCATCGCCGTCACCCGGGTTGTCGGATCACTGTCGGGCGCGCAGGTCCACCGGCCACGGTCTACCGCAACGACCATCGCGCCTATCGCATCGGTGTGTTCGGGGCGGCGCTTGGTGCGGGGGCGGGAACCGCGCCGCCCCGGCCGGACCCGGACGTCGGACTCGTCAAGGCTGTGACCGCCGCGGTTACCGGGCCGGCTCAGCCGGAATCACCGGCCAGCATCGCCGACCAGCGAGCCGGGAACTCCGGCAGCGTCTTGGTCGTCGCGGCAATGTCGTCGACAGTGATTCCCGGCACCACCAAGCCGAGGATCGCGCCTGCGGTGGCCATCCGGTGATCGGCGTAGGCGCCCCAGGGCCGGCCAGCCTCCGCGCGCAACGGCCGCGGGTGGATCTCCAGGCCATCGGGAGTCTCGCGTACGTCGCCGCCCAGGACCGCGAGCTCGGTGGCCAATGCGGCCAGCCGGTCGGTCTCATGTCCGCGCAGGTGGGCGATCCCGCGCAGCCGCGAAGGCCCGCTGGCCAGCGCCGCCAGCGCCGCTATCGTCGGGGTCAGCTCCCCGACGTCGTGCAGGTCGGCGTCCACGCCCTCGAGCCGACCGGGACCCGAGACGGTCAGCCCGCGCTCGTGTAAGTCCACCTCGCAGCCCATCTCGGCCAGCAACGGGCGGATCGCGTCACCGGCCTGGGTGGTGCGCCGGGGCCAGCCCGGTACGGTGACCTGCCCGCCGGTGACCGCGGCCGCCGCCAGGAACACCGTCGCGTTGGACAGGTCCGGTTCGATGTCGTGGTCGCCGCCCGCGATCGGGCCCGGCGGCACCGCCCACCACGTCGAGCCGTCGGTGTCCACCTCGACGCCCCGGTCGGCGAGCATGTGCACGGTCATCTCGATATGCGGCCGGGAAGGTACCGGGTGGCCGTGGTGACAGACGGTAATCCCGCCGCCGTACCGTGCTGCGGAGAGCAACAGTCCGGAGACGAACTGTGAGGAACCGGACGCGTCAATCCGCACCTCACCGCCAGGCCGGCCGGGCACGCCGTGCAGCACGAACGGCAACGCGTCCCCGTCGATCCGGCACCCCAGCGCGCGCAACGCGGCTAGTACCGCGGTCATCGGTCGCCGCCGGGCCTGCTCGTCGCCGTCGAAGCGAACCGGGCCGTCGGCCAGCGCGGCCAGTGGCGGGACGAAGCGCATCACGGTGCCGGCCAGCCCGCAGTTCACCGCGGCGCCGCCGCGCAGCCCACTGTGAGCGGCTACGTCCAGCTCGCCGGTCGGCGCGCTTGAGATGGGCACTCCCATGGCGCGCAGCGCACCGACCATGAGATCGGTGTCCCGGCTGCGCAGCGCTCCCCGGATGACGCCACCCGTGCCGGCCAGCGCGGTCAGCAGCAGCGCCCGATTAGTGATCGACTTCGATCCCGGCACGGTGACGGTGGCTCGCACCGGTCCGCGCGCCAACGGCGCGGGCCACGGCGGCGCAGTGACGGTCGTCATGGTGCCCATCATTGCGTACCCGGCTGGTCTACTGGTCGTGCCACGATGACTCTATGTGCGGTAGATACGCCTCGACCAGGGACCCCGCGACGCTGGCCGTCGACTTCGATGCTGTGGATGCAACCGATGGCGGGGCACCAGGGGCCCACTACAACGTCGCGCCGACCACCCCGGTGTTGTCGGTGGTGACCCGGCATCCGCGCGATGCACAAGGCGAAGCCGATCCGGATCGGTCGGTGCGCAGTATCCGGGTGATGCGCTGGGGACTGGTGCCGCATTGGACCAAGAACCCGGCGGTCGGCTCCCGCTTGATCAATGCTCGGGCCGAGACCGCGGCAGGCAAGCCCGCGTTCCGCGACGCGGTGGCCAGGCGGCGCTGCCTGCTACCCGCCGACGGTTGGTATGAGTGGCAACGGGTAGGCGACCATAAGCAGCCGTTTTTCATCACCCGGGCAGACGGCGCTGGGGTTGCCCTGGCCGGATTGTGGTCGACGTGGCGGCGCCCGGACGGCGCAGCGCCCCCGTTGGTGACCTGCGCGGTGCTGACCACCAAGGCGGTGGGCCCGCTCGCCGAGATTCACGACCGGATGCCGCTGATCCTGCCCACTGGGGCGTGGCAGGCCTGGCTCGATCCGGATTCCGACGATCCCGGGCAGCTGCTCTCGCCGCCGTCGACGCATCTGGTCCAGGAGATGGAGTTGCGGCCGGTCTCCACGGCGGTGAACCACGTCCGGCAGGACGGTCCTGAACTGGTCCGACGGGTCGAGCCGGAGCAGCCGGCGCTGCTGGATCTGGATCAAGTGCGGTGACTGTGCCGGTGACTGGGCTGACTGTCCCGACGCCACGCGGTCCGGCGCTCGTCGAGCTGCACTGCGCGCAAGCCGGTGCAGAGCCGCCGTTCGGACCTGGCGCGGCGTTGCTGCTCGGGCACGGTGCAGGCGGCTCCACCGACGCGCCCGATCTGGTGGCTGCCACCACGGCGGCGACCACGACGGGGATGCACGTCGCGCTGGTCACGCAGCCCTACCGGGTCGCCGGGCGGCGCGCGCCAGCACCGGCCAGACAGCTCGACGAGGCGTGGCTGGCTGTGGCGAGTTATCTATCGGACGCAGTGTTCGCCGGCCTGCCGCTGATCTTCGGAGGACGTTCTTCGGGGGCCAGGGTGGCGTGCCGCACCGCGGCAGCGGGGGGTGCGGTGGCGGTGTTGTGCCTGGCCTTCCCCGTGCACCCGCCAGGGCGCCCGGAGCGCAGCCGGATGGACGAGCTGGACGGCGTGGACGTGCCGGTGCTTGTCGTGCAGGGCGAACGGGATCCCTTCGGCCGTCCGGAACCCGCCGCTGGCCGCGAGGTCGTGCTGTTGCCCGGAGACCACGCGCTCAAGGCAGACCCCGCAGCAGTGAGACGCGCCGTGGCGCAGTGGTTACAGCGGTGATCACCGTGATCCTGTTCGTGGAATGTCGAGGCCAGCTGGGGCGTTGCTCTGCCCCGTGGTATCAACAGCCCAACAAACCCGCTACCGGTTAGCGCAGCAGCACCCGCTCACGAAGCGCGGGTCCAGTTCGCTGCGCCGGACGCCCGATTGGCGCGTACCCTCGACCACCGATGCATATCTGGGTGTGGGGGAGGTTGGAGTGGCGCAAGCCGACAGTGTAGAACCCGCGGCGTCCAGCCTCCCCGAGCCCAGTTTCGGTCAACCCAATCTTGCTGAACCACGCTTTGAAAGGACTACCGTGTCAGGCGCTCCTAAGGCCATAGGTGAGGAGCCGCCGTTAACGGACAGCTCCGACCAGAGTGCCGAAAATCAGGGCGCCCAGGAGACGCCGGAGCAGCGCACCGTGCGCTTCGAGCGTGATGCCATGCCTTTGCTCGACCAGCTCTACGCGGCGGCGCTGCGGATGACCCGTAACCCGGCCGACGCCGAGGACCTCGTCCAGGAGACCTACCTCAAGGCTTACGGCGCCTTCGCATCCTTCCGGGAGGGCACCAACCTCAGGGCATGGCTGTACCGCATCCTCACCAACACCTATATCAACGGATACCGCAAGCGGCAGCGCCAGCCGCTGGCACAACCCACTGAGGAGATCACTGACTGGCAGCTGGCTCAGGCTGCCCAACACACCTCGGCGGGCCTGCGCTCAGCGGAGATGGATGCACTGGACCGGCTGCCCGACTCCGACGTCAAGGATGCCCTGAGCCAGTTGGCGGAGGAATTCCGGATGGCCGTCTACCTGGCCGACGTCGAAGGCTTCGCGTACAAAGAGATCGCCGAGATCATGGGTACCCCGATCGGGACTGTGATGTCGCGGCTGCATCGCGGGCGAAAGCAGCTGCGCGACATGCTTACCGACGTGGCCCGTGAGCGGGGTTTCCTGCGCAATGCGGAGGTCGCGTCATGAGCTGTGGAGATCCCCACGAGATCGACTGCAGCGAGGTGCTCGCCGAGCTGTGGGCTTTTCTAGACAATGAGTGTGACCACCAGCGCGGCGAGCTGCTGCGGCGCCATCTCGACGAGTGCGGCCCGTGTCTGGAGGAATTCGGTCTCGAGGAGCATCTCAAGGCGCTGCTGGCTCGTAAGTGCGGCGGTGACCACGCACCCGACGCGCTGCGGCACAGGTTGCGCCAGTCGATCCGCGAGATCATGCTGCGCCAAGCGGTTCTCGGCACGGAAGTGATTGTTCAGCAGAACGACGAGGGCGCCATCGTGGAAGTGTCGACCGTCGTCGAAACCCGCGTCTGGCTGTCGACCGAGAGCTGAGCTCACCTAGAACCCCTGGAGGCCAGCCAGCGCGTTGACTGGCCCCCAGCGCGGCTCAGGTGTTCGGACGCTTGCCGTGGTTGGCGGCGTTCTTCTTGCGGCTACGCTTCTTACGGCCTCGCTTGGACACGACGTCCTCCCTCCCGGATAGGGGTGATCTTCGGCGATTGACTGCGATCGTGAAGAGTGTGTCACGGTGCGCCATGACGCCGCCGACCCTGGGCCGCTACGCGTGGTTGGATAATGGAGCCGAGCGTCGAGGAGGGCGATCCATGACTGAGGAGATCCGGGCTGAGATGGTGGCCAACGTGTGGAGGATCGTGGTCGCCGAAGGCGACGCGGTGTCCGACGGTGACACGTTGGTGATCCTCGAGTCGATGAAGATGGAGATCCCGGTACTGTCAGAGGTCGCAGGAACTGTCTCGAAATTGGCGGTCGCGGAGGGTGACGTCGTACAACAGGGCGACCTTATCGCCGTAGTTGAGTGACCTAACGTAAGAGCGGTCACCACGAAGTCCTTGTAGTTTGCGCGCCGTTAACAGCGGAACGTCATGTAAGAATGAGGTCAAGTGCCACATCCCCAACGACGAGCAGGCCCGGCGCTTAACAAACGCGCCGGGCCTGCTCGTCGGTCGTACTACATGCGGATCAGACGCCGTTACGGGCCCCGGTACGAGCGCTGCGCCGCTTCACGGCGCGTCGCTCGTCCTCGCTCATACCGCCCCACACGCCGGCATCCTGTCCGGATGTGAGTGCCCAGCTAAGGCACTCAGCATTAACCGGGCAGCGACGGCAGACGGCCTTCGCCTCGGTGATCTGCAATAGAGCGGGGCCGCTGGTTCCTACGGGGAAGAACAGCTCGGGGTCCTCGTCTCGGCAGGCCGCGCGGTGGCGCCAGTCCATGGTGCTTGCTCCTCGTAGATCGCGCTGGCGAACTCCGGTGTCCCAGCGCCGTCGTTAGTCTCTCAATGGCTTGTGAATGATTTCACAATCACCCGCGATGTCAAGAGCTATCGACGGGAGCAGTTCCTCAGTTCACCCGACAGGGTGCCCAGCCAGCTGAACTGTTAACCGCATGTGAAACCGATTCAGAAGTACCATTCGGGCGTAGCTGTGCGTCACGGCTGCTTGATCACGACTGCCCACTCCGCTCGATCACCGCGATAGGATCATCGCGGTGATCGAGCGGAACCCATCAACCCGGAGGTTGGCGGGTTCCTCAGCAGCTAGCCCTATGGGTCTTAACGACAGCGGCTGCCCGAACGTTTCGGACCAGTTTTCGCGCCGGGTCGGCGTGTCCCTTGACAGGTGTGTCCCTTGACAGGTGTGGCAGTGAACAGGTGTGGCATGGACGCAACACCGTCGGGGCAGGGTCGCAGGCGGCGGTTAATCTGCAGTGGTGATCGCCGAAGTAGTCGTCCTCAAGGCGGCGGCATGAACACCGGCGTGCCTCGTCCGGTACGCGTGGCGGGCCTGCTGGTGGGACTACAGGGTTTAGCTGGTGTCGTGTTCGCGGCCTGGTTGCTCCTCGCGGCGGTGCGCGCGACCAGCGGTCCGGTGCCGGTGGGGGCCACCGCGGCTTGGCTCGCCGGCTTCGGGATCCTTTTGCTTATCGTGGGCGTGAATCTGGTGCGGGGCCGCCACGGTGCTCGAAGTCCGGCTGTCGTCGCTCAGCTTCTACTGCTCGGTGTCTGCTGGTACGCCGCAGGACCGTCATCCCAGCCTGCCTATGGAGTGGCGGCTGCGGTGTTCTGTGTGGGCGTGCTGGTGCTGCTGTTTTGCCCACCCGCACTGCGCTGGGCCGCGGGCAGACATCGCGAGTTCAGTTGAGTTGCGCTCGCAGGCCACGTGCGGTGGATTCAAGAAGCTCCGCGTGCTGTGGGAACTTGGCGATCTGCGCTTCGAGTAACTTGGCGCCGTCAAGGAAGCGGCCCTGTCGGCCGAGTGTCTGACCCAGCTCGAGGAGCTCTTGGGTTCCCACCCCGGGCAGGGCCAGGCGCATCCGCAGTACCCATTCAAGATCGGCGGCGCGGCCAAGACCCCGATAGACCGTCCGCAGGTTCTCCAGGATACGGGCGAAGATCGCTCTCCGGGGCGCCGCCGTCAAAAGGTGCCGCCCGAACGGGACGTCGGGACCAACCTGGTTGGCGGTGCGAAACAGGGCCTCGCAACTGGGAAAGTCGAGCAGTGCGCCGCCATCGAAGGCGTCGAGGTAGTGGTCGGTAGCCATCGGCCGAACGAGGAAATGACCGGGCATGCTCACCCCCTCCAACGACACTCCGGCGCGGCGTCCCACCTCGAGGCAGACGACCGATAACGAAATCGGGATGCCGAGCTTGCGGTCGAGTACCTGATGCAGCAGGGAGTTACGCGCGTCGTAGTAGTTCGAGGTGTTGCCGGCGAAGGCTTCTTCGACGAACAACCGGTGGATGAGCGTTTCGAGCGAGTCGACGCCCTGGGCCAGCCGATCCAGCTCGCGCAGCCAAGTGTCGGGATTGAGGTCGGGATCAGCGCCAGCGGCGATCGCGAGCGCGCCGACGTCCAGCTCTGGCCCAGGTCCGCGCCCGGCCAACAAGGCGATGAAATGCTCGACTGCGTCCACGGTGTAGCCGATACTACTGTTCATCGAAGTGACGCGATGCTGACCAGCGACGAGTATTCCGCTGGCCAGCATCGTGATTCGGACCGCGATCAGGCGGCCTGCTTGGTCTCCCAGAAGATCTTGTCAATTTCCGAGATGTAGTCCAGCAGCTCTTGCCCCGTCTTGGGGTCAGTCGAGCCCTTGGTGCCTGAGGCACCCGCAGCCTTGGTGGCCTTGTTGAACAGCTCGTGCAGCTGTGGGTACTTCTCGAAGTGCGGCGGCTTGAAGTAGTCGGTCCACAGCACCCAGAGGTGGTGCTTGACCAGGTCACTGCGCTGCTCCTTGATCTCGATGGCGCGTGAGCGGAACTCTGGATCTGCGTTGGACTGATACTTCTCCTGGATCGCCTTGACCGACTCGGCTTCGATCCGGGCCTGCGCCGGGTCATAAACGCCGCACGGGAGGTCGCAGTGCGCAGTAACCTCCAGGCGGGGGCGGTGCAGAATGCGCGACAGCAATCGCATCTTTCCTCCTGTGACAATGTGGTGCTCTGACGTCACGCGACCCTACTCGCGGGTGACGTGCCGAGCACCCCGGATGGTGATCATTCGTGCGGGCAAGGGACAACCTCGCCGGGTGGCCGTGGCGCCGCGCCGTGGTGCGTGGTCCCTCGATGTCCCCGACGCTGTCCGATGGCGACGTACTGCTGGTCAGTCTGCGAGCCCGGCCACGCCCTGGCGCGGTGGTCCTGGTCGGGTGGCCGCAGCGCCCCGGGGTGTTATCGGTCAAGCGGGCGGTAGGCCGGCATGGCGACGGCTGGTGGGTGCTGGGCGACAATCCCGCCGCCTCCACCGACTCCCGCCACCTGGGCGCCGCAACCCCGGTCGCCGTCGTGCTCGCCCGGCTATCGCCTCGACCCCGCATTCAACGGGCTCAGCGGGGTGACAAGAACCCGTATAGCCACGCTTAGCCTGCTGAATGCGAGACAGCGACGCGAAGCTCGGCGTAGCGGGCTTGACAGTCCTCCCACTTCGGCAGGACGGCCGCGGCAACGGCTTCGGCGAGGGTGGGGGCTGCGCGGTCTTTATCAGACAGCAGCAGGTCGACGTCGGCGGGCCAGGGTAGACCTACGGCAGGATCCAGCGGATGCACAGTATGTTCTGCTGCGGGGGTGTATCCAGTGGAGCACAGGTACGTCATGACGGTGTCCTCGGCCAGCGCGATGAACGCATGCCCAAGACCCTCGGGCAGGTAGACCGCGCGGGAGGTCTCGGTGTCCAGCAGTACCGACTCCCAGCAGCCGAATGTGGGGGAGCCCACCCGGACATCGATCGCGACGTCCAGCAGCGCACCGCGGGAGCAGTGCACGTACTTCGCCTGGCCGGGTGGCACGTCGGCGAAATGCACCCCGCGGATCACGCCGCGGCGGGAGATGCTCTGGTTGGACTGCGCCAGATGCAGCCGGTGGCCCGTGGCGTCGAGGAACGAGCCTTCGTCAAACGGGGCGACGAACTGGCCTCGCGCGTCGGGGAAGACCTTCGGAGTGAACTCGATCACTCCGGGGATCGTCAGCTCACGGAACTGCACGGTGCTCGAGCCTAACCAGGGCTGCACCCTAGCTAGCGGTATGGCGGCGCAAAGCGACTTTAGGCACCTGATGTGGTGACAATCTAGATCCACTGCGGCGGAAGTTGTGGGTCGACTGTCACAGCCGGTTGCACAAGGCGCATAACCAATCGGCAGTTCACGCGTTGGTGCACTCGACAGGGTTGTGACACCTCGTTGCCAGCGCCGGAGCGTCTGCGGCGGTTGGCGCGACCGGAAGGTGGTGCCGTGGCCGAGCGCGCTGAGCGGGTCGAGTTCGTGCCCTTGTCGCTGGACCCTGCTCAGGTGTCGTGGGTCGCGCCGGGCCGCTCACTTGCGGCGTTGCGGGCGGGCCGGTCGGTGTCGCAGCCGACAACCCCGTCGGCCCCGATTCCGCTCGCGCAGTACTCAGCGCCGCAGAGCCCGTTGTCCCAGATCACCTTGCCGCAGTCGCCTGCGCTGGCCTGTGAAGGTGGAGTGGTCGTGCAGGCCAATCTGGCCGCGGTCCAGCTCGCCGGTCGGTGGTTCCCCGAGTCGCTGACCGGCCTTCCGCTGCATCGCCTGCTCACGGGGCCAGCTGGCGGCATTGCCACCGACACCGACACCGACGCCGAGCTGATTGGACCGGACGGGCGTGCGGTCCCGGTGCGGGTGACGCGATGGACCGTGCCGGGCACGGACCTGCTGATGGTGTTCTTAGTCGATATCTCCGACCTGTGCTCGGCCCGTCCCGCCGTGGGTACTGACGAGCTTGCCCAGGAACACGCGAGACTGCTCGATGCGCAGCGGATCGCTCGGGTCGGCAGCTTCACCTGGGACTGGCTGACTAACAAGATCACCTATAGCGCTGGCCTGGTGGAGCTGTTCGCCGGGCGCTGCATCGACGCCGCTGACCCGTTTTGTCACATCCATCCGGAGGATCTGCCCGAGCTGTTCCGGCGGGTGCATGAGATGGCCTCCGATCGCGATTCGGGCATGCTGGAGCTGGAGTTCCGCGGTCTGCCGGAGCACGGTGACAGCTACTACGTGTGCCGCCTGCGAGCCGAGCGCTCGAACGGTGGAGAGGTCCTGCGGCTGGTAGGCACCATGCAGGACGTCACTGCGACTCGAGCAGTCGAGCGGGCGCTGCGTGCGGAGCAGCATCGGCTGACACAAGCGCAGCGGGTGGCCCGGATCGGTACCTGGGAGTGGGATCCGGGCAGCGACCAGCTGGTCTGGTCGGACATGATGCAAGACCTCTACGGAGTGGCTGTCCGGCAGACCACCTACCAGACCTTCCTTTCCCTGGTGCATCCCGATGACCGGGAGTTGGTGGACGAGCTGTGGCGGCAGCTGGTCGTCGACCAGCTACCAGTGGAATGCGAACACCGGGTGCTCCGACCGGACGGGACGGTTCGCACCGTCCGCTGTCATGGCGCGGCCGTCCCCGACGCCGCCGGATCGCTACGCCTGCTCGGCACCGTGCAGGACGTCACCGAGCAGCGGGCTGCCGAGACCCGGATGATGCGCTCCAGCCAGCGCTTCGCCGATCTGGTGGCGATCGCACCGGTCGGTATTGGGATCTTCGATGACAACGACCGGATCGTCGACGCCAACGAAGCGCTGTGCAAACTGCTGGGCTACGACTTGGAGACCCTTCGCGGGATGAGCTCCGAGGCGCTCGCCCACCCCGACGATCGGGCCGACCGGTTACGCACCCTGCGCACTCAGCACGGTTCCGGTTTCGGGGCCGGGGACTACACGGTGCCGCAGCGGATGCTGCTACGGGCCGACGGTGACCCGGTGTACTGCGAGCTCAACGTCTCGGCATCGGTGCAGGACGACGGCCAGCGCTTCCTGCTGGTGATGTTCACCGACATCACCGAGCGGCGCCGGGTGGCTGAGGCGCTGAGCTACCGGGCGACGCACGACGAACTCACTGGCCTGCCCAATCGCGCTGCAATCACCGACACCCTGACCGAGATGCTCGCCTGCGGGGACCGCGATGTCGCGGTGCTGTTCTGCGACATCAACAACTTCAAGCGGGTCAACGATGCGCTTGGCCATGATGCTGGTGACGAGCTGCTGACCGCGCTGGCGCGGTGGTTGCAGGACGGCTTGCCCGCGGGTTGTACCGCCGGTCGGCTGTCCGGCGACGTCTTCGTGGTGATCAGCTCCGACGTCGCCGCCCAGGGGGGTATCGGCTCGCTCGTCGCCACGGTCTCGGGCTTGTTGGGGACCGCAACGCCGCTGCGCGGCCAGGTGATCCGGGTTTCGACGGCGATCGGAGTGGCTGTGCCGGACGCCTCGACCCGCAGCGCGCAGGACTTGATGCGCTTCGCCGACGCGGCCATGTTCGAGGCAAAGCGGACCGAAACCGGGCATTTTGTGATGGCCAACCCGGCGCTGATCGAGTCAGCCGATCAGCAGGTGGAGCTGGAGTGTCAGCTTCGGGAGGCGCTCGCCCGCGACGAACTACAGTTGCACTACCAGCCGGTGGTCGATCCGGACGGCGTGATCATCTCCGCGGAGGCGCTGATCCGCTGGCGGCACCCGGAACGTGGAATGCTCAGCCCGGCCGTGTTCCTGCCAGTGGCCGAGCGGGGCGGCCTGATGCGTGAGCTTGACCGGTGGGTGCTGCGAACTGCCCTACGTGAGGCACGGGACTGGGTGGCATGGGATGGACGCCCGGTTGCCGTCGCGGTCAACCTCGCAGACCCCGGTGATTCCGACTTCGTGGCGACTGTTGCTACCGCGGTGGCCGAAATCGAGCTGCCGTGGGATCGGCTGGTGCTGGAATTAGTGGAAACCGCTCTGGTCGACCTGCCGGGCGCCACTCGCCAGGCGATGGCTGAACTCGTCGAGCGTGGGGCGCGATTCGCGGTCGACGACTTCGGCACCGGGTACTCCTCGTTGGCCCGCCTGAAGGAGCTGCCCGCGCAGATCGTCAAGCTCGACGGCCGATTCGTCTCGGGGGTGTGCGTCGACCAGCAGGACTTTGCGGTGGTCCGCGCGGTGGTCGACATGGCCCGCGCGATGGGTCGTGTCTGTGTCGCCGAGTGTGTCGAGACCGCCGCCCAGTTCCAGGTGCTGCGGGACCTCGGCGTGGACGCCTACCAAGGCTGGTTATTCTCCCGCGCGCTCCCCGCACCGGAGTTCCGCGCGCTACTCATGAGTGGCCCCTTACTGCACTAGCCCGCACTCGAC
>JBHEMR010000001.1:0-10136 GCA_046262495.1 Pseudonocardiaceae bacterium | reverse complement strand
GCCGACTCCGCGCCTTATGCGATGACCTCGGTTGTGGTCAACCCGTTTTTCGACTGGTCCGATGACCGGCCGCTGCGGATTCCGTATCAGGAGACGGTGATCTATGAGGCGCACGTCAAGGGCATGACGATGCGCCACCCTCGGATCCCTGATGATGTCCGCGGCAGTTACTCCGGTCTCGCGCACCCGGTTATGATCAAGCATTTGCGGGATCTCGGGGTGACTGCGGTGGAGCTGATGCCGGTGCACCAGTTCGTGCACGACTCCACCCTGGTCGAGCGGGGGCTGTCCAATTACTGGGGTTACAACACCATCGGATTTTTTGCCCCGCACAACGACTACGCCTGCTTCGGTACCCGGGGTCAGCAGGTTCAGGAATTTAAGGCGATGGTTCGTGCGTTGCACCGGGCCGGCATCGAGGTCATTCTCGATGTGGTCTACAACCACACCGCAGAGGGCAACCATCTCGGACCGACGTTGTCTTTTCGAGGTATTGACAACCCAGCCTACTACCGGCTGGTCGACGGTGACCTGAAACACTACTACGACACCACAGGTACCGGGAACAGTCTCAATGTTCGGCATCACGAGTCGCTGCGGCTGATCATGGATTCGTTGCGGTACTGGGTGTTGGACATGCACGTCGATGGGTTCCGTTTCGATCTTGCGGCCACCTTGGCTCGGGAGTTCCATGAGGTGGATCGACTGTCGGCGTTCTTCGATCTGGTGAACCAGGACCCGGTGGTCAGCCAGGTCAAGCTGATCGCTGAACCGTGGGACGTCGGCGAGGGTGGTTACCAGGTGGGTGGCTTCCCGCCGTTGTGGACGGAATGGAATGGTAAGTACCGCGATACTGTGCGCGATTTCTGGCGCGGCGAACCGGCCACGCTGGCCGAGTTCGCCTCCCGGTTCACCGGCTCATCGGATCTCTACGAAGTAGACGGCCGCCGGCCGATCGCCTCGATCAATTTCGTGACGGCGCACGACGGGTTCACGTTAAACGATCTGGTGTCCTACAACGACAAACACAATGATGAGAATGGCGAGGGCAATCGCGACGGTGAGAGCCACAACCGCTCGTGGAACTGTGGCGTTGAGGGTCCCAGTGAGGACGGCAAGATCATCGCGCTGCGGGAACGTCAGCAACGCAACTTTTTGACCACTCTGTTGCTTTCCCAGGGCGTTCCGATGCTCGCGCACGGCGACGAACTAGGCCGCACCCAAGAGGGCAACAACAACGTCTACTGCCAGGACGGCAAGATCAGCTGGGTGGACTGGGACGAGGCGCGGCTGAACTCGGTCTTCACCGAGTTCATCGCCGGGGTCACCCGGCTGCGCGCCGAGCACCCGGTGTTTCGTCGTCGCCGGTTCTTTCAGGGCCGCTCGATCCGGGGCTCCAACATCGAGGACATCGCCTGGCTGCGCCCTGATGGGCAGCAGATGAGCGAGGAGGACTGGAACGTCCCGTCCACCAAAAGCGTCGCGATCTTCCTCAACGGCCGGGGTATCCCCGAAGTCGATGATCTCGGCGAACGGATCATCGACGATTCGTTCCTGCTCCTGTTCAATGCCCACCACCGACCAATCATGTTCACCCTGCCCGACTCCGCATATGGCCGGAGCTGGGAGCTCGTCGTAGATACCACCGACCCGCTGCTGGCCAACGCCCGCCGCAAGCAACGCGACGCCGTACCGGGCGGCAAGTTGCGGGCCCAGGCCAGAGCCATGCTGGTACTGCGGCGCTGCTACTAATTTGCCTAGGTTCGCCAGCCGCTGCCGGTCGGATTCAGATAGGTCTTGGCTGGCCAACGTGCTCTAAGCCGGCCACGTCGCTGGGGCTGATACCCAGCCCGTCTCCAACTCGCAGGCCGAGGTCGTCCTCGACGGCAGGAAGTGCCACACCATCCGTTCCTGAATCGGCCGATCGCACTGGGACAGCTGCGTGACGAGGTTGTGCACCAGGTCGTCGCGCCGGTCCCTGCTCGTTACGGCGTCTGCAGGTCTTCAATGGCCCCGCCGGCCATGCTGGCCCTATCCTGCTCGGCGTGGAGATGATCGAAGTCGTGGTGGAGACGCCGCGCGGCAGTCGCAACAAGTACGAGATCGATGAGCAGACCGGGTTGGTCTGGCTCGACCGACGGCTGCCTGGGGCGTTCGCTTTTCCGGCCGACTACGGCTACGTTCCAGGCGCGCTCGGGTCCGACGACGAACCGCTCGACGCGTTGGTACTCACGATTGAGCCGACCTATCCCGGGGTGCGGGTGCGGGCCCGGCCGATCGGGGTCTTCTGAATCCTGACTGGGCACGGCCGCGAAGCAAAACTGGTATGTGTACCCGAGGGTGAGCCCGCCTACGTCGAGGTCGACGAGCTATCTCAGCTGCCGGCGCACCAGCTCGCCGAGATCGCCAACTTCTTTGACATCTACCGCAGTCTCGACCAGGACAGCCAAACCCAGTCCGACGGGTATGAGGGGGCCGCAGCGGCGCAGCGGGTCCTCACTCGGGCTGCGCCGAATGGCACAGGCGATGGCACCGGTGAGCAGACCCGTCCGAACTCCGGCGGGTCGTAAGTCGGCTGCTCTGAGCTAGTACTGCGGCGACACGCCGAGGTGCCGTTGCAGCACTAATCCCGCGACGAACCGAGCGACTTGGATGCTGTCGGCGGCGGCCAGTAGTCGGAGCAAGCGTCGCGTGGCCACCCCCACGGCAATTCCCCACAGCGCGCCGGCGACCACGTCGCTGGGCCAGTGCGCCCTGGTACGCAACCGGGAATGGGCCACTGCCACCGCCAGCGGTGCCACCACGACACCGGCGATCGGGCTTTCGCACGCTACCGCAGTGGTGAAAGCCGCCACCGTGGCCGCATGAGCCGAGGGAAATGAAGACGACGTCGGCTTATGCACCAAAGCCTGATACGCCGGTAGATGACCAGCTTCGGGACGCCGTCTGGGTAACCACCGCCCGACCAGATGCGAGCTGGCACTGGCCACTGCTACCGCCACGACACCGTCCCTGGCGGCACACCGAGTGCGCCCTTGGCGAGCAGCCAGCGCGGCAGCGATACCCACCCACAACACGCCACCGCGCGCGGCTTCGGTCAACACCGTCACCGGGCGAGCAGGTTGGTCCGCGGGCAGCACAGGGCTCCGCGCCACCGCATCGGCTTCACACCGGTTCAGGTGCTGTGCCATGCTGCCTAACCCTTCACGCATGACGGGTCACAGTAGTGCCACACCCCCGGGGCACCGGGGGTGCGTCGGGCGGGCAGCGACAGAGGCTGGTCCAGCGGCGCAACGACGAACAGGCGCCGGCGTCCCGGCCCGACTATCCTTGACCGAGAGCACCCCACCAGGTGGGTGCAGGACAGGGAGAACACCATGAGTTTTGTGGACAAGGCCAAGAACAAGGTCGAAGAGCTCAAAGGCAAGAGCAAAGAAGCCACGGGTCGCGCTACCGGTGACAACGAACTCAAAGCTGAGGGAAAGGCAGATCAGGTCAAGGCCAAACTCAAGCAGGCCGGTGAAAAAATCAAAGACACCTTCAAGTAGGCCCTACCACGGCCCCGAGTGCTGGCGCGCTGCGCTCTAGTCAATCGCGCGGGCGTAGTTCGGGTCGGTGCGAAGCCGACTGTGTCTGGCACCGTAGACGAAATACACGACGAACCCGACGGCCATCCACACGGCGAACCGGATCCAGGTGGCTGCCGGCAGGTTGAGCATCAGATAGAACGATGCCAGCACCGCGAGGATGGGGACAACCGGGACGCCGGGGCAGCGAAACGCTCGGGGCAGGTCAGGACGGCTGCGGCGCAGCACCAGGACGCCGATGGCGACGAGAACGAAGGCGAACAAGGTACCAATGTTGACGAGCTCGGCCAGCTCGCTGAGTGGCACGAACGTGGAGATGACGGCCACCGCGACGCCGGTCGTGATCGTGGTTCGGATCGGGGTGCCGAACCGCTCGCTCACGGTGGAGAACCCCGGCGGCAGCAACCGGTCGCGGCTCATCGCGAAGAAGACCCGGCTTTGACCCAGCAGCAGGATCATCATGACGGTCGTCAGGCCGAGCAGCGCCCCCACCGAGATTACTGTCGCGAAGGCCGGTTTGCCGACCGAGCGGAAGGCCTCAGCCAGCGGCGCGTCAATCTTGATCGAGGTGTACTTCACCATCCCGGTGATCACCAGCGACACCGCGACGTAGAGCGTCGTACAGATACCTAGCGCGCCGAGAATCCCGATCGGCATGTCCCGTTGCGGGTTCCGGGTTTCCTCCGCGGCGGTCGCAACGATGTCGAAGCCGATGAACGCGAAGAAGACCAGCGCGGCACCAGTAAAGATGCCGGTGACGCCGAAGGAGCCGGGTGCGAAACCGAGATCCTGCAACAGCGACGGTGTGCTTTGCGCGCCACCAGCGGGCGGCGAGCCGGCCGGCGGGATGAACGGTGAGTAGTTGCTGGCCTTGATGTAAAACAGCCCGGCCACGATCACAAACAGCACAACGGCGAGCTTGATCGCGACGATCACGATGTTCACCTGCGAGGAAACCTTGATTCCCAGGCAGATGATGCCGGTGAGGATCAAGACGATCACGGCGGCGACCAGGTTGTGTCCAGTGCCGTAAGCCCACTCGGGGATGGTGATGCTCAACTGCTTCATCACGTCAGCGAAGTAGGTCGACCAGCCGACCGCCACCGTGCTGGCTCCGAGAGCGAGCTCAAGGATGAGGTCCCAGCCGATGATCCATGCCACCAGCTCGCCGAGACTGGCGTAGGAGAAGGTATACGCGGAGCCTGCCACCGGCACCGTACTGGCGAACTCCGCATAACACAGCGCGGCGAGCGCGCAGGCGATGCCCGCGAAGACGAACGACAGCGCGACGGCCGGACCGGCCTGGACCCCGGCGGCCTTGCCGGTGAGCACGAAAATGCCAGTACCGATGACCACCCCCACCCCGAAGACGGTCAGATCAATCGGACCTAGCCGCTTACGGAGCTGGTGCGTGGGTTCCTCGGTATCCGCGATGGACTGCTCGATGGTCTTTGTACGCCACAGATTCATGGCCCACCTCCTCGACGGACGGTCACGGCGGTGCAGACTCGGACGCGGCCACGCCAGTCATGAAAGTGTCCCATGGTCGGCGCTCCGCGGAGCCCTCTGTACCCAGTGGCCGGTCCGCTTCGCAGTCCGCGGCTCCGCGCTCGGCAACTGTGCTTGGGGGACTTGACAGCTTCCGGCGGCAGCTGTTAGAAAATGCGCCGACAACAACGGTGGACAGTCCGAGAAGCGCTCGCACGAGGCAGCGCAAAGGCAGGTGTACAGGAACGTAGGAGGTTGAGGAACGGTCTCCGTGGAGGTGGTCGCTGCATATTTCGGCGTACATCGGAACCAGGACAAGTTTATCCCTTCTTAGGGGCCCGACCCTTCGGTCGGGCCCCTTTCCTGTGCATGGCGTCAGCTGCCGCAAAGGCGGGCGATGTCCGCCATGGTGCCATCACGCGCTCCTGCTGTTCCTGGGTAGCCGGTCCCAGCCGTCGATGTTGAGGAAGGCGGCTGATCGGCGCCGGCTAGAACAGGGTGGCTGTGGCTAGCCGGCGAGGAACCACCGGGCGGCCACGGCGTCGAATCGACGGATACTCTCTCGGCCATGCAGGACGAGGAAACAGACAGCAACCAGGACACGACCGGCCTGGAGGGCGCGCTCGCCAGGGTAGAAAGTGCGGTGGAGGCCAGCAGCAAGGCCGTCGCCTCGTTGGCCCGCGAGCTGAAGCGGGCCCACGCTGCGGCCGCGTCGGGCCAGGTGCGGGAGTTGCGCCGGGTCTTGGACGCGGTGCAGGCGATGGCCGGTGAGGTCGTGCAGCGAGTGGGCGTGGTGGCCACCGCCTACGACGTCGACGAAGTCGACATGCTCGGCTCCGGTGCATACGCCAAGGAGCTGCTCACCGCGGCCGAAGCCGCGGACGTCGCCATGTTCGCCGACGACGACCGGCTGCTGTGCTACCCGTCGATCGTGCGGGTGTTGCCCGGCGAAGCCGCACTGGAGATCGACCGCAAGCGGGCCCGTGGGATCCGACCGTCGGTCGTGGTCGCTCAGCTGGCCAAGGCGCAGCGGGCCGGGCCCCGGTTCAAGCCGGCGCCGTTCCTGGCGAGCCTGGTCAGCGCCTACGACCTTGTCGTCGCCAGGCAGGGCAAGGTGACTGGCGCGGTCGTGCGGCTGCTTGACATCTACAGCGCGCTGACGCTGCTGCCCGGGCAGTCCCGTGACTACACCCGCGCCGAGTTCGCCCGCGATCTGTACCTGCTCGACCAGAGCGGTGAGACCGCCGGTCCCGGCGGACAGCGGCTGCGCTGGGCGGCCAGCTCGGGCATCCGCCAGGCCGGTGTGCTCACCACGGTGGCCATGAGCGGGCAGCAACAGCGGTACTGGGGTATCGCGGTCGAGTCGGATCGCAGCGAGTCGGACCGCAGCGAGTCGGACCGAAGTGAGGAGGACACAGGATGAGCGAGATCCGTGGTGGCCTGCCCGCGGGCGGGATCGGGCTGGGGCCCGAGGAGTACGCCGAGTTCGTGTCCAAGGAGTACCTGGGTGACTACGTCCGGGCCGGAGGGGCTGCAGTGCGCTTCGTCGTAGCCGGCAGCGACGAGGTCGCGATGCGCTGGCATCGCAGCCTGACATCCATCGCGGACGCGGAGGGATATCTGTGCGTCGGGGTGGACGCGGCGGATCACCGGGTGCACCTGATTGACCAGCTCTTCGCCGCCGTCGCCCGCCAGGTCGACTGGTGTGATCTCGCGCGACGCCAGGTGCGCGTCGGGTGGGAGTCGCTGGGCCTGCCGCCCCGCGCGCCCGACGAGCTGGCTGTCGCCACGGTCGCCGCGCACCACGACGTCGCCGTGCCGGAGGCCGCTCGGAGCATGCGCCGGCACCTGGAAGCCGCGGTGCTGCGCGACCCGTCGCTGGACCGGGAGTTCCGGCTGGCGGTGTTGCGGCTGTGCCAGTGCGAGCTGGGCACCGGCGATGTCCTCCACGCCGAACGGGACGCGGTGCTGGCCTGGCTGCGGGTCGAGCCTGTCGCCCTGCGGATGCTGAAGTCCGCCTCGCTGTACGGGCGGGTTGCGCGGCACAACGCGCGGTCGTTGCTTGTGTCGCTGGCGGCGTGGCGGGCCCGCGTCACGGGGTCGGGTCTCGTACTGGATGTCGACCTGAGCCGGCTCGCGGTCGCCCGCCGTCCCCCGCTGGAACAGCGAGCCGGCCACTACTACAGCAAGGCCGCGGTGCTCGACGCCTACGAGGTGCTGCGCCAGCTCGTCGACGCCACCGACAACCTGCGCGGCGCGTTCGTTGCGGTGACGGTGCCACCCGAGCTGGTCACCGACGACACCCGCGGCCTGCCCGCTTACAGCGCCCTGCACCTGCGGGTCATCGACGAGATCCGCGACCGCCGCCGCGCCAACCCGTTCGCCGCCCTGGTCCGGCTGGAAACCCGCCTGGAGGTGGTCCGATGAACACCTCGGGCCGGCTCGCCGCGCGACGCGCGGTCGAGGCCCTGCGGTCGGGGGTGCCGAGCAGGGACGCGGTGACCGCGCTGGGCAGTGGCCAGTCCGACATCGAGGACCGTTTCACCACCCTGATCGACGGGATCGGCCAGGTCCGCACCGGACCACGAGGACTGTTGCTCGGTGGCGGGTTCGGCGCGGGCAAGAGCCACGTCCTGGAACACCTGACCCACCTGAGCCTGGACCGGGGGTACGCGGTGAGCCGCATCGTGGTCAGCAAGGAGACGCCGCTGCACGACCCGGCCAAGGTGCTGCGCGCCGCGGTGGAGTCCGCGGTGCTGCCCGACGGGGCGGTCGGCGCGGTGGCCGAGGCAGCCGCGGGCCTAGATCCCGAGAGCCCGCCCTTCGCCGAGCTGATGCGCTGGGCCGGTGGTCCCGGCGCCCCGGTCGACGAGTGGTTCCCGTTGACGCTGACCCTGTTCCCGCGAGTTCAGGCCGGTGAGGACAACTTCGCCGACGCGATCGTCAGGTTCTGGTCCGGGGACCGTCTCGCCGTCGCCGAGGTCCGCCGGCACGCCAAGTTCGCCGGGCTGGGACGTCCGGCGCTGGCCGCGGTGCCCGCGCGAGAGCTGGCTCGTCAGCGGTTCCGGTTCCTGGCCCGGCTGCTCGTCGCCGCCGGCTGCGAGGGCTGGGTACTGCTGTTCGACGAGGTCGAGCTGATCGGGCGCTATACCTTGCAGCAACGGGGCCGCTCCTACGCCGAGCTGGCCTGCTGGCTGCAACCGGACGCCGATGACCCGGTGTCCCCGCTCGCGACCGTGCTGGCGATGACCGACGACTTCGACGCCGCCGTGCTCACGGCGAAGAACGACCGGCAGGTGGTGCCGGCGAAGCTGCGCGCCAAGCAGTCAGCTGAATGGGACGAGATCGCCTCCCGGGCTGAGACGGCAATGGGTCTGATCGAGCGCGACATGCTGCTGCTCACCGCCCCAGACGCCGACGAACTCGACTACGCCTACCAGCGGCTCAAGATCCTCCACTCCGAGGCCTTCGGCTGGAACGCCCCCGACGTGACCGGTCTCGAACGGCTCGGCACCACCCGGATGCGCCAGTACGTGCGGGCCTGGATCAACGAGTGGGACCTCGTTCGGCTCGACCCCTCATACCACCCGCGCACCGAGGTGTCCCCCATCACCTTCAGCTATGCCGAGCAGCCCGATCTCGACGTTAAGGAGGAGCAAGCTGACCGCTGGCAGTAGCCGGACCCTGGTCCGCAGTGTCGGCCGGTTCGGCGCAGTCCTTGGCGACTCCTCGGCAAGGTCCGGGTCGCCGCCCCACGATGCCGGCGCAGGCCGGGGGCATAGGCGCAGCGCGGCACACTGCGGAGCTTGTCAGCTTGGTCGCACATTCGCTCCTGCCATATTCAGCCTCGCAGCATCATCGCCTCCCGAACGGGCTTACGGCGTGGTAGGCGGCCCGGTAGCGCGGTGCGGAAGACATAATCCCAATACGGCGCGCTGACGCCGAAGTCTCCTCGGGCGTTCGCGAAGTGGTGGCGCAGATGCCGCGCCCGCAGCCAGCGGACCAGCGCCGTCCTCGGCCGGCCGACATGCAGGTACGCGTGCAGCAGGTCATAGGCGAGATACCCACCACCCCAGCCAGCCGCGAACGGCAGCCACCAGGCCCCCGGCAACATCAGCCAGGACAGGGCCGCCGCTGCGGCACCGATCGGAACGCTCGCTGCTGGCGACGCAACGACCCGCCGCGGGTCATTGGGATAGTCGTGATGCACCCCATGAATAGCCCACACGAACGATTCGCTCCGCCGGCCACGCGGCTGGAAATGAAACACCACACGATGCACCCAATACTCCGTCAGGGTCCAGGTGAGGTAGCCCCCGACCATCAGCGCGATCGCGACCAGGACGCCAACCCGCTGTACGCCCCACACCGCCAGCGCCAAGATCGCCGGGCCATACAGCACCAGCGGCACGGCAGGGTGGGTCCGGGTCAGCGAATTCAACAGTCGCGACTTGAACATCGGAGGTGCAGCGCTGAGGATTTCCGACCGACTTGGCGCCATACCAGCAGATTAGGGGATCTGTCCGGCGTGGGGACACCTGCTCACACGCCGCGGCCGGTGGAGCGCCCCACTGGGCACCTCCACCGGCCGGTAAGAAGCGAGGAAACCTGCTCAGCTGGTGATCGCAATCTTGCGAGGCCGGGATTTCGCGGCCTTAGGCACTCGCACGGTGAGCACTCCGTTCGACAGTGATGCGCTCACCTGGTCCTCCTCGATGTCGGCGGGCAAGCTCAGGCGGTAGTCAAACCGGCCGACTCGCCGGGTCTGGGTGCGCAGGAAACCTACTCGTTCCCGCTCCTTCATCTCACCTGACACGGTGAGCTCCCCGCCGCTCAGCTCGACTGAGATGTCCTCCTGCTTCACCCCGGGCAGTTCCAGCTCGGCCAGGTAGGCCTCGGCGGTCTCCTCCACGTCCGCCGCGGCCGCCACCATCCGCCTGCGCGGTCCGGGCCGGTGCCCCAGACATCAGGCAGCAAGCGTCCCATCTGCTCGTACAGCTCGTTGAACTCAGCCCACGGTGACCATTGTTCCGGCGCCCGCCAGGAAGCCGGCGCCTGGTC